>CAZHPN010000079.1:0-25346 GCA_964534375.1 uncultured bacterium | reverse complement strand
TGCAGCAAAACATCCGCGACCTGAACGACCAGGCGCCGCGGATGAACGAGTCGCTGGCAATGATCAAGGCCAACGTGACGCTGCTCGAAAATAAGCAGCGGGACCGGCAGGAAAAAGTCGAACAGGTCAAGGCGCGCATCAAGGCGGCGCTGCAGGCCGGCCGCCGCGACATCGCGCTGACCTACGCCACGACCCTCGAACAGCTCAATCAGGACGTGGCCGGCGACGAGGCGCACCTGAAGGTCAGCCGCGAGTCGTTCGAGAAAGCGCTCAAGGTCAAGGAGGCCTTCCTGCAAGAGAAAAAACGCAAGATCGACGAGGTGCAGCGCGCCGTCGCCGTGCACAAGCAGGCCCAATGGGAAAAGCACGTCGCCGACGCGATGGAGTCGTTCGAGGTCGGCGGCATCGACCAGACCCACGACGAGATGATCGACCGCATCAACCGCGAATCGGCCAAGCATCAGGCGCGCATGGAAATGGCCCTCAACAACATTGACGCGGCGGGCCTCGAAATCGAGAAGGAAGCGCAGAAGATGCAGGCCAACGAGTTGCTCAAACAGTTCGAGATCGAACTCGGCCTTGCGACGCCGCAGCCGGTCGAGCAGCGAACCCTCGGCCCCGCCGAGCCGGCCGCCGCCCCGGTCGAGGGCGAAACGTCAACCGCCGAGCCCGTGGCGAAAACCGTCGGGCCGAAAAAGATCACAAACCCGTAGCATTCGGCAATCACCAATCGTTCGCGTAAGGAGGATTCTTGACGATGTTCGCGCACAAGCAATACGTACCGATCGTTCTGCTTTTGGGCATCGGGCTGGCGTTGTTCGCGGCGTGCGGCGGCAGCAGCAGCTCCGCAAAATCCGGCGACGATGACGCGTCGCCCGCCGACGACGATGCGAGCGGCTGTGGTTCGCCGAGCCTGATTCCGGGGACTTGGAAATCCGCGGCGCTGACGTTGACGATCGCCAGCGACCTGACGTATCACGCGGTCGGCGTCAACGACACGGCGTACGACGTCTACGGCACGATCGCGCTGAACGGCTGCACGGCCGACTTCACGGACACGTCGGGACAACTGGCCTGCCCATCGTCCCAGGTCGGCGAATACACGTATGACGTAACGGCGACGACGCTGAAGACCACGCTGAAAAGCGATCCCTGCGACGGTCGTGCGCTCGGGCTCAACGGGGCCGTCTTCCAACGCCAGGATTGAACGGACCGACACCCCGCTTCGTTTGTTCTGCCGGGCGATGCGCCGCCGCCGCGCGCTGCCCAACCAGCGCGCGCGATGAAAACCGCTGTCGGCGCCGCCCCATTGCTATCGCGCAAACATGCCCTGTAGAGTCCCGAGCGAAGTTTGAAATTTCGCAGGGTGGGATGTGCAAACGGGCGGGCGCGAACAAGTGCGGGATCATCGTGATCGGCGGATCGTCGGCGTCGCGATCGCCCTGTCCGTGCTGGTCCATATCGGGATCGTCGTCCTCTTCTATTCGGGGCTCCTGGGTTTCCGCGCGCCGGCGCAGCCGCAGACGGTCGACTTCGACCTGGCCAACATCGACGCAGAAACGCTGGCGGAAATAGCAAGAAACCTGCCGGTCAACACGAATCTCGACCGCCTGCCGCCGAGCGGCTTGGATTCCAAGAAGAACGCGGCGGTCGATTTTGCCGACCACAACAGCGTCCGCCTGCCGCCGATGCCGGCCATCGGCGAGGGCGTCGGCGAGCGCGCGACTGGGGCCGCCGGCGCGCCAAACGCGAACAGCGGCGCCAGCGACGGCTTGAACCGCAAAGTCGACGAGATGCTCGCGCGCGCCGGAATGCCGGCGCCGCTGGGCGGCGCCGGGGGCGAGGACGGGGTCAATCGGTACAGTCCAAACGTCGCGGAACCGGGCGAGGCGATCTCGATTTCGGTCAGAGAAATCCGTTATCTGGGCTATTTCGCGCACATGCGAGACAAGATCTGCCTCGCGTGGGTCTATCCGAGGGAATCCGTGCGCGGGCGCGAGCAAGGCGTCGTCAACGTGCGCTTCACGATTCAGCGCAATGGCGAGGTCAGCGAGGCGACGGTGTCGCAGTCGAGCGGGCGCCGTGCGCTCGACGACTGCGCGCTCAACGCGGTGCGGGAAGCGGGCTTCAATCCGATTCGGGCCGAATGGCCCGACAAGGAATTGCAGATCTACGCGGCCTTTCGCTACGAACTCTCGGGGTTCGGGTTCGGCGATGTGCCGGGGCTGCCGCGGGCGCAAGATTTGGGAATGCGCGGACGGCAATATCTGTCGCTGGCGGTGAAGGGCGGCCGCGCGCAGGAACGGCTTTGCGAATAGGCGTCAATTCCGAACCGACGCGACTGGCGCGGATTTTGGCTGATTGACACTCCTCGGTCATGGCGATACCTTCCGCATCCGGGCCGCCTGGCCCCGGGGGGATGTGTACGATGTTCGGGATGAGTTTCGGCGAGATGATGGTCGTGCTGGTGCTGGCGCTCGTCGTCGTCGGGCCAAAAAACCTGCCGAAGGTGGCGCGCCAGATGGGCAAGGCGTACGCCTGGGCGCGGCACCACATGTCGATCATCCAGCGCGAAATCAACCTGGAATTGCGGCGCATCGAAATGGAAGCCGAGGAATCCATCGTCGGACCCAATAAGCGGCCGCCCTGGAAACCGCCGGACACGCGCCAGCCGTACGAAGAAAAAGAGCCAGCCGCCGCCGTTCCGGCAATTGCCGCGCCGCCGCCCTCCCCGCCGACGCCGGAAACCGTCTCGACCGCTGCCGTGGCCGATGCGCCGTCCCCCTCGCCCGCCGCGGCCCCGCCCGCCGCGGCTGACGTTCCGGCGAACGCGGCCCCGCCGGCGACGCCCGCCGCCGCGGACCTGTCGACGACCGGCAACGACCTGCCGCCCCCGGACGCCGGCAAGGAGCCGCATTCTTGAGCGACGTCCCCGAGTTGGAGCCCCCGCCGGAGGAGACGCCCGAGGAGCAGACCGGCGGCTCGATGGGCATCATCGAGCACCTGGCGGAACTCCGCACGGCGTTGCTCTACTCGCTGATCGCCATTTTCGTCGCGACCGCGGCGACCATGTATTTTTCGCCCGACATCTTCCGCATTCTGACGCTGCCGCTGTGGGAGGTCTACAAGACCATCGGCCACGAACAAAAGTTGATTTTCACGTCGCCGCCCGAGGGCCTGCTGACGTACATGAAGGTCGGCTTTTTTTCCGGCCTGCTGCTCTCGACGCCGTTCTGGATGTACTTTCTCGGCCGCTTCGTCTGGGTAGCGTTGTATTCGACGGAGAAACGCTTTCTCTTGCTGTTCGTCGCCGCCGGTTCGTTGCTGTTCACGATCGGCGGCTTGTTCTGCTATTTCGAAATGTTTCCGATGGCCCTGCAGGTCCTCATCGCGAATTACCGGAGCGAAACGCTCGAAGCGCTGATTTCGACGAAGGAGTATTTCTCGTTCGCCATGACGATGATCATCGCCTTCGGCGCGTCGTTCCAATTGCCGCTGGTCATGTTTCTGCTCGGCCGCATGGGCGTCGTCGACGCGCGGCAGTTGTTGCGGGCGTTCCGCTGGGCGATCGTGATCATCGCCATTCTCGCGGCGATGCTGACCACGCCCGACGTGGTCAGCCAGGCCAGCCTCGGCATCCCGATGGTCGGCCTGTATTTTCTGGGCGTGCTGCTCGTCTGGTTGTTCGGCAAGAAGAAAACCGCGCCAGCGACCGCGGAAGAAGAACATCCGGGGGCGTGACAAAGAGCCCCGGCCCCCGGCAAGCCCGACGCAATCCGTATTTGACGGCCGGCGCGAGGCGGGCATAAACTTGCGGCCATGCTCGAACATCTGGGAAAAATCGGAGCGGTAAAGTTATTCCCACCAGGCTTGCGGTTCTGCAAAGGAGCCAAAGCGTGATTCAGATTCTCAGCATTAAAGGATATCGTTCGCTCAAGGACATCAGGTGGACACCTGGAAAACTAAATGTAGTTATCGGACCGAACGGATCGGGGAAGTCCAACCTGCTGCGCGCCCTTGCCCTTCTGCAACGATCTGCCATGGGCGATCTGCCGAAAGATATTCTGAAGCAAGGCGGAATCGCGGCTGTTCTGTGGGACGGAAAGGCCGAGTCCCTTGATTGGATCGTCAAGACTGAACCCATCAACGTAATGCGCGATGCGGCTACGGAGGCTCTCACCTACGCGCTGAGTTTGCAGCAACTCGGCCATACAAGCGCGTATCGCGTGGAGAGCGAGTCGCTCAGCAACGGAGAATACAAGGACCCGGAATACTATTTCAAACGCAACTCACAGGGGCATCAGGTCTCGGGCCTCCATGGCAGTGTTCCCGATGAACAAACCCTGCTGTCGCTGGCGGCCGGGCCATTCGGCAACCCTCTGCTCTCGGCTTTTCGCGATAGGCTCGCGAGTTGGAACGTTTTTCACGACCTTCATGTGGACCAGGACGCCGAGATGCGACGGCCGACGGTCGCACGGTTCGAAAAAAGAGTTGCGGCGGACGGCCAGAACCTCATTCCGGTTCTCCATACGCTCTATTCGAGTGACCGCAATTTCAAGAAAGACGTCGACGGGGCGATGACCGCCGCGTTTGGGCGGGATTTTGAGGAATTGTCGTTCCCGCCCGCCGCAGACCAACGCGTTCAGCTTCGTCTTCGCTGGCGATCATTAAACAGCATTCAATCGGCAGCCGATCTGTCCGACGGCACGATGCGTTTTCTGCTGCTGCTGGCGATTCTGGGCAACCCCGACCCTGGCGAACTCATCGCGATTGACGAACCCGAGGCGGGCCTGCATCCGGCCATGCTGCCGCTGGTGGCCGAACTTGCCCGACAGGCCGCGGACCGCAGCCAGGTCGTTCTGACGACGCACTCCCCGCAGTTGCTCGATGCGTTTGGCGACAATCCGCCCACGACGACGGTCGCCCGCTGGGAAGACGGCGAGACGAAGCTTTCCATCATCGAGGGCGACGAGCTCGCGCGTTGGCTGAAAGAGTACAGCCTCGGCGCGCTGTATCGGTCCGGCGAGCTTGAGGCGATGGAATGAAATTCGTTCTTTTCGTCGAGGGCGAAACCGAACGCCGGGCGCTTCCTTCGTTCTTGAAACGGTGGCTCGACCCGAGACTCGGCCAACGCGTGAGGATCGATGCTTTCGATCTCAGGGGATGGCCAAGCTATCAAAAGCATATTTGCAGAAAAGTCGAACTTCATCTCGCAGGCACGTCGGGCCGGGAAGTAATCGGCGTCATTGGCCTTCTCGACCTTTATGGTCCGACGTTTTATCCGCCTGACAAAAAGACCGCGGACGACCGCTATTCGTGGGCCAAGGCGCGTGTGGAGCGGCAGGTCAATAACAGGCGGTTCTCTCAGCACTTTGCCGTCCACGAACTGGAAGCCTGGTTGCTGGCCGGATCTGAGGGGCTTCCCGTTGCGGTTAGACGAGCGCTCGGCGCCAAAAGTGCGAACCCCGAAACCGTCAACTTCGACGAGCCGCCCGCAAAGCTCCTCGAACGGTTGTACCTCGACAAAACCAAGCAACATTACAAGAAGGTGATTGACGGCGTCTGCCTGTTCGCAGAGTTGGACCCCGATCTGGCCCGCGACAAATGCCCGCGGCTCAAAGCCCTGCTCGATGAAATGTTGCGCATGGCGCACGACGCCGGTCTATGAACGCGGGCCGTCTGAACCTTGCCTCGCTTCCGATTTCCGTTCGCGTGTTCCGACCTTTTGCAATGCTTCGCCGTCTTGTGGCATAATAAAGAATCGTAGGCCGAACGAGGAGGCTCGTTGAGAGGTCGTTCGTTAGTTATCCTGTTCCTCTTCCTGTTCCTGACGGCGGGCTGGCTCGCCGCGTGCGAGACCGGGCGGTCGAAGCCGAACGCGTCGCCGGAGGCCGGCGACGACTGGTGGCAGAACGCCGCCGCGCCCGATGACTCGCAGGCGTTGCGCGACAACGCCCGCAGCTTGGTGGATCACATCCGCGAGCGCCGCGCCGACTACACGCTGGGCCCGGAAGACAAAGTGAAAGTGACCGTCTGGGGACGGATCGACCTGAGCAAGGAAGGCCGCATCCGGCCCGACGGCACGTACTTCATGCCGCTGGCCGGCAACCTGATGGCCAACGGTCTGACGCTCGTGCAATTGCAGGCGTTGCTGGTGGAAAAATTGGGCCGCGTGCTGCGCGATCCGCAGGTCGACGTCGAAATCACCGAGTACGCCAGCAAGGTCTTCTACATCTTCGGGCAGACGTATCGTCCGGGCATTTACCCCGTCCGCGCCACCACGACGCTGCTGGAAGGCGTCGCCGGCGCCGGCGGCCCGACCGAAAAAGCGAACCTGGGCAACGCCTTCTTGATCCGCGCCAAAACGGTGGTGCCGGTCGACTTCTACGCCCTCTTCCAACGGGGCGACGTCAGCCAGAATCTGCTGCTTGCCGACGGCGACATCATCTTTCTGCCCAACATCGACAACGCCAAAGTCTACGTGCTGGGCGAGGTGCTGCGGCCGACGGCCGTGCCGGTGCTCGCGCGGCGGCTGCGCTTGACCGAGGCGATCGCCGACGCCGGCGGCTTCAACGAAGTGACGGCGTACAAGCGCGAGATCAAGGTGATCCGCGGCAATCTCGCGAACCCGAAAGTGTACACCGTCGATTACAACGACATTCTGCAGGGCAAGAAACCCGACGTGCCGTTCTTGCAGGACGGCGACATTATTTTCGTGCCGGCCAGCGGCCTGGCGAAGTGGGACCGCGTGCTCGGCCTGCTGTTGCCGAATCTCAGCCAGGTCGTCGTCGACGCGGCGGCCGTCACCTCGTTGCAGAGACAGCCGTAAACCATGGATCTTCGTTACCGCGCCAAAGAAGTGCAGGTCTCCGATTACTTCCGCGTGCTTTTTCGCCGGCGGATCGTGGTCCTGCTGACGTTCCTGTCGGTATTCGCGGCCGTCCTGATCCATACGTTCTTGATGACGCCGATTTACGAGGCGTTTGCCGTCGTCCAGATTCGCGAAGAACAGACCGGCAACGCCGTGCTGAACGAACTGGTCAAGGCCAACCGCCAAAGCCCGATCGCCGCCGAAATGCAGATCATTCACAGCCGGACGATGGCCGAGGCCGTGGTGCGCGAACTGCGGCTGGACCTCGCGGTGCTGAGCCACACGGAGAAAATCGAGCCGACGCTGAAGAACGTCGAACTGGCCGCGGACAATCAGGGCCAGGTTTACCAAGTGACGTTCCTGAACGATCAGGGGCAATTCGAGGTCTCGTACAAAGGCGCCTCGCTCGGCAAAGGCGATTTTCAAAACGGGTTCCACGCGGCGGGTCTGGAATTCGACATTGACCTCGCCAAGCCGCCGCACGCCGGGTCCGCCTTCAAGTTTGTGCAACGGCCGTTCGACTCCACGGTGCGCCTGGTGCAGGAGAACCTCAACGTCGCGGAAATGGGCGACAGCGGGCAGATCGTGAAGATCGCGTACCGCAGCCAGTTCCCGTCGTTGGCGCGCGACATCGTCAACAAGACCGTCGAAGTCTACGAGACGCTGAACGTGGCCGAGAAAAGCCGCGAAGCCAAGCAGACGGTCGATTTCATCGAAAGCCAACTCGACGTCATTCGCGGCATTCTGTCCAGCAGCGAAGACGAATTGCAGAAGTACAAGCAGGAAAAGGGCATCATGATGCTCAGCACCGAGGCGAGTTCGCTGATCGACTCGGTGGCCAAATTCGAATTGCAACGTTCGCAGTTGCAGATCGAACGCTTTAAATACGCGGGCATGCTTGTCGAGGTGAAGAAAAATGGCGTCGAGGGTTTGGCGCTGCCGAGCATGTCGTCGGCGGAGGATTCGGTCCTTTCGGGCCTGAGTTCGGTGGTCGCCGATTTGAAGTCGCGCAAGAGCCAGATGATGACGACCTACACGCAAGTTCACCCGGAAGTGCAAGCGCTCGACCGGCAACTGGCGGCGGTCGGTTTGCAGATTCAGGCGATTCTGAGAGAAACCATCTCGTCGGTCGACACGCGGCTGCAAAAACTCGATGAAATCATCGCCCAGTTCGGCAAGACGATCAGCAGCCTGCCCAGCGTCGAGCGCGACCTGGCCGAATTGACGCGGTCGCGCGAAGTGACGGCGCAGATCTACACCTTCCTGCTTACGAAAAAGGAAGAGTCGCGAATCGTCATGGCCTCGACGATCAGCGCCATCCGCACGATCGACAACGCGGTGACGCCGCGGTCGCCGATCGCCCCGAACATCAAACTCAATCTGCTGATGGGCGCGGTCGCGGGCCTGCTGCTTTCGATCGGCGTCGCGTTTTTCCTGGAGTTCATCGACGATTCGCTCAAGTCGATCGAAGAGGTCGAGCGTTTCGTCCGCAAGCCGATCTACGGCATCATTCCCCGCATTCCGGATTCGCGCAAAGACGACGACGCCGTCGGCCTCGCGTCGTCGAGCCTCGTCACGCATTACAGCCCGAAGAGTCCGATCTCCGAGGCGTTTCGCACCTTGCGCACGAACATCCAGTTCGCCGACCCGGACCGCAAGCTGACGACGCTGCTGGTCACCAGCGCGGGACCGAGCGAAGGCAAGTCGACCATCGTCTCCAACCTCGCGCTGACCTTCGCGAACGCCGGCCGCAAAACGCTGCTGGTCGATTGCGACTTGCGCAAACCCAACGTCCAGAACATCTTCGAGATGGAGCGCGATCCGGGCCTCACCACCGTCTTGCTCGGCGAGAAATCGTGGCGCGACGTGACCACGGCGACCAAGATTCCGAATCTGTCGGTTATCCCCTCCGGGCCGATTCCGCCGAATCCGACCGAATTGCTGGGCAGCCAGCACATGAAAGACCTGATCGCCGAGATGCGCCAGGAATTCGAGCTCATCCTGTTCGACAGCCCGCCGGTCGTGGCCGTGACCGACGCCGCGATCCTTTCGTCGGTCGTCGAGGGCACGCTGCTGGTCGTCGAACTGGGCCGCAGCCGCGCCTCGGGCGTCAACCGCGCTCTCGACCTGCTGGAAAAGGTGAACGCGCGGCTGCTGGGCATCGTCACCAACAACATCTACGCCGGCTACCGGTACGACTACGGCTACTATTCGTACTACTACTATTACGCCGAGGGCGGCTCGAAGAAGAAAAAACGGCGCCGCCGCTCGCGCTACGGGTATTGACGCCGAAAAGGTCTGCTTTCGCAGAAATGCCGTTTCACGGGGCGGCGCCCGATGCCGTCGCGCCCGCCGCAGACGTCGGACCGCCTCGCGCCTCCGCTTCGTAGAACATGTCGAACAACAGGGTTTCGCGCAACGACCGGTTTTCCAGGGACAACTCCGCGCGGCCGCCGCGTTTGCCCACGAGCGGCACGACAATGCGCTGCAATCGTCCGCTGCCGTTGCCTTCCCACCGGCCGAACGCCGCGCCGTCGATTTTCAAGACCACCGCGCTCTGGCTCGGCTCGGGCCAACTGCCGACCAGGAAGCCGATCTCGTCGCCGCGGATTTCGAAAGGTGGAAACCGGACGCGCGCCGGCGGACCGCCCGCCTCGCCAGGCCCCAACGCCAGCAACGTCTCGCCTTGATAATTTTCGATTTCGTACTCGCCGGAACCGGCGGGCGTGACGAACCGCAGTTTCGCCGACGGCTCGACGATCGTCCCTGGCGGCAGGCGGCCGTCTTCGAAGGCCCACAGTCGAATGAAACGCTCGACAAACGGCCGGCGGCGGCGCTCGTCGCCGGACACCGAAAAATAATAGTGATCGAATCGTTGCAGCAATTCGGCCGTTTCCCGCGCCGATCGCGCGGACAAATTATGATATTCCGCGTCGAGCACGTCTTCCACACGGGCGAACTTTACGTCCGGCGCGCGCGCGGCGAGCCGCTTCATCAGATCGGGATGGTAACGGTAGATGCTCCACCCAAAATCGCTGCCGGGAATCTCAATCTTGCGGAGTTCGTCGTTCAGGCCGTCCGAGGCCAGAACCACGCCGCGCGCGTCCAGATAGGTCTGCGACGCCGCTCGTTCATGACCGGGACGGCCGCGAACTCGCAAGCGGCGGCGCGCGACGACGGCGTCGGTCAGCCCCAAATTGTCGATCAACGGCACAGCGGAATAATAACTGATCCGGCCGATCGCGTTGGCGCTGACCGTCACCGGCTCGCCAAATGCTTCGGCGATGGACGCGGAAACCGCCCTGTCCAGATGCAATTTGCCATACGTCGCGCGATACACTCGACTTTCGTCGGCAATTGATTCGAAGCTTTCGGGAAAGGGAACGCTGATGGCCGTCGCGGCGACAATCGCCGCCGCGGCGATCCCGCGCCACGCCGGGGCGCGAGCGCCCCGCGCCCACGCGTGCGCGCCCTGCTCGACGCCGAGCAACAGCAACGGCGTCAACGGCAGAAAAAATCGCCCGAGCATAAAATCGCCGCCGACGCGGACGATATAGAACGTAAAAATAAGAGCGCTGGCGACGGCGAATCGACGGAACGTCGCGAGACGAGGGTCGCGGGAACTAGCCGCCCACACGGCGAACACCGGCGCCAACAGCAGCAAGTGCTCGCCCGCCCCGCAAGCCAAGAAATATTTCCAGCCTTGCGCCCAATACGAAACGTCGACCGATCGGGCGTAAAACGTGTTCGGCCAAAACGCCCCGTAATATCGCCAACGCCAGAGAAAGTAGACCGCGTAGCCGGCGGCCGGCGCGGCAAACGCGGCGAACTCGCGCGCCGCCGCTCGCCAGACGCGGAGATGGGTCGCCCAGGCGCCGCGGACGGCGGCGATCCATTCGACCAGCAGGACACCGCCCGCGCAGCAATAAAACAGCAGATGATCCGGACGCGCCAACGCGGCGAGGATGAAGAAGACGCCGGCGCCCGTCGCGCGGCGAACGCCCGCCTGGGTGGCCAGAAAATAGGCGCCGATCACCACCAGCCAACTGGCGAACATCGTTTCCATGCCGGTTGTCGCATAACAGGTGAAGATATACTGCGTCGCCAGCCACGGCGCGGCCAGCGGCACGTAGGTCTGCCCGGCGTCGGGCGCCGAGAGCCGCCGGCCGAGCGCCCAGATGGTCGCCACGTTCCCGACGAAACAGGCGAGGCACGCGTAAAAGGCAACGAACGGAATCTGCAGCCGCGTCACCCATGCCAGGCCGGCCAGGACGATGATCCAGAGAAAATTCGTGTAGCCTTCCACGCGCTCGCCGACGTTGAACACGAGGCCCGCGCCTTGCAAAAATTGACGAACATAGCGGAAGGAAATGAAGGCGTCGTCGAACATGGCTTTTCGCTGCCAGGCGAGCGCGAGCCCGACCGCCAGCGACACGGCCAGCGCCAACCAGGGAAACCAGCGCCGAAAAGCACGCGTGCGCCAGAAGTCGAGGCGCTGCGCCGCCGCCCCGGCCAGCAGCGCGAGACACGCAAATGCGGCCATCCAGGGCCATATTCGCGCCAGCCCGCCGATGTAGGCCGTGCCCATTGTCGAGAAAGATTCGATATCCCGATCTCCCTTTTTCCAACGGTCCATGAGACGGCAGGCAGCGCGCAAAAGTCTGAGTTCCCGCGAACGGCGTCGCAATGATGATGCAATCCGGCCGCCGTCTCAAGCCGGCGAGCGGAGGCGCCGCCCGCATGTGCGCGTATTTTGGCGCCCCGGGAAAGACCGATCTTGCGCAATGGCAAAGCGAGCAACATGTTGACTTGGGGCGATTCCGGCGGGGGGCGAGCCATGAAGTCGGAAAACGGTTGGCTGAAGCTGGCGATGCTGCTCGGCGGCGTCTTCGTGTTTTTGATTTTGGCCGCGCCCGATTGCCCCGGGACTGGGCCGACGGGGTCAAAATGCGTCCTCAACAGCGATTGTGCGGCGGCCGATTTCTGCCAAAAGGCCGCGAGCGATTGCGAGGGCTGGGGCGCGTGCGAGCCGCGACCGGAAGCGTGCTATCAAATCTACGCGCCCGTCTGCGGCTGCGACGACAAAACGTATGTGAACGAATGCTACGCCAACAACGGCGGAACCAACGTGTTCGCCGTCGGCGATTGCGATAAGGTCTTGTGCCCCGTTGCGGATTGCGGCCCCGCACTCGGCGAGCCGAACTGGAAGTGCCCCGACGGCTCCGAGGGCGGCCCGACGGATCGCTGTGTGCGTGAGACGGACGGCAATTGCTCGTGGGAAATTCGGGAGTGTCCGTGAGGTAGCGAGGCGGGATTCGGGGTTGGGCGTTCGGGAGTTAATGCATCGGTAGGTCGACCGGCTGGCCACCGACTTTTTCCTTTTTCCTTTTTCCTTCTTCCTTTTCTATTTCCGCAGCAGCCCGCCGACTCCAAACGTCACCGCGCCCGAACCGTCGGCGGCGCGCCAACCGTACGCGCCGGCCGGCAAGGCCTCGCCGCCGTCAACGCACGCCAAGGCGTGGTGAATCGGCGCGACGCCGCAAACGTGGCGGGCGTTTTGATCCGCCGCTATCGCGCCGAAGAATCCATCGGCATCGCCGCGGCCGACAATCGCCAGCAGTTCCCGGTCCGCCGCCAGCGACGATTCGAATTCGGTTTCGCTAACCGGTTCCGCGGCGCCGAATTGCGGGCCGATGTGCGAAAGATCGACGCTCGCGAGCACCAGCAACCGCTGACCCTCGCGCGCGACGATCTGCCGCAGCACGTCCTGAAAGGCCGCGATGTGCGTCGATGCCCGCGGGTAAACCTGCTGCTGGACAAACTCCTCGACGCTGCCGCACAGGACCGGCACGATCTTCGGACAGCCGTCGCCGAAGGCATGCCGCAGAGCCAGCGCCGCCAATTCGACGCTGTGCTCGTCGCGATGACAGAACTCGTCGGCGAACCCGTCGAACGGCAGCGCCGCCGCGATTTCGTCGACCAGCGCAACGTCGGTGTCGACCTCGCCGAGCGGCGTCAAGAAATTTTTTCGCGTCAACGCCACGGCCGTCGCGTGCGGCTGGTGATTGACGCCCAGCACGACCACGACCTCGCCGGCAAAACGGCGCCGGGCCGCGTCGTAGGCCAGGCCCCAGGCCGCCCCGCCGCGCGGGTAGTCGATGTGCGGGGCCATCAGGAACGCGAGGTCGTTGCTTTCGTTGGCGATCGACGCCGCGGGCGGCAGACCTGCCGCGTCGTAGCAGGCCGCGAGCGCGGCGGCGACCTGCGCGCCGGCGTCGCCGAAGCGATGCATCCGGGTGGATTGCGCGGCGAATTGCGCGCGCAAATCGGCCTCGTGCGCCCGGCTGCGTTCGTTGGCGAGCAGATACACTCCGTCCAATTCGGCGACAATGCGGTCCAGCCGCTCGACGGGCAACTCATTGCCGCCGGTCGCGTCGCGCCACGCCTCGGCGAGCGTCGCCACCTGCGAGCGGCCATCGAAAAATTGCAGGCAGAAGAGCACCGGCCGACTGACCGTGAGCATGTGGTCCGCGAACGATTGCGGGTCGCGCAGCAGGTATGTCTCCTGCCCGCCGTCGCTAACCGGAATGACCTCGAAATGCCGCAGCGGCGGCAGGATATCGCTCAGATTCACGCGTTCCCCCCTTCGCCGGCCGGCGGCCGGACGCTGCAGATTACCTGGAACTGTGAGCAGTGAACAGTGGACGCGGAAACGTCAACGCGATCAGCCTAATCGTTCCGCCCGCCGGCGATCGGGGGGCGCATCGGGGCGTTCGCGCCAATAGCTGGCTTGGTCGGGATTCCAACGCCGGTCGAAGAAATCGACGCGGAACAGCCGCAGAACCAGGCCGATCGGCAGGAAGACGACCAGCCAAAAAACGGTCAGAAGAACCCGCGTGGTCACCCAGTTGAGTTTCTGCGCGAACCACATCCAGCCGCGGAAAATCGGCCGCAACGCCGGCCGGAGGAACAGGCCGAGAAGCAGCGCGAGGCCCGCGGCGCCGGCCAGGTACGGCCAGGCGGCTTTCTCGTTATGCCAGCCGAGTCCGGCGAAGATCGCCAGCAACACGGCGAGGGCGATGCCGAAATTTCGAATGTCCTTGTTTTCGTCGCGTTTGGCCATGGCTCAATCCGGTCGGTAGTGTTTGCGCCAGTCGAAATCTTCTTCCCACTTCGGCTGGTCCTCTTTGAGAATCAGATACGAACCGATCATCAGCGCCTCGATGTGCGTGCGCATGAAACAGACGTATGCGTCCTGCGGCGTGCAGACGATCGGCTCGCCGCGCACGTTGAAGCTCGTGTTGATGATCACCGGCACGCCGGTCAGCTTGGCGAATTCATCGAGCAGGTCGTGGTACAGCGGATGGTCGTTGCGGTCGACCGATTGAATGCGCGCCGAGCCGTCGACGTGCGTGATCGCCGGCACTTCGCTGCGCACCACGTAGAGCTTTTCCAGGCCGCGCTTGTCCTTCTCGTCCGGCGGCAGCGGCCGCAGCTTGTCCGTCGCCACCTGCGCCACGAACAACATGTACGGGCTGGGCCGGTCGATGTCGAACCATTCCGAAATATTCTCGGCTCTCACGGTCGGCGCGAACGGCCGGAAACTCTCGCGGAATTTGATTTTCAGATTCAT
The DNA here is from genome assembly GCA_964534375.1 of uncultured bacterium. Lineage (GTDB taxonomy): Bacteria > Lernaellota > Lernaellaia > Lernaellales > Lernaellaceae > CAZHPN01. Next base: position 10,842 of record CAZHPN010000079.1, on the reverse strand, counting down.
CGTCTTTTGCATCTCGGGGCTGCGCGCGTCGCCGAGGATGCTGCGCGCGCCGAGCGCCCGCGGCCCGAACTCCATCCGGCCCTGCACCCACCCCAGCACCTTGCCGGAGGCGATGATTTCAGCCGCCGTTCGCGCCACGTCGTCGCGCGCGAGCTTGCGGTGCGGAATATTGCGCGAGGTCAGAAACTTGCCGATGTCGTCGTCGGTGAACTCCGGCCCGAGAAAACTGCCGCGCTGCCGATCGTGCCGCGAACCGTTCGTGTGCCGCGGCTGCTCGAGATACTGGTGCCAGGCGTAAACCGCCGCGCCCAGCGCCCCGCCGGCGTCGCCCGAGGCCGGCTGCACCCAAATGTCGTCGAACGGCCCTTCGCGCAGGACCACGCCGTTGCCGACGCAATTGAGCGAGACGCCGCCGGCCAGGCACAGGTTTTTCTCGCCGGTGCGGCCGTGAACGTAGCGGGCGGTCTTGAGCATCACCTCTTCGGTCACCGCCTGCAGCGAACGCGCGAGGTCCATGTGAATCTGTTCGAGCTTGCCTTCGGACGACCGCGCCGGAATGCCGAACAACTTCTCGAATCGCCGGCCGGTCATCCGCAGGCCGTGCAGATAAGTGAAATAGTCCATGTTCAGTTTGAAGCTGCCGTCGTCCTTGATGTCGATCAGCTTCTTCTTGATGAGCTCGACGTATTTCGGCTCGCCGTAGGGCGCGAGGCCCATCACCTTGTACTCGCCGGAATTGACGCGGAAGCCGAGGAAATACGTGAAGGCGGAATAGAGCATGCCGACGCTGTGCGGATAGCGGATTTCCGCGCGGATTTGCACTTTGTTGCCGGCGGCGACGCCCCAGCTCATGGTCGTCCACTCGCCGACGCCGTCGAAGGTGATGAACGCCGCGCGCTCGAATGGGCTCGGGAAAAACGCGCTGGCGGCGTGGCTTTCGTGGTGCTCGGGGTAGATCTGCGGGCCGTTGTAGTCGAGTTCGCGGCGCAGCACCTTGGGAATGAGCAGCTTCTGTTTCAGCCACAGCGGCATGGCCATCAGAAAGCTGGGCAGGCCGAGCGGCGCGACGTTGAGATAGGTGCGCAGCAGGCGTTCGAACTTGAGCAGCGGCTTGTCGTAGAACGCGACCAGATCGACGTCTTTGATCGAGATGCCCCCGGCCGCGAGCACGTACTCGGCGGCCTTGGCCGGGAAATTATGATCGTGCTTGACGCGCGTGAAGCGCTCTTCCTGCCCGGCGGCGACGATTTCGCCGTCGCGGACCAGGCAAGCGGCGCTGTCGTGATAGAACGCGCTGATTCCTAAGATGTTCATGCGGCTCGTCTGGCTCCCCCGCCGCGCCCATGCGGCGTGGTCCGGCAAAGTTGAATGATTCGTTTAGCACGCGCGCCCGAGGCCGGTCAATGGTTCGCGCCGAGCGCCGACCGCTGTCCGATTCGACCCGGGTTGAGCGACGCATGCAAACAACGAAGCAATTGGCTGAAATGTAACAATCGCGGCGTGCCTGACAAGAGCCGCGCGCACACAAAAAGGGCGGGCCCGGCGGCCCGCCCTCGCCTGGTCAGCCGAAAAACGCCGTTAGCCGCCGCAGCCGGTGGTCAGGACGACCGTCCTCTTGATCGGCGACGCGCCCGGATGATGCGCCGGCGCATTGTCGTCGTCGCCGACGCCGGGGTGATTGTCGTTGTCGTCGTTGTCGTCGTTGTCGTCATTATCGTCGTTATCGTCGTTGTCATTGTCATCGTTGTCGTCGTTGTCGTCGTTGTCGTCGTCGTCGTCGCTGGGCCCGGAGCCCCACGTCAGCCACTGCGTGTCCGCGCCGAACTGCGTCGTGCCGCCGACTTCCGTGTAAGCGATCTGGAAATAGCCCTCTTCGCCCCACCCGGTTCCCCACGAGTTCTTCACGTAGAACGACTGGCTCGGATCGTCCCACCCGACAAGCAGCACCGCATGGCCGCCGTCGGCGTTGCCATACGCGTAGGAATAGACGCCGCCCGTGTAATAGTTGAAGTCGTCGTAGACGACCATGGTCGTGATCAGCGGGCCGTAGTGCTGGCAAGCCTGCTTCAGCGAGGTCACATCCGCCGACACGCCGCCGGTCGAGCCGGCTCGATAGACGTGCGCTTGATAGTCGTCGCACAGGTTGCACGACACGTCTTGCCCATTCTGATCCTGGTACGGGAAACAAGCTTCGTCCACCGTTCCGTATTGAACGACAAACCCGGCGGGCTGATCCATGTCGCCCGCGCCGTTGCACCCCTGTTCGCCGCTGTCGCACGACAAAAGCGCCTGTTCGGAGAGGTAGATCGTTTGCGGGTAATGGCCGCCGATGATCGCCTCGGACTCAAGCGAGCCGACCGTGGCGAAAGCCCAACAGCCGCCGCAGTTTCCCTGGTCTTTCACCGACGTGACCGCGTTCTGGTCGCGCCAATCGAAATGAGGCGGCAAGCTCTTCATGGCGCGGACCTCCGGATAACAGATGTTGTCGGTCTTCAACGGCAGGCGGACGCCGAGCCGGGCAACAAAATCGGCTTCGCTGAACGCCGCGGGGCCGGCGGTCCAATTCAGGCCCTTGTCCTGAATGGCCTGCTGCACTTCCGGCAGGTTGTCGCCGGTGGCGAGAAGTGCGGCGGGCGCGCACAATAAAAAGAGCGCGAGGGCGATGGCAATACCCGAATGGCGTTTCATAGGCGGACGCTCCCTGTGACGATGAACTGTTTGTTTTTCACGCAAAACGTTCTTGCGCGTCCCAACTTCCGGTCAGCAAAACGCGCACGGTTAGTTTATCGGGCGTCGAGAAAAAGCGCAACCGTTGATTTTACCCATCGTTCTCGGCCGGACAGAGCAAAACAATGGCGACAATTCGCGTCGCCTTATTCCCGTGCAGCGCGCCAAAAACAAAAAACTACACTTTTGGTGTGTAGTTGCATGACAACGTTCTTGCATACGTTAACGTATTGGAAGACTTGGATTTGCCAATCGTGAAACAGGAGTTAGATTTTTTATGTGTTTTGAAACTCCGCAGTATCGATGGTGTTGTTGCGGAGAGCGAAATAAGCAGAGGAGGCGGCGTTCATGACCGAATCGACAATCCACGAACAGCAGACCGGAAACCACGCGGGGATCCGGTCGGATCACACAAGCCTGGAAGATCGGCTCGCCTTTTTGGAATCGCAAATCGCCTTGCTGAATGCGCAGCGTCGCGAACAGCCGCCGGTCGACGCCGGCGCCGCGGCGGGCCTGAAGAAAGGCGGCTCGCTCTGCCTGGTTGTCTTCAGCGGCTCGCTCGATCGCTTGCTCGCGGCGATGAATATCGCGACGGGCGCGGCGGCGATGGGCAGCGAGGTCACGGTGTTCTTCACCTTCTGGGGTACGGCCGCTTTGCGCAAGGGCGCCTTTCGCGGCGCGCGACCGTTCATCGAGCGGATGTTCGGCTGGATGCTGCCGTCCGGCGCGGGCGGCCTGAAACTCTCGACGATGAACTGGGGCGGGTTGGGAACCGGTATGATCAAGCGGCGCATGAAGAAAAAGAACGTGTCGGATCTCGCCGCGCTCTTCGGCATGGCGCGCGAACTCGGCGTGCGCTTCATCGTCTGCGAGATGAGCATGGACCTGATGGGGATGAAATTCGACGACCTGATCGACTATCCGGCGATGGACCGCGCCGGCGTCGGCGCCTTCATGGGTCGGGCGATGGAATCCGACGTCACTCTTTTTATCTGACGAGGAGCGACCATGAGCGCAAAAATTCTCGACGCGATGGGGATGAAATGCCCGCAGCCGCTGTTCGAAGTCCACCGATTCATCAAGACCCTGGCGGCGGGCGACGTGCTCGAGGTGCGGGCCGACGATCCGGCGTTCCGGCTCGACATCGAGGCGTGGTGCAAACGCACGGGGCACGTGCTGCTCGAATTGGATCGGCGCGACGCCTTGATCGTCGCGACCATCAAGAAGGTCGCCTGACGACCGCCGGAAGCGGCGCGGGCGCGATGGCGGAAAGGACCGGCCGATGGCGACGAACAAGATGCTGATCATTTTGACGACGGGCGCCGAGGATCGCGGCAATCGCGCCACCCTCGCCTTTTCCATGGGGATGGCAGCGCAGATTTCGGGCGTCGCCGCGACCATCTACCTGACGATGAACGGCGCCGTCTGGTCGCGCGAAAGATCGTGGGACGGGGTGCAGGTCGACGGCTTCGCGCCGTTGACGACGTACGTCGGCCAGTTCATTGAGTCGGGCGGCCGCGTGCTCGTGTGCAGCCCGTGCGACGCCGCGCAATGCGCCGTCGGCGACAACGCGGCCGCGCCCCGGCCGGCGCCGTTGATGGCGGGGGCCGAACTGTGCGGCGTCGGCCACGTCGTCGATCTCGCCCTCGAGGCGTCGGTGATCACGCTGTGACGGCCGGCGCACGCAAAAAAGCCCGGGATCGCGAACGATCCCGGGCTTGACGCGTTTCCGCGAGGGGCGGTCTAGAACACCGCTTCGAGCGCGCTGGTGTCGGCGGTCTTGAACAATTCCGCCACGACCTGCGCTTCCGGCAGGACGTTGTTCACGAACCAGATCGCCGTGAGGATCTTGTTGTAGAGGTACTTGGCCTCGTCGTTCTCTTTCACGAGGGCCTTTTGCTTCTCGACGTCGCCCGCGACGCCCTTGTCGGCGTACAACTTCTGCAGCAGTTCGTCGGCTTTCATCGCCATTTCGATGTGCAATTGCGAAACGACAATATGGCCGAACATATCGAGGAACGGCCGCGCGTAGAGCACCGGCACGATCTTCTCGTTGAAGGTCGGTTTCTTCATGAAGGCGCCCATGCCCATTGCGGTCATGGCGAGGGTTTCCTGCGCCTTTTGCAGCTTCTTCACGTAAGGGGCCATCGTCGCGTGGGCCTTGTTCTTGTTGCAGAACCCGGCGAGGTCTTGCATGTAATACATGAACAGGGTGCCGCCCTTCATCGTCAGCTTGCGGCCGAGCAGGTCGAGGGCCTGGATGCCGTTGGTGCCTTCGTAGAGGGACAGAATCTTGGTGTCGCGGCAATACTGTTCGACCGGGTACTCCGAGCAATAGCCGTAACCGCCGTAGATCTGGATGGCCTGCTCGGTGACGTCGAAGGTCCAGTCGGTGCAATAGGCTTTGCAGATCGGCACCAGCAATTCGACCAGGCCGTCGAACTTGTCGTGCTCGGCGCCTTCCGTGACCAGCGCCATGTCGTGATAGAACGCGGTCTTGGCCAGCAGGGCGCGCATGCCTTCGGCGAACGCCTTGTTGAACATCAGCATCCGGCGGACGTCCGGGTGCTCGACGATCGGCACGCCCGGGGCGTCGTGCTTGGCCATGTCGCGCACGTGGCGGAACTGCACGCGGGTTTGGGCGTACTTCAGCGAGTTCAACCACGCGGTGTTGGCGATCGAGGCCGCCTGCAGGCCGACGTACAAGCGCGCTTCGTTCATCATCATGAACATGTACTTGATGCCGTCGTTTTCTTCGCCCACGAGCCAGCCGCGGCACTTGCCGTTTTCGCCGAAGTTCAGGGTGCAGGTGGCCGAGCCCTTGATGCCCATCTTGTGCTCGACGCCGCCGCACGCCACGTCGTTCCACTCGCCCAGCGAGCCGTCTTCATTGACCAGTAATTTCGGCACGAGGAACAGGCTGATGCCCTTCACGCCGGCCGGGGCGCCCTCGATGCGGGCGAGCACCGGGTGAATGATGTTTTCGGTCAGGTTGTGATCGCCCGACGAAATGAAAATCTTCGTGCCGGTGATCAGGAACGAGCCGTCGGCTTCGCGCTTCGCGCTGGTCTTCAACGCGCCGACGTCGGAGCCCGCGCCGGACTCGGTCAGGCACATCGTGCCGCCCCATTCGCCGGTGAACATCTTGGGCAGGTACTTCGCCTTCAGTTCCGCGCTGGCGAACGCGTCGAACATGCGGGCCGCGCCGATCGCCAACTCGGGGTACATCGTGAACGCCGAGCACGCGCCGCAGAACATTTCCATGACGGCCATGTTGATCAGGTGCGGCCAGCCCATGCCGCCCCATTCCGGCGTGCCGGAGAGCGTCAGGAAGCCGTTGTCGATGAACGCGCGATAGGCTTTGTCGTAGCCTTCGGGCACGTACACCTTGCCGCCCTCGAACTTCACGCCGCCGGCCTTGTCGCCGGTTTCGTTCAGCGGGGCCACCACGTCCTGGGCGACCTTCAGCGCGGTTTGGATCATCGACCAGGCGGTGTCCCAATCGTAGCCCACTTCGGCGTACTTCGGGTAGTTCGCCAACTGGCCCACGTTCAGGTAGTCTTGCAACACGAAACGGACGTCGCGTTCGTCAACGAGATAATGACTCATGAACACCCTCCTTCAGCAGCATTAAGTGGTCTTATCCGCGTTCTGCGGGATTTTCCGCCCGGCTGAATGAATCTTCATTCAGAGGAACGTTTTTTAGCATGCTTTTCGCAATCCCGTCAAGACAAAATCGTCCGGTTCCGCAAAAATGGGCGCGCGCCGCGCATCCACCAAAGTTGACGAGGTTAATCCTCGATAAATATGGTCTTTTGGCGCGGCTGGCCCGGGCCACGGCGCCGACGTCCGGGGAGGAAACGTCGTGAAAAATTTCACGATGCGGGTCGACGGAGCCGCCTCGCCAGAAATTGCTTACGCCGACGCCCGCGACGCCGCCTTGACGCTCGGATACCGCAATACTTATGGTCTCCTCTACCCTGGGCGGAGTGAACCGCCGCGCGGAGTCCCATGGAGGAGTCGCTGTGGAAAAATACACGTTTGACAACCAGCAGCTCGACGGTTCCCTCACCCTCAATTACCTCGACCTACAGGGGTCGGACAACGGCTCCTGGCTCGGCGGCCTCTTGTCAGGCGCGGATTCCTGCTTCTCGGCCTACGTCGACGCCCGCGGGGCCGCGGACGGGTGCGACTACGAGATGCCGATGATTGTCTCCGGTTGCCTCGTCTCGCAGGGCATTCAGGGCTTCCAGCTCGGTCTGATCATGAAAAGCCAGACCGGCGACAATTGCGACCAACTCATCTCCGTGGGCCAGATGCGGGTGATTGTCGAACATGACGGCATCGCCGAAAAAGCCTCCGGAATCGGCGGCGGCCGTGGACCGGGCGGCGGCCCCGGACCGGGCGGCAACGGATCGAGGTTGTAAAGCCGCTTGACAACAACGGCGCTCGCCGCTATAGATTGCGCCCTGTTTTCGAATCGCTTGATTTTGTGAGCAAGCTCCAGGAGGAACGAAACGTGGCGAACCACCCGAGCGCCGAAAAGCGCATGCGGCAGAGCGAAAAACGGCGCGAACGCAACCGCACAGTCCGCAGCCAGGTGAAGACCGAGACCAAGAAAATGCGGGCCGTGCTCGAAACCGGCGAAAAAGCGGCCGTCGACACGCAGTTGCGCGCCGTGGCGAAACAGCTCAGCAAAGCCGCGTCGAAGGGCGTCCTGAAAAAGAAGACCGCCAGCCGCCGGCTCGGCCGTCTGACCAAGGCAGCTCAGAAGAAGACCGTCTGACGCTGAGGAACCGGGCGAGCCCGGTTTTTTCGTTTCGTCCCCGACACTCCTCGTCAAGATTGGTTTGCGGAATTTCCTTGAAAGACGGGGAAAACCATGTAAAAGCAATGGGAATTATGGGAGTTGTGGGAGTTATGGGATCTATCCGGCCTATTCGACCTATCCGACCTATTCGTCCTATTGGAACGCCCTTATCTCGTTGAGTCGCTGCCGGGGCCAGTATTTCGGGGCGGTTCGGCGCGGCGCGCTCAGCGCCGGCGGCAGAGGCTGAGGACCATTCGTTCGAGAATGGCGCGGTCGTGGCTGCGGCCGTCTTTGAGCGCGAGGTCGACGCGCGACCAGGCCAGCAACTCTTCGCGCAGCGCCACGCCGGAAAACGAACGCGCCTGCGCCAGCGTTTTTTGCGCGAGCCACGGCGTCATCCCCAGGACGCGGGCGACGTCGTCGTGGTCGATCTTTTCCTGCATCAACTGGCGCGCGACGATCAATTGGCGCAGGGCGCGGCCGAGCATTGCGAGGATCGCGATCGGCGGCTGACCTTGATCGACCATCTCTTTGAGGATGCGCAGCGCCTCTTCCGCGTTGCGCTCGGCGACGGCGTCGAACATCTCGTAGAACGATTGCTCCTTGACGGCCGCCAGCACGGCCGCGAGGTTCTCGACGCCGACCGGGCCGCCGCCGGCGTGCAGCGCGGCTTTTTCGATTTCCTTGGACACGGACGCGAGGTCGGGCCCGACGGCGCGCACCAGGTAATCCACCGCGTCGCCGGCGAGCTTGACGCCCTGGGTTTCGGCGATGGCCGTCACCCACGGCCGCATTTTCGATTCGTACAGCCGTTCGAATTCCAGCATCAGGCCGCACTTCTTGATCAGCTTGACGAGCTTGGAGCGGCCGTCCACCTTTTCCGCGAGCAGCACGAGAACCGTGAAGTTCGCCGGCGATTCGAGGTATTCGGTCAGCGCCTCGGCGTCCTTCGCCTTCGCCTTGTGCCAGTCGTGCATGACGATCAGCCGCCATTTGGACATCATCGGCAGGGTGTTGGCGAGGCGCGGCACGCCAGCGATGGCGTCTTGCTCGACATAGAAGGCGTCGGTGTTCAGATCGCGCACGGCGCCCAGCGGCACGGCGGCGGCGATCTTCCGCTTGGCAAGTTCCAGTTGAAACGGCTGCCGGCCGACGAGGCAGTAGACGGGCTTCAACCCGGCCGCGAGGCTCTTGTCCAGCGTTTCCAGTTGCATGGCTAGCGAAACCCGTCGAAGATGCGGTCGTGAACGTCGCGCGAAACTTCCTGCGTCAACCAGGAGATGGCCACGGTCTTGTTGGCCTCGCTCTGCGAAATATCGACGGCGCTTTGATATTCGCGGTACTTGGTCAAATCGGGGTCGTACCACAGCTTGACGCCCTGGCGATCGACCAGGCGCACCGCGACGTGCATCTCGGCGCGATATTCCGCGGCGAAACTCGTTGACGAAAACGAAATCGGGCTCGTGTGAAATTGCGTGATCGAACCGACGAGCAGCGCGTCGGCTTCTTCCACCGCCGTAAGCCGCACCCAGCCGCTTTCGGTGAAGCGGCGGCGCAACTGGTCGGTCAACTGCGCTTCGATCGCCGGCTCCATCGTTTCGTTCTTGAACACGGGAACCGCCAGCCGCCGGATGCCCTGCGGCAGATTGTTGCCCGGCCGCGCGAGATGATAACCGCAGCCGGCGAGCGCCGCGACCAGCGCCGCCAGCGCCAGAGCGCGCCGCAAAACAAAACGGGAACCGCCCCGGCGGCGATTCCCGCTCTCAGTCGCATTTCCGGCGGACCGGTTCACTGCTTGACAGGCTTCCAGTCGATGCTGTTGTCTTTCATCTTCCAAATGACCACGGCCTCGTGGGGCACTTCCTTGTCGACGCCGTTGTCTTTGACTTTGTCGTAGTACGTCATCATCCACCAGATCTCGCTGTCGTAGCCGAACGGCTTGATCGGGTTGACGAAGTCGATGCCGTCGAAGAAGGCCTTCATTTCGGTCAGGTCGGTGAACGACAGGTCGACGGCGAGCTTCTTGTGCTCCGCCCGTTTGTAGAGCGTCTGGCCGCCGGTGACGACGTATACGTCATTCAACTTCGTCCGGCCCCGGTGCGCCGAGAGTTTGTATTCCAGATGTTTGAGCCCCGTCGCGTCCCACTTCGCGATGAGGTGCTCCATGCCGATGCCCGAACTCCGGAGGCTCTTGCCGAAATCGACCTTGTGATGGGTTTCGCCATAGTACTGCGTCTCGGCGATGGCGAACGTGACTAACGCGCCCAACAGCGCCGCAGCAAACACGACAAGAAAAATCTTACGCATGTTTTTTCTCCCGATCGCGTGACCTGTTATCTAGATGCCCGAACTTTCTAAAGGAATCGCCGGAACCTGTCAACCATCCGGTTGCCGATTTCAGTAATAAACAATGATGCCCGCCGTCGCGCCTGCCTGACTGAGGGGAAAGCGGATCTTTTCCACCGCGCCGGGGATCGCCAGTTGCGCCTGCACGGCCCCGTAATATTGGCAAAACCCGATGGCGAAGACGCCGAACCACGGCGTGATGCGCACGTCCAAACCGGCCTCGCCGCCCACGTCCGCCGCCCAGCGGTTGACGATCGAGGTCAACGCGTCGTGGCCGAGCGGCAGCGGCGAGTTGATGTTTTGCGGCTCGAGCCGGCCGGAGTAATACCCGGCGCCGCCGGTGACGCCGACGAACGGATTGACGCGGTGGAACGGCAGAATTTGCGCGTACAACCCGACGTTGAGCACGGTCAGCGACGACGAAGTGAGCCGCTGGAAACTCGTCTGGTAGCCGGAAGGCCCGAGATTCACCGTGCTGTGCTGCTGGCCGACCAGGTAGCCGGGGTTGAACCCGATCGCGAACCACGGAACCGGATGATAGCGAAAGCGCAACTCGCCGCCGTACACTTCCTTGCCCAGCGTCGTCTGCGTGGCATGGTCGAACAAATAATAGAAGGTCGGCCCCAGGCTGAACGTGATCCAACGCGGCGAGGTCGCCGTCGGGCCGACCGGCGGCGCGGCCGGCGCCGGCGTCCCCTCGGCCGGCGGACTCGGCGTGGCGTCCTCGGCCCACGCGCCGGCGGCGAACGCCGCGAACGCGATGACCGCGAAAACCGACAGACGACAGGTCAAAATGCTTCCCCGAAAATAATGCCGGCGCGCGACACAAAGTGCGGGTGGGGACACCCGAATAGGTGCTAGAATAAGACCTGCAACGCCGCGAAAAGGGCCGAATTGCACTCGATTTTGGTCGCGCAGACCTCTCCCCCGGCCACGCCCGGCGTGGCCGCGCCCCTCCC
>CAZHPN010000078.1:0-25523 GCA_964534375.1 uncultured bacterium | reverse complement strand
GCGCGTCGGCGCGTGCAAGATGACCGGCGTCAGCCTGATGCGCGACACGCTGGGCATGCACGACGCCGGCGCGATCGAGGCCGTCGATTTCAACGACGCCGGCATCGTCGCCACCTGGAACGTCGACGTGCGGCCGATCGCGCGCGGGCTGCTGAACCACCTCGCCAAGGCGAAGCCCGATGTGATCGTCGCGGAACTCGGCGACGGCATCCTCGGCGAGTACGGCGTCGGCGCGCTGCTCGACGACGCGGAGTTGATGTCGCGCGCCTGCTGCCACGTCGTCGCGGCGCCCGACCCGGTGGCGATTCTCGGCGCCAAACGCATTTACGAAGAGCGCTTCGGCCTGGCGATCGACATCGCGACCGGCCCGGTGACCGACAACTCGGTCGGCGTCGATTTCATTCGCGGCTCGCTGCAACTCGCGGCGCACAACGCGCGCTATGACTTGGCGGGCCTCGCGGCGGCGGTGTTCGAGCATTGCCGGCGGAAGGGAGCGGCGGCATGACGGCGGCCGGTTTGCAGACCGTCGTGCTCGGCGCCGGCGGCTTGGTCGCGGGCGAACTCATGCGGTTGCTGTCGCTGCACCCGGACGTCGCGCGCATCGTCGCCGTTTCGCAAAGCCAGGCCGGCAAGATGGCGCACGAGACGCACCCGAGCCTGCGGCGGCTGCCGCCGATCGCCTTTGTCGCGCGGCCGGCCGGCGAGGCCGCAGCCGACGCCGATGTCGTCTTCGCCGCGTTGCCGCACGGCGACAGCCAGCGGGTGATGCGCGAGATTCTTGCCGCCGGGCCGCGTTTGGTCGTCGACCTCGGCGCGGATTTTCGCTTGCGCGACCCGGCCGTGTTTCGCGCCCACTACGGCGAGCACGTCTGCCCCGAACTCGCGGCCGACTTCGTCTACGGCCTGCCCGAGGCGTTTCGCGACGCGGTGCGCGGCGCACGCCTGATCGCCAACCCCGGCTGCTTCGCGACCGCGGTGCAATTGCTGCTGCTGCCGCTGGCGAGCGCCGGCCTGCTGCCGGAACTCGTCGCGGTCCACGGCGTCACCGGCTCGTCCGGCTCGGGCGCGCTGCCCAAGCCGACGACGCACCATCCGTTTCGCGACGGCAATTTCTACGCCTACAAAATGCTGGCGCACCCGCACGAGGCGGAGATCGATCAAACCCTGACGCAGGTCGCCGGCCAGCCGCGGCGCGCGCGCCTGCTCGCGCATTCCGGCCCGTTCGTCCGCGGCATTCACGCGACCGCGCACCTGCGCGACGCGGGCTTTGCGGCGCGCGACATCGCGCGGCTCTACGCCGGCGCCTACGCGGCCGAGCCGTTCGTCGACGCGCTGGCGCGCCCGCCGCAGGTCGCCGAAGTCGCGGCGACGAATTTCGTCTGCGTGCACGTCAAGCAGCAGGGCGACGAAATCGAGGCGACGCTCGCGCTCGACAACCTCGTCAAAGGCGCGGCGGGGCAGGCGATCCAGAACATGAACCTGGCGCTCGGCCTGCCGGAAACCGCGGGCCTGATGCACCCCGGAGCTTTCCCATGTTGAGCGCACCGCCGGAAATGCCCGTCTACACGCGCATGCCGCTGACGCTCGTCGCCGGCCGCGGCCCGCACGTCATCGACGACGCCGGCCGCGATTATCTCGACCTCTACGGCGGCCACGCGGTCGCCTCGACCGGCCATTGCCATCCGCGTGTGACGGCAGCGATCGCCGCGCAGGCCGGGCGGCTGATTTTTTACTCCAACGCTGTCGATCTGCCCGTGCGGCGCGAACTGTGCGCCCGCCTGCTGGCGCTCGGGCCCGCGGGCATGACCGCCGTATTTTTATGCAACAGCGGCGCGGAAGCGAACGAAAACGCGCTGACGCTGGCGCGGCTGGCGACCGGCCGGCCGAACGTCGTCGCGGTCAGCGAAGGCTTTCACGGCCGGACGATGCTGACGCTGTCGCTGGCGGGCTTCCCGAAATTTCGCGCGCTGGCCGCCGCCGGCGGCGCGCCGCTCTACGCCGGGGCGCGGCTGGCGCCGTTCGGCGATCTCGACGCGGCCGCGGCGCTGCTCGACGAGACGTGCGCCGCCATCATTATCGAGCCGGTGCAAGGGCTCGGCGGCGGACGGCCGGCGACGACCGAGTATCTCGCCGGCCTGCGCGCGCTCTGCGACCGGCGCGGGGCGAAATTGATTTTCGACGAGGTGCAGTGCGGCGCCGGCCGCTGCGGCGCGTTCACCGCCGGCCAGCGCCTGGGCGTCGCGCCGCATCTGACGACGTTGGCCAAGGGCCTGGCCGCCGGCGTGCCGATCGGCGCGGTGCTCGCCGACGCGGCGACGACCGCCGCGGCGAAACCGGGCGCGCTCGGCAGCACGTTTGGCGGCGGCCCGCTGGCGTGCGCGGCGGCGGTCGCCAATCTGGAAGCGATGCAGGAAGAAGACATGTTCGCCAACGCGGCGCGCGTCGGCGCGCATTGGCTGGCGCGGCTGCCGGCGATACCGGGCGTGCGGCTGGTGCAGGGTTTGGGCCTGCTGGTCGGCGTCCGGCTCGATCGGCCGGCGGCGCCGGTGCGCGCGGCGCTGCTGGCGCGGGGCATCATCGTGGGCGACAGCGCGGCGCCGGACATGCTGCGCCTGCTGCCGCCGCTCAATCTCACCATCGAAGACGCGGACCGGTTCGTCGAGGCGCTCGCGGCGGTCCTGCAGGAAGGAACGGCATGAACGGGATCGCCGAGGCGCTGCAAGGGGCGGCGCCGTACATTCGCCTGTATCGGCAGGAGGTGTTCGTCATCAAAATCGGCGGCGCGGTGCTCGCCGACGCGCACGCGGCGCAGAACGTCGCGGAGCAATGCGCGCTGCTGGCGGATCTGAACATCCGCGTCGTCGTGGCGCACGGCGGCGGCGCGCAGGCGAGCGCGCTGTCGCGGCGGCTCGGCTTCGAGCCGGTGCAGGTCGGCGGCCGGCGCGTCACCGACGACGGCGCGCTGGAGGCCGTGAAGATGGCGTTCGCCGGCCAGGTCAACGTCGACCTGGTGTCGTTGCTGCGGCGCTGCGGCTCGCGCCCGGTCGGCCTGACCGGCCTCGACGGCGGCCTGCTCGTGGCCGACAAGCGCCCGCCGCGGCTCGTGCGCGACGACGACGGCGCCGAACGCGAGGTCGATTTCGGCCACGTCGGCGACATCGTGCGCGTCGATCCGACGCTGCTCGAACGCCTGCTCGACGCCGGCTTCGTCCCCGTCGTCGCCTGCCTCGCCGGCGACGCCCAGGGCCGGCCGCTGAACGTCAACGCCGACGCGGTCGCCGAGGCGCTCGCCGTCGCCCTGCGCGCCAAAAAACTGATCTTCCTCACCGACGCGCGCGGCGTGCTGCGCGATCCGGCCGACCCCAGCACCCTCGTGCCCTTTGGCGACGCCGACGACCTGGCCGGCCTGCTCGCCTCGGGCGCGATCGGTGGCGGCATGCGGATCAAGGTCGAGGCCTGCCTGCGCGCCGCGGCGGGCGGCGTCAAACGCACGCACATCATTAACGGCGCGGCGCCGGCGTCGCTGCTGGTCGAAGCGTTCACCGGCGAAGGCTGCGGCACGATGATCGTCAGCCAACGCGAAAAACAGAGCTACCAGGAAGCGGGGCGATGATCGAAGCGGCCGAAATATTGCGCCGGCTGGTGGCCGTCGAAGGCGTGACCGGCTGCGAGTCGGGCATCCTCGCCGAGGCCGCCGCTTTGGTCGACGAACTCGGCCTGGCGCCCGTCGTGTCGCCGGACGGCGTGATCGTGACCCTGCCGGGCGTCGCGCCGGGCCCGACGCTGCTTTGCTGCTCGCATCTGGACACGGTGCCCGCGGGCGACGGCTGGCGCACGCCGCCCTACGCCGGCGCCGTCGTCGACGGCTGGCTCCACGGCCGCGGCGCCGTCGACGCGCGCGCCTCGTGCGCCGCGTTTCTCGCCGTCGCCCGCCATTTCGCCGAGGCCGGCCTGCCGCGCGGCCGGCTCGTCGTCGCGCTCTCGATCGGCGAGGAGGGCGACGACCCCTCGCTGCCGCGCCTGCTCGATGCGATCGGGCCCATCGATGCGGGGCTCGTCGGCGAACCGACGCGCATGAACATCGCCTCGTCGCAGCGCGGTCTGCTCGTGCTCGAGCTGACCGCGCGCGGCCCGCAAGGCCACGCGGCGCGCACCCACGGCGCGAACGCCATTCACGTGCTCGCGCGCGATCTCGTCGCGCTCGAAACGCTGCGGCCGCCGCGCGCGCATCCGTCGCTCGGCCGCGTGAAGATCACGCCGACGCGCCTCCAGGCGGGCGTCGCCGACAACATGACCGCGCCCGTGGCGACGGCGCTGGTCGATGTGCGCACGACGCCGGCGTACGAAACCGAGGAACTGCTCGCGCTGATCCGCGAGGCCGTCGAGTCGACGGTCGCCGTGCGCTCCGACCTGTGGCCGCCGTGCGAGACGCCGCCGGCGCATCCGCTCGCGCTCGCCGCGAAGGAGGCATTGCCGCAGGCCTCGGTGTTCGCGTCGGACGCCGCAAGCGATTGGGCCTTTTTGCAGCGGCGCGGCATTCCGGGGCTCAAGCTCGGTCCGGGCGACCCGACGTTTTCGCACGCGCCGGACGAGCGCATCGCGCTGCGGGATTTCACGGCGGCCGTGGCGGATTTGATCCGGCTGACGGGCCAGTGCCTCGCCCGGTTGCCGGCGGGAAAAGCCCATGCCTGAAACGCTGCGCCGCCGACGGTTGATCGAAGAGCTGATTCGCGAGCGGCCGATCGCGACGCAGGGCCAGCTCGTGCGGCTGCTGCGCCGCCGCGGGGCCGATTGCACGCAGGCGTCGATCTCGCGCGACATCGCGGCGCTCGGCCTGGTCAAGACGGGCGGCCGCTACGCGTTGCCGAACGGCGCGCCGCCGCCCGGCGACCCGGCGCCGCGCCTGGCGGCGTTGATTCGCCACGTGCGGCCGGCGGGCCACAATCTGATCGTCGTGGTCACGTCGGTGGGCGAGGCGAGCGCGACGGCGCTGGCCATCGACAGCGCCCGCTGGCCGGAGTCGGCCGGCACGGTGGCCGGCGACGATACGCTGTTCATCGCCTGCGACGGCCGCGCCGCGCAGAAAAAACTTCTGGCCCGGCTCGCGGCGATTGCGCCGGATTCGACCCCATAACGCGGAGGATTTCATGACGCGTCCATCGTTTAAAAAAGTCATGCTCGCCTACTCGGGCGGCCTGGACACCTCGATCATCATCCCGTGGTTGAAAGAAAACTACGACGGCTGCCAGGTCATCGCCTACGTCGGCGACGTCGGGCAGGGCGCCGGCGAACTCGACGGCCTCGAGCAGCGCGCGCTGGCGACCGGCGCCGACAAGTTCATCCAGGAAGACTTGCAGGAAGAATTCTGCGTCTCCTACCTCTGGCCGATGATGCAGGCCGGCGCGGTGTACGAGCGGCGTTACCTGCTCGGCACGAGCATCGCCCGGCCGCTGATCGCGCGCCGGATGATGGACGCGGTCGAGCGCGAAGGCGCCGACGCGGTCGCCCACGGCTGCACCGGCAAGGGCAACGACCAGGTGCGCTTCGAGCTGGCGTTCAAAGCGTTCAACCCGAAAATCCCGATCATCGCGCCGTGGCGGCTGTGGGACATCCGTTCGCGCGAGGACGCCATCGCCTATGCGCAGAAGCGCCAGGTGCCGTTGAACGTCGACAAGAAAAACATCTACAGCCACGACCGCAATTTGTGGCATTTGTCGAGCGAGGGCGGGGAACTCGAAGATCCGTGGGTCGGCCCGCCGGAGAAGGTCTTCGGCATTTCGGTTTCGCCCGAGGCCGCGCCGCAGCAGGGCGAGGAAATCATCGTGGCTTTCGAAAAGGGCGCGCCGATCGCGCTCGACGGCGAACGCCTGCGGCCGGCCGCGCTGCTGGCGAAACTCAACGAACTGGGCCGGCGCCACGGCGTGGGCCGCGTGGACATGGTGGAGAACCGCTACGTCGGCATGAAGTCGCGCGGCGTGTACGAAACGCCGGGCGGGACGATCCTTTACGCGGCGCACCGCGAGCTGGAGAACCTCGTGCTCGACGCCGAGACGATGCACTTCAAAGACCAGCTCGCCACCAAATACGCCGAATTGATTTACAACGGCCGCTACTTCACGCCGCTGCGCGAGGCGCTGGACGCTTTCGTTGCCGAGACGCAGCACAACGTCGCGGGCGAAGTGCGGCTGCTGCTGTACAAGGGCAACGTGATCGTGCGCGGCCGGCGCTCGCCGTATTCGCTGTACCGCGAGGATTTCGCCACCTTCGGGCAGGACGACGTGTACGACCAGAGCGACGCGGGCGGCTTCATCAACCTGTTCGGCCTGGCGATCAAGGTGCGCACGTTGATCGAAATGGAAGGCGGCGACGGGCTGACCGGCTACCACGCGCCGAACTACTCGAAGTTCAAGCGAGACTGACGATGACGCTGTATCGCGGCCGCATCGCCGCCGATCAACGGGGCCTGATGGACGCGATCAATCGTTCGCTGCCGACCGATTTTCGTTTGCTGCCCTTTGACGCGCAGACGAACAAGGCGTGGGCCGGCGAACTGCGCCGTCTCGGCCTGCTGACCGCCGCCGAGCAGGCCGCCATCGAAGGCGCGCTCGACCAGATTGTCGCGCAGGCGGCGGCCGGCGCCTTCGCGCCGCTGCCGCCGGATGAAGACGTCCACACGCTGGTCGAGCGGCTGCTCACCGAAAAGCTCGGCGAAACCGGCGCGAAGATCCACGCCGGCCGCAGCCGCAACGACCAGGTCGTCTGCGACGTGCGGCTGTACGCGGCCGCCGCGCTCGCCGAGTTGCTCGACGAAATCGACGCCCTGGCCCGCGCGCTCGTGGAATTGGCTGCGCGGCACGCGACGGCGCCGATCGCCGGCGAAACGCACTTGCAGCCGGCGCAGCCGATCACGCTGGGATTTTTCCTGCTGTCGTTGGCGTTCGGCCTGGCGCGCGATCTCGAACGGCTGACGCAGGCGCGGGCGCGCGCCAACCGTTGCCCGCTCGGTTCCGGCGCGCTGGCGGGCTCGGGCTTCCCGGTCGACCGCGCGCGGCTGGCCGCCGCGCTCGGTTTCGACGGGATTTGCGAAAACGCGCTCGACGCGATCGGCGATCGCGATTTCGCGGCGGAAATCGCCGCGGGCTGCGCGCTGCTCTGCACGCGGCTGTCGCGCTACGCCGAGCAGTTCGTCATCTGGGCGAATCCGGCGTTCGGCGGCGTGCGTTTCGGCGACCAATGGTCGACGGGCTCGTCGATGATGCCGCAGAAGCGCAATCCGGATGCGATGGAACTGGTGCGCGGCAAGGCGGCGCGGGTTATCGGCGACCTGACGGCGCTGCTGGCGCTGCTCAAGGGAGCGCCGCCGTCGTACGTCAAAGACCTGCAAGAGGACAAAACCGCGCTGTTTGATGCGCTGGACACGGCCCTGTTGGCCGCGCGGGTGTTTCGCGCGGCGCTCGGCGACGCCGAATTCGCGCTCGACCGCCTCGCGGCGGCGCTGCGCGGCGAAATGCTGGCCACGGATCTTGCCGACGAGTTGGTCCGCGCCGGCGCGCCGTTCCGCCTCGCACACGAACGCGTGGCGCGGCTGATCGGCGAACTGGAGGCGGCCTCCCGCAGTTTGCTCGACCTCGCGCCGGCCGACCTGGCCCAGCGCTTTCCGGAACTGGCCGGCCGCGATTTCGCGATCGACTACGCCGCGTCGATCGCGCGCCGCAACGTCGCCGGCGGAACCGCGCCGGAAGCCGTGCGCAAGCAGATCGAGGTTCTTGGCAAGACGCTCGACGAGGCGAAAGTCCACCGGGCGAAATGGATCACGCCGAGAGCGTGAGGGTGGAAGAACGGCGCGTTCGCGCGGAGACGCGGCGAACGCGTGGCCGACAAAGTCTGTGGAATCCGACTTGCGCGCCGTCCGCGGCTCGTCGCGAATGCTGTCGCCAGGTTTTTTTTCTCCGCGCGCTCCGCCGTGTAACGCCTTTTACGGAAGTATCGAAATCCTCGCCCCGCGCTTTTACAGATCTTTGACAATCGGCCGCCGCCGAATTTGGGAAGATGCCGCCGGGAACATTGCGAAACGACGAAAAAGGAGAATTTCCCGTGCGTGCGACGCCTAAGATTTTACTCACCTCGGTATTCGGCCCGTTCGGCGTGGACGACGAATACGGCCGCAAAGAAAATGTCGTCGAACTGTTTCACAACCAGGTGACGCGCGAGCAGGGGCTCTTCTCGCTGCGGTTTCACCACCAAACGTTCGGCCTGCAACTGATCGCCGAGAACCTGCGCGCGGACACGACCGTGCTCGACTTCCCGTCGCAGAAAAGGTTCGTGCGCGAAATTACGCAAAATCGCTACGACTACATCGGCATCTCCTTCATCGTGCCCAATTTCCTCAAAGCGCAACGCATGGCGGCGCTGATCCGTGAGCACGCGCCGCAGGCGAAAATCGTGCTCGGCGGCCATGGCACGACGATCCCCGACGTCGCCACGCGCATCGATTGCGATCACGTCTGCCGCGGCGAGGGCGTGCGCTTTATGCGCTTGCTGCTCGGCGACGACCCGACGCGCCCGGTCGCGCATCCGATCGTGCCGGCGGCGTTCAACAAACATCTGATCGGCATCCCGCTTTCCGGCGACGGCGTCGTGCTGATGCCGGGCGTCGGCTGCGTCAACGGCTGCAAATTCTGCTGCACCAGTCACTTTTTCGACCGCGAATATACGGCCTTTTTCAAGACGGGCCGCGAGATCTACGAGTTTTGCGAGCGCGTCGAACGCGAGCGGGGCTGCCAGGACTTTTTCGTGATGGACGAAAATTTCCTCAAGCAGCGCCGGCGCGCGGAAGATCTGGTGACCGAAATGGAACGCGGCGGCAAGCGGTACACGTTCTCGATTTTCAGTTCGGCGGAGACGATCCGCGACGTGGGCGTCGAGTTCATGAAGCGCCTCGGCGTGACGTTCATCTGGCTGGGCATGGAAGGCGTCGCCAGCGGCTACGAGAAGAACCGCGGCATCGACTTTCGCCAACTCGTCGGCGAATTGCGCGGCGCGGGCATTACGGTGCTCGGGTCGGTGATCCTCTTCACCGAAGACCACACGAAAGAAACGATCCACCGCGACATCGACTTCGCGATCGAAACCGGGCCCGACTTCATCCAGTTCATGCAGCTCGGCCCGATGCCCGGCACGACGTTGACCAAAGATTTTGAAGCGCGCGGCATGATGCGTGACGACGTGCCCTATGAGGAGCGGCACGGCCAGGGCCGCATCTGGTTCAAGCACCCGCACTTCACGCCGGCGGAATCCGAGGACTACCTCCGTGCGGCGTTTCGCCGGGCCTGGGACGAACTCGGCTGTTCGCTGGCGCGGCTCATCGAGACGAATCTGAACGGTTTTCTCTCGACCCGCGACGCGACCGAGCCGCGGCTGATCGCGCGCCACGAATACTTCGCGCGCATCTGCCGCGAATATTACCCGGCGCTGCACGTCATTCGCCGGTTTGCGCACAACCGTTTGGAACGCGAGTACGCCGAAACGTTGCTGGCGCGCTTCCGCGAAACGTTCGGCCCAGCCGACGCCGTGCAGCGCGCGAAAACCGCGGCCGCGTTGGCGCTGGCGGCGATCGAGGCGGCGCGCATTCGGCTGATTGGCAACCTGCGGCAGCCGGGGACGATCGTGACGCGCTTCCGGCCCGCGCCGGCCAGGGCGGAGTCGCCCGCGGGCGCGACGGATCTCGTGCGTGGGGCGGCGCCGGCGGCAAGCTGAGCAAGGCGAAAGTGGGCGCCGGAATGGGGAAATTCAGGCGAGACGCGCATCGTCTCAAAAAAATTCGATTTCCCTATTGCATTTGAAATGAACTGTGCTATATTGCGTCATCTACCGAAAATAGTTTTCGGAAGTGGAGTGGATTTCAAGGAAATCCCGCTTGTTTTTCGACCCGAGCGCCTCGCGTAGGTTTCATCCTCTCAAGACGAACGGTTCGCTAAAATGGGCGTCGAATGGACGGCCGCGGTGGCCGCTCACGCGCCGGCGGGGCGTTTTTCCCCGCCACGAATTACGCCGTCCCTAAAGGCGACGAGCGTGAAAAGAAAGATCGAAGACATGTCGAAGAAGTTGTTCGTAGGCGGTTTGAGTTGGGATACGACGGATGCTCGTCTCCAAGCGGCGTTCGCCCCTCACGGCGAAATCACGGAAGCCAAGGTCATCACGGACCGTGACACCGGCCGTTCGCGCGGATTCGGGTTCGTCACCTTCGCCGCGGCGGAAGACGCCGCGAAGGCGATCAGTGCGTTGGATGGCCGGGAACTCGATGGTCGGGCCATTAAGGTGAACGAGGCCCAGGACAAGCCCCGTGACGGCGGCGGCCGCAGTGGCGGCGGCGGCGGACGCAACAACCGCTGGTAGGTCCCACCAGGGTCGCGACGCCTGCTGCTGGGTCGTGACCGCTGACATTCGCCTATGTAATTGAGAGACGGCGTTTGGTTTGTTCGCAAACCGGCGCCGTTTCCGTTAATATTGCCTGGCGGGTCGGCTCGGGCAGGGGGCGACGCTTTGAAACTCAGCCCGTTGGTTTTGTCAATTCTGCTGACGCTGGCGTTGTTCGCCGGCGCGTATGCTTGCATCGGCGTCACCAGCACAAGCAGCGGCGCATCCTCGTGGTCCGCGATGACGAGCGGGACGGCGCTGTGGCTGTACGGCGTTTGGGGAAGCTCGGGCAGCAACGTCTATGCCGTGGGCTCCGGCGGCACGATTTTGAACTACGCCGCGTCATCGTGGTCGGCGATGACCAACGCGTCGACCGCGAATCTGTACGGCGTTTGGGGAAGCTCGGCGGCAACCGTCATCGCCGTGGGCGATTCTGGCACGATTCTGCATAGCAACGGCTCCGCGTGGTCGGCGATGACGAGCGGGACAACGGCGGATTTGCAAGGCGTGTGGGGGGCTTCGGCGTCGGACGTGTTCGCCGTGGGCGCCGGCGGCGCGATTCTTCGCTACGACGGCGCCGCCTGGTCGGCGATGGAGAGCGGGACCACGCAAACGTTGCAAAGCGTCTGGGGCAGCGCCGCGTCGGACGTGTTCGCCGTGGGCGGCGACGGCGCGATTCTGCACTACGATGGCGCCGCCTGGTCGGCGCTGACGAGCGGGACGACCTTGACGTTGTTCGGCGTTTGGGGAAGCTCCGCCACGGACGTATTTGTCGCCGGCGACGTCGGCACGATTCTGCATTATGACGGTTCCGCGTGGTCGGCCATGACCAGCCCGGCCACCGTGGCGTTGCAAGCCCTTTGGGGAACCTCTTCGACAGACCTATTTGCCGCCGGCGGCGAGGAAACGATTTTGCATTACGACGGTTCCTCGTGGTCGCAAGTCATGAGCGGGACGGCCGTCGAATTGCACGGCGTTTGGGGAAGCGCTGCCGCGGACGTATTCGCCGTGGGCGACGGCGGCACGATTCTGCACTACGGCGGGTAAGCAGCGAACAACTGACAGCAAACAGTGAGCAGCGAACAGTGAACAGTGAACGGACGGGAGCGCATCTCAAATAGCCGGAAACGTCGAACGATTAAGCGCGTGCGAGCGTGGCCCCGGTAGAGAGCGCGGCTTTAGTATTTGTTTATCTGTTCACTGTTCACTGACAACAGGCGGTTTCATGACACGCTGTGGCTGGTTTTTATTGTTGCTCGTGTCGGCGGGCTTGCTCGCCGGCGTGGTCGCTTGCAGCGGTTCGGGCGGCGCCAGCGGCAGCGGTCGTGCGCTCGACGACGATGGCGCTCTCGATGACGACGACAATGATGACAATGACAACGATGACGACAACGACAACGATGCCTCGCCCGTCGACGACGATGACGACAACGACGCGTCGCCGCCTTCCCTGACGACGGCGGCCGGCGATGTGTATCGTTTCGATCCGAGCTTCGCGCTGCTGGCCGGGGCGGCGGTGACGGTCGTCGAACAGCCCGACTTGCCGCCGGCGATCAGCGACGCAAACGGCCATTTTGCGATCGACAACGTTTACGCCGGCGTCGAAACGACTTTTCTCGCAACGGACGCAGCGTTCTTTCCGACGCAGACGGCGACGGTGGTTTTGCCGCCGGAAGGCCTGAACAACCTCACGGTGCAAACGCCGCCGCGCGTTGTGGTCTGGCTGATCGCGTTGACGTTATTGACGGCGCTCGATCCGCAGCAATGCCAGATCGCGGCGACCGTTTCCGACGGCGACACGCCGAATACGCCGGGCATCGCGGGCGCAACCGTTACGATCGAACCGCCGGTCGATGCCGCTTCCGGCCCATTCTATTTTGAATTCGTCGATTTGCCGAATCTGCCGGCGATCGACATCCCGGTGCGCGGCCTGACGGAAACGACCGGCGACGGCGGTGTGATCTTCGTCAACGTTCCGCCCGGCGATTACCTGCTCACCGCCGCCAAACCAGGCACGACGTTCACGCCGGCGCACATCCGCTGCCGGCCCGGCGTGCTGGTCAACGCCTCGCCGCCATACGGACTTCAGGAAATGCCGGCGCATTGACGAAAAGCGACATTCCGTCTCGCCGCGGCTCTGCGTGCTACAAATAGCCCAGCGATCGAAGAATTTTCCGGCGGGTTTCCTCGTCGCTGGCCTTTGGGGCAGTCGGAATCCGTTTGACCGACGAATCGATCCAAATCGTCACATTGTCGGTCGCGGCTGGGACGGGCGGCGCGCCCCGCAACGTCCGGAATGCTTCCGGCGCGGCGAGATTCTTCAGCAACGCGGCGGGCGAAACGGCGGCCTGGCCGCCTGGCAGGACCAATTGGCCGGCGGGCAGGGGCTTTCCCTGCGCGCGAATTTGCGCCGAGAGCAATTTCAGTCCTTTGTACAAAATGACCTTGACCACCAGGGGCTTTCCCTTGTCGGTCGTGAAATTGCATTCCGTACGGCCTTTGGCAGCGGTGATCGCCGGCGCATTATCGAAGCCGTCGTCGGGAAAAATCGGGATGACGTCGCGATCGGACGCGAATTTCAGCGTCCATTTCTTCGGCGACGAGGATTGAAACAGGAAATTCGCCTGCCGCTGTGCGACGGTTTCGTAGTCGGTTTGCAGAAACTCCTGCAGCGCCTTTTCGGCCTTCTCTTTCCATTCCGGGACGGCCGCAAGGTTGTTTCGTTCGCCCGGATCGGCTTTCAAGTCGAACACTTGAATTGCGTTGCCGAGATTGGCGTATTTGAGGTCGTTCGTGCGCAGTCCGAAATCGCGCGGGCGATCGGCGCCGCCCTCGGCGACTTGCCCGTACAGCATGTTCTCGGCGTAGATCACCGGGTCGGCGTCGTCTTCCTCGCGAAACTGCAATGGCCGGCCGCGATAATCGTCCGGCACGGGCAACCCGGCGTAATTCAGGAGCGTCGGCGCGACGTTCAGCAGACTCGTCATTCCGGCGATCCGCTTTCCCGGGTTCTTCCCGGGCGGCACGAGGATCAGCGGCACGTGGAGCAACTCGTCATAATAGCTGTGGCCATGCTCCCAATGCCCGTGCTCCCAGAATTCTTCGCCGTGGTCGGCGGTGATGACGATGAAGGTTCGGTCCAGGGCGCCGTGCGCGGCCAGCGTTTCGACCAGATATTTGACCACCTGATCGTTCAACAGAATCCGGCCATCGTAAAGGCGGACGAGATTGGCGGTCACTTCGGGCCCTGGTTGCTGCTTCCGGAGGAAACCGCTGCTCAGGTTTTCGGTGGCGTTTTCGGTCGCTTTCGCCGTTTCCTGATCGATGAACTGCGTGCTGATGCCGGGAACGAAAGAATAGGGCGCGTGGGCGCCGAACAGATGAACGTAGGCGAAAAACGGTTTGCCGCCGTTGGCGCCGAGCCAATCGCGGAAGTTTTCCGTGCCGGTCGAATTCTGGAAGGACCGGGAGAAGCCGAGCTTGCTGTAACTGAACGGCGCGTACACGCTCTCGATATTTGTGAACGCGGCCACTGTATAACCGGCGTTTTCGAATTCCATCGGCAGCAGGTGCGAATGGCGGATATCGAGGAAGCGGTTCAGGCCTTCATTCGGGTTGTATTTTGCCTCGGCCGGCCGCGGGTACTGCGAACTCATCATCGATTGCACAGACGGTTGCGTCCACGGCGCCTGCGAGAAGGCGGCTTCGTAGACAACCCCCTGGGCGGCCAGGCTGTCGATAAACGGCGTGGTCGGGCGGGCGCAGCCATAGCAACCCAGGTGATCGGCTCGCAGCGTGTCGACTGTGATCCAGAGAAACGAGGGGCGATCCGCTGGCGAACCATCCGCGGGCGCGACGATCCTGGCGTTGCTCCAAACGGGAATCACTCCGGCGGGTTGACCGGGGCCAGCCGGATCCGCATCGCACGTGATGCGAAAAATGAGCGTCCCGGATTTTCCGACGAACGGCGACAGCGAGACCTCGCGGTCGATCCAGCGGCGATCGTCGCCGGTCGATTTGGAATACAGCAGGCTGAGCTTCCCGGAGATATCGCGCAGGTAAACCGTGAAGTGAATCGGCATCAAATTCCCCATGTCGGCGGAATAAATGCCGTGCCCGAACGACAAACTGCACCCCGCCCGCAGCCGCGCAAAGGGCCACGCCACGACGGCGCCGGGGGTCGCGGCGAGGGCCTCGCGAACTTCGTTGTTGATGGTGATCGGCGCGATGGTGCCGTCGGCGCCGTTGCTCGAAACCGCGTGGAACAGCGTCGGGAAGGTGGGGCGCGCCGACGGCGCGCGGCAGCGGCAACCCACGCCGCCCAGCCAAAGAACGCCGGCGAGCGCCGCAATAACGGCGACGATTGTCTTGCGGGCAGTTGCCTGGACGCCAAACATTTCGATAATTCCCTGTCGGCCGACGCTTTGCTAACCCTGAGGCGCCGGCCGGCGGATTGTCAAGTGTTCTTTGGGTCCGGCGCGACGGCGCCGCTATTTTGCGTCGCCCCTCGGCGTCGCGCACGGGAGTTCCACGCCCAGACGAAACCGCGGGTGTGTTTTCGTGACGCGGGCGGCCGGTCGGGTCGGGTCGCGGGGCCCGCGGCAGAAATAGCTGATCAGCCGCCCGGCGATCGGGACCGGGCCGGTGCACTGCTCCGGGTTCGCCAGGACGCGGTCCGGCGCGCCGACAAACGCCGCCTGTTGCGCGTCATCGCAGAACTCGAACGTCAGTTGGAAGACCGTTTCGCCGCCGGTGGCCGGGCACTCGCGCGGGTGCTGCAGGCAGAACAGCGTCTTGTACACGCTAAACGTCCGATAGACGGAGCCGTCGCAATTGGCCGGCCAAATTGCGTAGATTTCGTCGTGGCGATCTTCCAGAAACCAGTAGCCGACGATCTGCGCCACACCGGGAAGGCGGTTCTCGCGAAGCCAGCGGTCCATCGCGGCGGCGTTGGCCACGTGATTGGAGATCAGCATGTCGGCGTCGTCGAGCCGATACCGGGCCTCGCCGTTGCGGGCCGCCAGCGTGGCGAAGACCAACGCCACCGCCGCGGCGGGAAAAAGCGGCGCCAGCCAGTTCCGCGCCGCCGGCTTCGGGCGGCCGCGCCAGAGCCGCGCTGCCTCGGCGATCGCGGCGGCGAGCAGCAGGCCGAGAAATGGCGTGTCGACGGCGAAGTAGCATTGCGGGACTTCCGTCCCGGCGGATTTCAGCGCGGCGAAGAAGGCCGCCGCGAGAATTTGCGCGCCGAGAATCAGGGCCAATTTCGGCAGCAGTTTTTTCATTGCCGCGTTCATGGTCGCGTAGGCGACGAATAGCGTCGGCGTCGCGACGATCGCCGGCAGGCAAATCCACGCAGCGCTGCGCAGCGAGAGGGAAAATAACGGCCAGTTGAAGCGGCGCAGGTTCTCGACAACGCTCTGCGACGCGCCGGCCAACGCCCGCGGGTTGAGGGCCGATGCATCCATCATCACGGTGCCGTGCAAGAAAACGACAACGAGCAGCCCCAGAGCGTGCCACGGCAGTTGGGCGGCCAGAGTTCGCCTGTCCTGCCAAAGGAAAATCAACGTCGAAGGAATCAGGCACACGGCGGTCAGGTGCAACTGCATGGCCAGGCCGATGACGGCATAGAGCGGCAGCAGGGCGGCTTTTTGCGGCCGGCGCAACAGCAGCAGGGAGTAGAACGCCAGGAAAACAGGCAAAAAGGAATCGTTTTGCGTCAATTCCAGCAACGGCTCTTTGAAATTCGGGGTAATGGCGAACCAAAACGCGGCGGCGAAAGCAGCGGCGCGATGGCCGAGAAACCGCCAGACGGCGACATAGAACAGCGGGACCGACAGCAGATACAACGACCAAATCAAAACATAGGAAGAAAGGACGCCGGGTTTGACGAACTGCGGCAGCGCCGTCAGCAGATAGGCGAGTGGACCGAGGCGAAGCGGCCAGAACGCAGCGTTGCCGGCCAGGGGGAACGTTTTTTCGACGATAAGTTGCTCGGCGCCCCACAGTTGACCGAACGCGTCGTTCCACAGTTGCGGGCGGTTGAACAACAGGATGTTTTTGACCCACAGGATCGGAAAGACGAGGGCGGCCCCGCAGAACAGGAGGTGCCGCGAGAGACTTTTCCACGCCGGGCGAACGAATGACGAGGGGAAACTCATGCACGCCCTTTATGGCGGTCCCGCCGGTTGATCCTGCGCCGCCTCGCCGAGGTCGAAATAAATCGAGATGTCCATGTCCCGCGTATCAAAATGATCGAGCAGGCGCGCGCGAGGCCGCACGCCGCAGTCCGCGAGGCTCCCGCGAATCTTCATGATTTTGCCGGACAGCGGCCGCGTCAGCGAATGCGCCGAGAGTTCCGCCCACAACTCCAATGCCGCCTTGGAGTCCACCACCACGACCATTGCTTGTCGCGAAACCGTTGTCGCCTCGCCGCGAAGCTGCGGTTCCGCATAGTAATAAAGGCCGGGTTTGCCCAGCCCCCAACTTGCGGGACGGCCGAACGAAAACCGATTGCATTGACTGAAACGAAAATTCGACAAGCGGTTCCGCTCGACCGCGGCGGCGACGTGATGATAAACGGCCAATTGGTTCCCGACGTTGACGAAATAGCCCGGAAACAACCGCGCGGCGATGGCCGACGTCAGAATGGCGATCACCGTCACGCCGGTCAGCGCCGCAAAAATCTTCGCGTGCCGGGCCCCGTTTTCGCGCCAGTTGCGGAAAGGCGGCGACATTTTCACGCGTTGAAAAAACAATCCGGCGAAATAACAGAGGAACGGGGAGGCGGGGAAAAAATAGGTGGTCGGCGAAAACCGCGCTGCCGTGACGCGGTAGCGAACGAGGTACAGAGGCAGCATCACGCCCCACGTCAGAGCCAGCGCCGCCGCGGCGCCGATGACGACGTGGCGGTCGGTCCGCAACGTCCGGAAGCAGCGGTCGAGCCGGGCCAAGGTCAGTGCGGCATACACGTGTTTGCCCAGGCCGCCCATGACGACGGTCGCCGCAACAATGGGCGGCGCGGACCATGGTAATGTTCCGAGGGTTCCCCGCATCACGCGCAACAAGTCCTCGTTTTCATTGAGGTGCGGGCCGCCGGGCGCCAGATGGGACAACGCTTGGTCGATCAACGAAATGTTGACCGCGGCCAGCCCTGCGGCGCCCAGCACCGTGTACAAGAAAGACAGACGACTGCGCCAGAAGCGCGTGACGATCATGGTCGGCAGGACCAACGAAACGGCCGACATGTGCGTTTGCATCGCAACGCCGAGAAAGAACCACGCCGGAACGATTGCCCATGTCCGGCCGCGGGCGGACAAGGCCAGGAAGTAGAAGTAAAACGCCAGGAAAAAAGGCAGGTAGTAGTTGTGTTCGGCCGCGAAAGGCGTCAGCAAAAAATGGAAAGCGTAAGCGGCGGCGGCAATCCACTTGCCGATGCCGGCCCCGAACAATTGCCGCATCGCGAGAAAGATGAGCGCCACCGCCAGCAGGTCCTGCAACGTGATGAAGTAGTATTGGGCGCGGAGGTCGTGCGAAGCGAGCAGGGGCACGGTGCTCCACCTGTTGGCGAACGGTCCGAGGCGGAACCCGTAACCGATCAGGTTGCCTTGATCCAGCGGCTGCCCAGCGTCGACATGGTTGATCGTGCGCTTGAGAAAGACGTCGACATCCGGATTGACGGCGCGCAAATCGAAAACGTGAAAGAAAACTTGCAGGGCCAGAAACGCAACGACGCCGAGGATCGCCAAATCGCGCAAGTCGCGCGGCGGCGTCTCGCCAGCCGACCGCGCGCCGTTTTCAGGCTCGCGAGGGTTGCAGCCGTCCACTTCCCTGAACCTTCCTCCCCGAGGGTTGCAGGCATTTGACAACCGAAACGATCGCGCCTGGAAAATCGAGCCCCAGTTCTGCTCGTCGCGCCCGGCGCTCGCGATACTTTTCTACCGGCGCCGACTAATCTGCTTATTTTCTGAGGCTCCTCCCACGGAGCGAACAAAACAGAATCTGAATCGGTTTTCGCGGAAAGTCAATGCGTGGAGCGAACTACAAACTACAGGTTCGTGCGGCCGGCGCGGCCCATTCGCGAACGACGCGATTCGCCCGCAAATACAGGGCTTCGTCCGCGATCGCTCCACCGGCGGAAAGACCTACCCAGCGGTCGAGCGCGGCGAGCAGTTCGCGCTGCCGGTTCAAATGCTGCGGATTGTCCAAATCGGCGAACTCGTCGCCGCGAATCTCGAATAATCTTTGACGCCGATAGGCGGCGGTGACGCGGCGAAAATGCCGGCCGCGCATTTCGCGGCCGAATTGCGCAAACACCCGGAGCGAGTCCGCCGCGGCGCACAGCGGCGACATGTCTTGAAAATTGAATACAACGTCGCCGAAATCGAGAAAGGAACCGTAGTAAACCTCGGCGCGCACGCACGAATTGCCGGCGTCGCGCTGCGTGATGCGGTCGAGCGGTCGCTGCAGCATGCAATAATTCGTGAGATAACGGGCCGTGAAGACGAGAGAGCCAACAACGATCGCGATCTCCAGGCTCGCGGCGAAATTCTTCGCCGTGGCGAATCGCCGCAGATCGGAAAGCAATTTGGCGTAATGATTTATCGTCAACAATGCAGCATGCCCACGCCGGCGCAGTCGTTGCCGTCGACAGAGACCGTCCCGAATGAAAAATAAACTCAACACCAGGGGAATCGAAAGCAAATTACGTGCCACGATCCCGGGAATAGCGCGATATTCGGCGTCTGCACGAGTAAAAACGCCAAATAACAAGTTAGTTGATCGATCGTCGATCAACTTGATGGCTAGACGAGGATGGGCTTTGGCGAAGGGAAGAGCGTTGCATTTCGCAACGTTGTTGCATGTTGCAACGCAATTCGGCGATCAGACGTCGGGCGGTTTCTTGTCGGTTCGCACCCTCTTGATCATTCTCCACAGTGAGGAGCGATCGATGCCCAGCATCTCTGCGGCCTTGGCTTTGTTTTGGCCGGCCGCCACCAGCGTTTGCTCGACGTGCTCGCGCACCACTTCGTCGATTGTCTTGGGGAGGTTGTCCGTAGAGCCGACGGGCACGTCGGTCTGGCGGATTGTCGGCGGCAGGCTCGCGGACGTGACGATCTCGCCGGCCTCGAACAGCACGGCGCGTTCGATCGCATTTTCCAATTCGCGGACGTTGCCGGGCCAATTGTATTGCTCCAAAACCTTCACCGCCGCGGAGGAAAACCCGTGAATGTCTTTCTTGTTTTCCGCCGCGTATCGTCGCAGGAAATGCGCGGCCAGCGGCGCGATGTCGTCGCGGCGCTCGCGCAATGGCGGCAAGCGAATCGATACCACGTTGACGCGGTAATACAGATCTTCGCGAAAGGTTTTTTCCTCGACCATCTTGGCCAGGTCGCGGTTCGTCGCGGCGATCACACGCACGTTGACCTTTTTTCGCGCCACGGAGCCCACCGGCTGGATTTCGCCGTCCTGCAGAACGCGCAGGAGCTTTTGTTGCAGATTGGCCCCGAGATCGCCGACCTCGTCGAGAAACACGGTCCCCTCGTCGGCGGCGGCGAAAATTCCGGTTTTATCGCGCGTCGCGCCGGTGAACGAACCCTTGACATGGCCGAAGAGTTCGCTTTCCAGCAAATTCTCGTTCAACGCGGCGCAATTGACCGGCAGAAAAAGCCGCTTGGCGCGCACGCTGCCGGTGTGGATCGCGCGCGCCACCAACTCCTTGCCGGTTCCGGTTTCGCCAAGAACCAACACCGTCGTCTTCGAGTCTTTCACCCGGTCGATGAGTTGGTGCACCTCGTTCATGGCCTCGCTCCCGCCGACGAGGTTTCCGGAATAACGTTGCTTCAGAATTTGTTCGTGCAAAAAGCGGTTCTCGGCGATCAGGTTCCGCTTCTGGAGCACTTTGCGCACGACCAGGCGGATTTCCTCAAGGCTGAACGGCTTGGGAAGATAGTCGTCCGCCCCGGCCTTGATCGCCTGGACCGCCGAGTCGACGGAGGCGTACGCCGTGATCATGACGGCGACCAGGTCCGGCGACGATTCCTTCGCGGCGGTGAGCAACTCCAGGCCGCTCATGCCGGGAAGTTTCAAGTCCGTGATCAGCAGGTCATAGCTCGCGACTGCGAGTTGGGCGAGCCCTTGCTCCCCTGTTTCGACGGCGTCGACCTCGTACGCGTCCTTGCGCAAAATCGACAGCAGCGCGGACCTCATTTTGGGGTCGTCCTCGACGATCAGGATCTTCACCGACTGCATCTTAGCCATCCTCCGCGGCGTCGCCCGCCGTCGCCGATTCCGGCGGCCGGGCGCCGCCGGCCGGCAATTCGATCGTGAATATCGCGCCCGTTGGGCCGCCGCGATTCCGCTCGCCGTCGGCCGCGACGTTGGCGACCCGCAGTTCCCCGTGCAGATGTTGAACCATCCCATGGCTGACAAACAACCCCAAGCCCATCCCGTGGCCCTTCTTGGTTGTGTAGAACGGTTCAAAGATTTTACCGAGTTCTTCGCGCGGAACACCGGGACCCGTGTCGGCGATTTCCACCCGAATTTTCCTTTCCGCGCGCAAATGGCGCGTGGTCACCGAAAGCTCGCCGCCGTGCGGCATGGCCTCGACGGCGTTCGCGCACACGTTCGCAAAGACCTGTTGGAGTACGCTCGGGTCGGCGGCCGCTTCCGGCAAAGCGGGCTCGAAGTTTCGTTTGACGGCAATGTGGTTGGATGCGCAACGCGGCTCGGCGATCAACAACAGCCGCTCAAGCAGAGTGTTGACGTCGGCGGTCACGGCCGGCGTTTGCGACTGTCGCGCGAAGTCCAACAGGTTCTTCACAATGCGAATGCACTGCTGGATTTCGCTCTCGACGGCAGCCAAATCGGCGCGCCGTGCAGCGCCGCGATCCGAGTCGCCTTCCAGGGCCAGTTGCGTGTACAACAGGGCGTTGGCGAGCGGCGTGTTCAACTCGTGCGCCATGCCGGTGGTCAGCAATCCGGTGGATGCCAGGCGGTCCTTTTGCAGCACCTGAAATTCGAGTTGCCGCTCGCGGCCGTATGCGCGTTGCATGCCGTTGACGATCGTCGTCGCCAGCAGGTAGGCGATCACCGTGTCCACGCTTAGGAACAGCAACGACACGCCGATCATCTTCCGATGCAGCCGGCCGATCTTGCCGCCGATCTCGGCGACGGCGCACTCCGCAATCGCACACCACGGCACGAGGATGGCGCGTTGTTGCGTACGCAGCACCCGTCTGCCGCGGTAATCCGTCTGCTCGACGGTGACGCGGTTGCCCGTCGGGGCGGCGCCGGGGGCGAGGGTCAGAACATCGTGAAAATTCCGCCGGCCCGGACGGCTGGAAAGCAGCAGAAGGCCGCGCCCGTCCACGAGCAGCACCTCGCCGGTCTCGCCGAATTGCACCTGGCGAAACCGGTCCGCCAAGGGCGCCATGCCCAGGATTCCAGCCGCCATCGCGCCGCTCGGCAACTCTTCGCCCGCCATCGGCACGGCGATGAGAATTTGCAAATCGCCGCGGTCCGGATCCGCAAAGGGCTCGCTGACGTATTCCTGGCCGGCGCGAGCCGCCGCGACCGCGAGCCTTAGCGCCGGGCTGTCGTCGGCCGGCGGCCGTCCGGCGACGGCGGAGGTCGCCCGACCCTCGGCGTCGGTAATCAACACCGTTCGGTAAAAGGGGTAGGTGTTCACGACGGACCGCACGAGATTCTTGCGATGCTCGGCTTCCGCCGGCGAGCGGCCAAGCCCGGCCCGGGCGACGACGCGCATGTCGCCAAGACGTTCGCCAACGAAACTGTCGGTGATGTCCGCGGCGTCGTCGGCCAGCGTCGCCATGTTGGCGATGTCGCGTTCGCGCAATTCTCGCTCGTCCAGTCGGGCCATCCGGTAGCCCAGCATGAGAACCGGGCCGATCGAAAACGCCAGCAGCGCCGCGAAGAGCAGAAATTTCGTCTGCCGAAAATTCATGCGCGCGATTGTAAGCGCCGCCGCACCGCAGGGCAAACAGGGAAGGGTGGGTAGCTGAGAAACTGAGAGAGGCTGAAAAACCGGACCTCGATCGCCCGTGCGTGGCGGCGACCACCCCCATTGCCAAGGTCCGCGCCGCCTTTTTCCGTTTTCCCCTTCTGCGGGGACCGACCCTTTGCGCATGTTATAATTAAGTCATGAGCAAGCGCTTGTTCCTCGCGGACAAAACGGTCGGCCGGCTGGCCAGGTGGCTGCGCCTGCTCGGCTTCGACTGCGCCATGCAGCCCGACAACGATATTCTGCGGCTGCTCGTCCGATGCCGTGCCGAGGGGCGGGTTTTGCTCACCAAAAACACCGCCCTTGCGGCCGCGGCGGCCCCTGACGAATGTTTGCTCATTGCTTTCGACCGCATACGCCAGCAGCTAAAGCAAGTTATGAAATATTATAATCTAACTATCGATAAAGAAAACATTTTGACGATTTGTTCAGTCTGCAACGAGCGCCTCGATGACGTCGCCCCGGCCGAGGTGCGCGGCATCGCGCCGCCGTTTGTCTTCGCCACGCAAACCGTCTTCCGGCGCTGCCCGCGTTGCCGGCGGATCTATTGGGCCGGCACGCACAAAACCCGAATGCTCGCGTGGCTTGACGAAACGCTTGACAATCCAACCACTTCCGGACCAAACTAACAGCGTTGAACAAGGGGGGAGGGACCACGGTCCTTCCGTAACCGCCGCGCTTGGCCAAAACAGGCGCGGCGGTGTTTTTCGTCGTCTTCCCACCGGCAACAAGGGGCGTTTTCATGGATCGATATGTCCTCGCGCCATACGCCGCGCGCAGCGACATCAGCCGCGGCCGGGCCTACCCGGAACAGTTCAAAGACGACCGTCCGGCGTTCGAACGCGACCGCGACCGCGTCATTCACAGCGCGGCGTTTCGCCGATTGGAATACAAAACGCAGGTTTTCATCATCCACGAGGGCGATTATTACCGCACGCGCCTCACGCACTCGGTTGAGGTTGCGCAGATCGCCCGCGGCATGGGCAAGCGGCTGGGACTGAATCTCGACTTGATCGAAACGCTCGCGCTGGCCCACGACGTCGGCCACACGCCGTTCGGCCACGTCGGCGAGGCCGTGCTGCACGAGTTGATGGCCGACCACGGCGGCTTCGAGCACAACGTGCAGAGCCTGCGCGTCGTCACGCTGCTCGAGGAGCGCTACCCCGACTTCCCCGGCCTCAACCTCACGTGGGAGAGCCGCGAGGGGATCATCAAGCACGCGACGTTCTACGACCACGCCGACGACGAGTCGCTGGCGGATTACGAGCCGCAGCTCGTCCCGACGCTCGAAGCCCAGTTGATCAACTGCGCCGACAGCGTCGCCTACCACAACCACGACCTCGACGACGGCATCGAATCGCGGCTGCTCGACCCCGTGGAATTGCGCGAAAGCGTGCCGATCTGGCGCGAATCCGAAGAGATGGTGCTCAAACGCTACCCGGGGCTGAACGGCAAGAAATTGCGGCTGATGGCGATCAGCCAGCTCATCGGCCGCTTTGTCGAAGACCTGGTCGAGACGGCGAGGGCGCGCATCGCGGAATACGAGATCCGGAGCCTGGAGGACGTGCGCGAGGTCAACAAGGTGCTGATGGGCTGGTCGGCGGAGATGGAGGAAAAACGGTTGCAACTCAACGACCACCTCTACCGCAATCTGTACCGCCACCACCAGATTCAACGGACGTTTTTCAAGGCGTCGATCTATTTGCGCAAGCTGTTCGACGCCTATCGCCAAAACCCGCAGATGATGCCGCCGCAATACGTGGCGCGCGTGCCCGCCGCCGGCCTCGAACGCACCATCTGCGATTACATCGCCGGCATGACCGACCGCTATGCCATTCAAGAGTTCGCGACCCTGTACGGCGCAGACCGCGATTGAGCGGCGGAACCGAGGCTCACGCGGAGTCGCGGAGGTCGCGGAGACAAAAAAGAAGCCGCTTGTCTTCGCTGCGCTCTCCGCGTGAGACAAAAAGACATTTCCGTTTCATTGCGGCCGAGGGCCGCGTGCGACAGTTAGCGAGCAACCGAGAATGAACAACAAGATCGATACGGCGGCGCTCGAAGCCGCTTTGGCAAACGTGCCCGGTTACGCGCCGTGGCGCGCGCTCGACCCGGGGCCGGCCGCGGACGCGGACGAGCGCTACGCCGCGTTGCCGATATTGACCAAGCAGGACTTGCGCGACGGCGGGCCCGGCGGGTTTACGCCGCGCGGGAAGAACGTCGACGACGGCCTGCGCGCCGGGGAAATCGAGTTCGCTCAGACCAGCGGCAGCACCGACGATCAGGTGACGATCGTCTTCGACGCCGCGTGGTGGCAGGCGTCCGAGCGCGCCGCCTGGCAACTGAACGCGCACGCCAGCCGCGCCGCCACGGGAACGCATCGCGAGGCCGTGGTGGCGTCGCCGCGGTGCGTCGGCCCGGGCTATTCGCCGACGCCGCGCCCGATGGCCGAACGCACGCTCGGCCGGCACTTGTTCCTCAACGAAAAGCTCAATCCGGCCACGTGGAGCGACGCCGACGTGCGCCGCATGGCCGAGGAATACATCCGCTTCGCCCCGGTCGCGCTCGAAGGCGATCCGGCCTATCTCGCGCCGTTCGCGCGGCGGGCGGCGCAACTCGGCCTCGCGTTGGTCGAACCGCAGTTGATCACGCTGACGTACTCGTATCCGTCGCGGATTTACCTGCGCCAGATTCGGCAGGCGCTGGCGGCGCCGATCGCCAGTTCCTACGGCTCGACCGAAACCGGCCATGTGTTTTTCGGTTGCGAAGCCGGGCGGCTGCACCAGAACGTCGAGCACTGCCGCGTCGATTTTCTGCCGTGGCTGCCGCGGCATGGCGGGCCGGCGCGCGGCCGGATGCTGGTCACCGTCTTGCGCAATCCGTGGTTCGCCGTGCTGCGCTACGACATCGCCGACGTCGCCCGGCTCGACGACCGCGGGCCGTGCCCGTGCGGCCGGACCGCCGGCCTGACCCTCGCCGCGATCGAAGGGCGCACCAAAGACGTCACCTTCGCCGCCGACGGCCGCGCCGTCACGGTCGACGACCTCGACGCAGCGCTCGCCGGCATCCCCGGCCTCGACGGATGGCAACT
>CAZHPN010000077.1:0-25547 GCA_964534375.1 uncultured bacterium | reverse complement strand
TGACGATGCTGTTGATCGGTTCGATCAGCGCATCGTGCACCTCGTCGCTGTTGACCTCGATGGTTTTGGGGATGCCGGCCACCAGGTCGCGGCCTTTCACCGACATCGTCATCACTTCTTCGGTCGGGTAGGCCGTGCCGATCGTCATCTTGATGCGCTCGGCGGTGGCTTCGCCGATCAGCAAATTGTACTTGCGCTTGAGGTACTGCATGATCGCCGCGTCCATCTTGTCGCCGGCGACGCGCACGCTCTGGCAGTGCACGAGCCCCGCAAGGCTGATCACCGCCACTTCCGTCGTGCCGCCGCCGATGTCGACGATCATGTTGCCCGACGGCTCGGTGATCGGCAGGCCGGCGCCGATCGCCGCCGCCATCGGCTCTTCGATCAGGTAGACCTCGCGGGCGTTGGCCGAGATCG
This sequence comes from uncultured bacterium, assembly GCA_964534375.1. Classification (GTDB taxonomy): domain Bacteria; phylum Lernaellota; class Lernaellaia; order Lernaellales; family Lernaellaceae; genus CAZHPN01. The sequence continues at coordinate 25,130 of CAZHPN010000077.1, read as the reverse complement.
CGCTCTCGCGTACGGCCCGCTTTTCCACTTCCGTGATGCCATAGGGCACGCCGATGATGATCCGCGGCCGCACGAGGGTCTTGCGGTTGTGCGCCTTGCGGATGAAGTAGCGCAGCATCTCGCGCGTGACTTCGAAGTCGGCGATGACGCCGTCGCGCATCGGGCGGATGGCGACGATGTTGCCCGGCGTCTTGCCGACCATCATCTTCGCCTCTTTGCCGACCGCGAGCACGCGCTTGACGCCGCGCGAATCCTTTTGCACCGCGACCACCGACGGCTCGGAAAAAACGATGCCGCGGCCTTTGACGTAGACCAGGGTGTTCGCCGTCCCCAGGTCGATCGCCAGGTCGTTGGAAAACAGCCCGAAAAATGCATCCAAGATCATGCAGATGATCCTTGGCTTTGACCGTGTTTAAGCCGCCAAGACCGAGGTTCTTCACGCCATGGAACCCACGGCGCGCAACCCGGCCGCCCCTGTCGGATACGTCCCTGACGCCCGAAAAAATTCAATCGCCCTCGCGGCCGGCCGTCGCACGGCCGCCCGCAAGCGCGAGCGATCTGCTTAGTTGCATACTTATCCTAGCGTAAATAATCGTTGAGGAAAAGCCGGTTGCGCCGCGAAAAAAACGAGCGGCCGTGCGAGCCCATCTGCGGCGCCGCCGCCCTCGGCCGTGCCGGAAGCGACCCGTGTGCGGCGCCGCCGCCCTCGGCCGCGCCGGAAGCGGCCCGAACGGGGCGCCCCTGCACAAACCCGTTGACCGTCGCCCGCCCGCTGTGACAAGATGCGCCGGATGAAATCACCTCAGAAGATATTTCTGGCAGCGGCGTTGCTCATCGTCATCGTCGCCGCTTTCTTTCGGCTGACGGGCTTGGAACTCAAGCCGATCCACCATGACGAATGCGTCAACTACGTATTCACGCGGAACCTGCTCTGGAAGAACGACTACAAATACAACTCCACCGCCTACCACGGCCCCTTCATTTATTACATCGATCTGCCGGTCGTGGCGCTCGCGGGCTTTTCCAAGACGACGCTGCGCGCGGCGCCGGCGGTGTGCAGCCTGCTGACGGTCGTGCTCGTGCTGCTGCTGGCGCGGGGGATCAGCCCGCCGGGCGCGCTGTTCGCGGCGGCGGCGCTGGCGCTGTCGCCGGCCGATATCTACTACGGCAAGACCTACCTGCACGAGGTGTATTTCACCATCGGCTTTGTCGGCGGCGTGCTGACGATGATCGAAGCGAACCGCACCGGCAAATGGTGGGCGACGGTGCTCTTCTATGTGGCGTTGGCCCTGTCGTTCATGAACAAAGAGACGGCCGCATTTCACGTCGTCGTCTTCACCGCGGCGATCGCGGCGGCGTGGCTGGTCACGCGCCGCTTCCAGCCGGCCGAGCCGTTTTTTCCGCGGACGCTGCTGGGCTTCGGGGGCTGGGAACCGGTGGCGATCGGTTTGTCCATCACCGCGCTGATGTACCTCGGTTTCTACAGCAGCTTCGGCCATTACCCGAAGGGCCTGCTGGAGTTTTTCCGCTCGTACATGCCCTGGTTCCAGACGGGCGTGTCGGCGCCGACGCACGTGAAGCCCTGGTATTACTTCCCCAAATTGATCGGCGAGTACTACTGGCCGGTTTTGCCGTTCGCGCTGTGGGGCACGGTCCGGTCGCTCCGGCTGCCGCGGCCGCGAGGCATCGCCCTGGCGATCATCGCTTTCGGGCTGACGACCATCTACAGCGTGATTCCCTACAAGACGCCTTGGTGCATCATCTCGATGGGCGTGTCGTGGATTTTGCTGTCCGCCGAAGGGTTCGGCGATCTGTGGCGCGTGCTGCCGCGGCGCGAGGCGAAGGCCGCGCTGGCGGTCGTGGCGCTGGCGATGCTGGGCTATTACGGCTATTTCTCGTACCGCGTCAATTTTCAGGAGTACGATTTCAACTACAACAGCAAAGACGAGCCGATCAAACACGATATCGTCTACGTGCAAACGCAGCGCGAATACGAAAAAATGTACGTCGACCTGGATCGGATCGCGGAAGTCGACGGCCGCGGGCGGGAGATTCCGATCGCCTTGTCGTCGGGCTCCAAGAATCCCGGCCGCTTCTATCTGCACCCGTTCAACATCAAGAAAATCAAGGTTTACTTCGAAAAATTGAGCGCCCGGGACAAGATCGCGCAACCGGTGGCGTTGATCCGCGAAAACGAAATGAAGGAATACCAGGAGCACCTGGACGGGGAATATCATACGTTCGGCGTGTATCCCGTCTTTCCGGGCTGGAAAATACACCTGATGGTGAAGGAGGATCTGTGGCAAAAGCTGGCGCAAGCCGGGATGATCGAAAATCCGATCCCGCCGTCCTGACCGCGCTCCCCAACGGCCTGCGGGTTGTCTTGCAGCCGGTCGGGTTCGCCCCGGTGGTCTCGGTTTCGATGTGGGTCAACGTCGGCAGCGCCGACGAGACGCCCGCCGAAGCCGGCCTCGCGCATTTGCACGAGCACATGATTTTCAAAGGCACGGCGCGGCGCGGCCTCGGCCAGATCGCGGCCGAAGTCGAGGGCGCGGGCGGCGAGATCAACGCCTTCACGTCGTACGACCAGACCTGCTACTACCTGACGCTCGGCAAAGACGAACTGGCGCTGGGCCTCGACATCATCGCCGACGCGGTCGGCGGCGCCGCGTTCGACCCGCACGAGCTCAAAAAAGAAATCGAAGTCGTGCTCGAGGAAATCCGCCTCTACCGCGATTTGCCGGCGCATCACGTTTCCGAAAGCTGCTGGGCCAAGGTGTTTGGCACGCACCCCTACGGCCGGCCGATTCTCGGTTCGCCGGCGTCGCTGTCGCCGCTGCGCCGCGCGGACGTGCTGCGCTTCTACAAGCAGCGCTACCGGCCCGGCAACATGGTGCTCTCGGTCGCCGGCGATTTCGACCGCGACAAAACGATGAAGCTGATCCACAACCTCTTCGGCGGCTGGCGGGGCGGGGCGGTCAAGCGGGCGCCGCGGGCGGTCGAGCCGCCGCAAACGGCTTTTCAGAGCCTCGTGCTGCGCGATCCGATTCGCCAGTCGCATTTGTATCTCGCGTGGCGCGGCACGAACTGGCAGGAGCCGTACGCCGCGGAACTCGATTTGCTCTCGATGATCCTCAGCCACGGCGATTCGTCGCGGCTCGAGCATCGGGTCAAATCGATCAAGCAGCTCGTCCATGACGTTTCGGCGCACGTCTTCGCGCCGCGCGACCCCGGCATCTTCGGCGTCGATGCCGTGACCAATCCCGAATTGCTGCCGGCGGCGGTCGGCGCGATCCTGCGCGAGGTCTATCGGCTGCGCGTCGAGCCCGTGCAGGAAGAGGAACTCGAACGCGCCAAACGCAATCTCGAGGCGGCGTTCATCGGCAAGCACGAAACTGCGGGCGGCATCGGCCATTCGCTGGGTTACTCGGTCTCGCTCACCGGCGATATCCGCCTGGAGGAAGACTATCTGCGGCGCGTCATGGCGGCCGACCGCGCGACCTTGAAGCAGGCGGCGCAAAAATTCCTGACGCATGCCCACCTCACCGCCGCGGCGCTGACGCCCGACAACGACACCTTCACCGAGGCCGACCTCGATCGGATCGCCCGCGAAGCCTACGTCGCGCCCGTGCCGACCGCGAAAATCGTCGGCAAATCCCGGCCCGGCGTCGCGCCCGCGCTGGTCGGCTTCGCCGGCCGCAAAGGCCGCCTGAAGATGGCCACGCTGGCCAACGGCTTGCGCGTCGCGGTGCAGGAATCGGCGCACGCGCCGCTGGTCGCGATTCGCGCGATGCTGGCGGGCGGGCTGCGGGCCGAACGCGCCGAGCAGAGCGGCATCGCCAACCTGACCGCGCATCTGCTGTCGCGCGGCACGCAGGAGAAGAGCGCGATCACCTTCGCGAAGATCGTCGAGGGCATGGCCGGCAGCCTGCACGGTTTCTCCGGCCAGAACTCGATCGGCGTGGCGGCCGAATTTCTGTCGCGCGACTTTACGCGGGCGATCGAATTGACGGCCGAGGCGATGTTGACTCCGGGGTTCCGGCAACTGGAGGTCAAACGCAAGAAAGACGAACTGGTCGGGCTGATCCGCGAGCACAACGACGAGCCGTCGCAGGTCGCGCGCGACCTGTTCATGCGGACCCTGTTCGGCGACCATCCCTATGCCCGGCCGCTGCTCGGCACGGAAGAATCGCTGCAAGGGCTCAACGCCGAAGATCTTGAGGCGCATTGGCGCAGCCTGCTGCACCCGAAAAACCTCGTCATCGCGCTGGCCGGCGACGTGGATTTCGACGACGCCGTGGCCCAGGTCGACAAGGCGTTCGGCCGGATGAAGCAGGGCAAGTTCAAGCCGCTCGCCTTGCCGTCGCCGAAGCCGGCCGCCGAGCCGACCATCGTCGCCGCGTCGCGCAAGAAAGAGCAAACGCACATCTTCGCCGGTTTCCTGGGCTGTCCGCTCGCCTCGCCCGACGAACACGCGCTGCACCTGCTCAACGCCGCGCTCTCGGGGCAGGGCGGCCGCCTGTTTCTCGAACTGCGCGACAAGCTGCACCTCGCCTACAGCGTCTACAGTTTTTTCCGCGAGGGGGTCGAGCGCGGCACGTTCGGCGTTTACATCGCCACCAACGCCGCCTCCGCCGACCGGGCGCAGGAGGCGATGCTCGCGCAGTTGCGCCGCGTGCTCGACCAGCCGCCGCACGGCGCGGAACTCCGCCGCGCCAAGCGCCGACTGATCGGCAGCCAGCAACTCGATTTGCAAACGGCGGGCAGCGTCGCCTTGACCATCGGCCTCAACGAATTGCTCGGCCTCGGCTATCGCACCCATCTGAAGCTCGACGAACAGATTCGCCGCGTCACCGACCCGTTGGCGGCCAAGGTCGCGCGGAAATACCTGACGTTGGAAAACATCGTCGTCGCGAAGGTGGGCGATTTCGGAGAACAATAGGGCGGAGAATGAACAAGGAAAAAGGAAAAAGGAAAAAATAAGAAAGCAGACCGCCCGTCATCAGCGTGTACGACTATCCTTTTAACGCGAGCACACTTTCGACCCAAACATGGGAAACGTGGGATTGATGGGAAAGTTCAAACGGTAACGCCGGCACAATGACGGCGAACGAACGGGGCGTCGACTTTTTCCTTTTTCCTTGTTCCTTGTTCCTTAAAACAGCAGCCGGCTCACGAGCAGCAGCAGGTTGCAGCCGGCAAACACGCAGATCGCGTATTTCAGCCCTTTCCGTTCCCAGGCGGCGATCGTTTCCCGCGGCTTTGCCTGGCCGGCCAACCGGGCGCTCCAGGCGTAGACGCACAATACGGAAAGCACGGTCAGCAGACCGATGATGTGCACCCACTCGATCAGCACGATCGAGGCGATAGGCGGCAAGCTCTGCTGGTAAATCAGTTGCGAGCCCAATACGCCAAACACGCTGGCGACGGCAATCGTGAAGCGCGTATCGGTTTTTTCGGGCGGCAAGATGAAACCGACGAAGACCAGCAGCACGGAAATGAGCAGCGGGATGGCGAGTTTGAACAACAACCGCAGTCGCTGGCTGCGCTCGATCACCACGTTGCAAACCAGACGCGAATAGGGGAAATGTTCGACGACGCCGGCAACGGTCTCCTGATCGTAGGTTTTCGTCTCGACGCGGCAGTCCGGCTCATGGACTTCCCAGCCGATCAGATGCGGCGGCGAATAGAATTTGTTTTGCTTGGGCCGCGTAAAAAAAACCATCTTGTCCGTCTCTAAAACTTTCGATTCCAAGACCAGTTTCAACGTTTGGCGATCCAGCGGATAATTGGCGAAATTCAGATCGGAGCGAAATTCAACCTCGTAGCGGGCCGGCCGCACGTGATAGCCGTTCGTGTCCGGATAGTCCGGTTGAAACTCCGCCTTTTTTTCCGAGCCATTCATGATTTCGATCTCGGGCGCCAAATCCCCTTTCCACACCGTCATGACCGCAAAATCGGCGCTATACGTGCCGTCCTGCATGTTCAGTTTCCACAGATCGTACAGATCGACGAAAATGTTGACTTGCTCGGCCGCGCCGCCGGCGGCGGGCGTCGCCGCGGGCCGAACAGTTTTCGGCGACGCGCACGCGCCAAGCGCGGCGGCGAACAGCACGGCCGCGGACAAGAGACCCGCGATTCGGTTCAAAGTCTTGCTCCTTCGGCCCCCGGAGATGCCCTCCAGATCGCCGCTCTTGCGTTCTTTTCAAGTGGATCCCGACCTCGGGATTTTCAATGCGTCGCGCAGTATTGCCGATTCGCGCAACGGAACGCAATCCTCCGGCGCCGACACGCGGCCGGCGAGGCGCCCGTCGCGGGCGGACCCGGCGCCCCTGAGCTGCCGTCACCGCAGCCGCAATATCCACCCCACGATTTTCAGCGCGCCCTGATCGACCGGCGAACGATGATGCGACATGCCGCGCGCGGCGAGAATCGCCTCGCGGTTGGCCAGATACCAATCGTACGATTGGCGGAACATCTCCACGTTGTCGTACCGCGGCGTCCAGCCGAGTTCGCGTTGCGCGCGCGAAATATCAAAGTACATCGAGCGGCCGTACATCAGCGAGTGATAGGCGCCCAGCGGCGAAAGGCCGAGCGCGCTGGTCAGCTTCATCAGCGCGACCGCCGGCGCCATCGGCAGCGAGACGACGCGGCTGCCGGTCTTCGCGTGGGCGATGAGCCCGTCGAGCGTTTCGCGCATCGTGCCGAACGAGGCCGCGCCGATGTTGTACGCCGCCGGGCCGGGCCGCGCGGCGGCGCGGACGCACGCGTCGGCGAGGTCGTCGGCATGCACGAACTGATAAAGGTTGTCGCCCTTGCCGAGCACGGGGATGTTCATGCCGCGGCGGATCCACTCGAAGAGAATCTGCATGATCCCGAGGCGGCCGTGGCCCATGATCGTGCGCGGGCGGATGATCGAAACGTCGAGGCCGGCGGCGGAGAATTGCCGGCACAGTTCTTCGCCGGCGAGTTTGGCGCGGCCGTATTCCTCGCCGGGGTTCAGCGGCGTGTCATCGTCGACCGGATTTTTTGGCGGCGCGCCGTACACCGCACTTGACGAGGTGTAGACCACTTTTTTCACGCCCGTTTCGCGGCAGGCCTCGAGCAGCACGCGCGTGCCGCCTTCGTTGACGCTCCAAAAGGCGCTTTTGTCTTTCGCCAGCGGCACCATGGCCACGTTGTGATAGACGGCTGCGCAGCCATCGCAGGCGCGGCGCACGGCCGCGGCGTCGCGGATGTCGCCCTGAAAGAACTCGACCTCCGCCGGGCGGTCGTCGGCGTCGTTCAAGTCGAAGATGCGCACGGCGCGACCGTGCGCGCGAAGCTGCCGCACCAGCAAACTGCCGAAGTAGCCCGAGCCGCCGGTGACAAGGTCAGGCGCGGGCATGGCGCGGACCTTGGGGTTCGGGATTCGGGATTCGGGACTCGGGCGCGGCGATTCGGCTCGCGACATTCCGAACTCCGCACCCCGCATTCCACAGTTTGTTCATGTTGCGTCCTTTTCGTTCAAAACGTAAAGCACGAGATCGCCCTGAAAATCGGACCGATGATAATCCCACATCGCGGCGGCGAGAAACCCGTTCTGCGCCAGGTAGTCGTTGACGGAAAAGCGCTTCGGCCTCGGCCAGAAGTTTTGGGGGTCATGGAGCAGGAACACCAGGCGTTTGTCGTCGAGGAAAATCAGCTTCGGCCGCAACCGCCGGATATCCTCGGCCAATTCGTCGAGGAAACGATTTTCGTCGGGCGTCGCCGTGAGCGCGCCGCGATACGGGAATTGGCCGTCGCGATACACGGCGTCCTCATAAAGCATCGGCAGCGGAAAGGACCACAGGTAGCGCGACCCCGGCCGCCGGTTCAGTTGCAGCAGCGTCGGGTACACGACTTCGAGGCGGGAGATCACCAGAATCGGATCGCCCTCGCGCGACAACTCCGCGATCGCGCGCGGCACCCCCGGATCTTTGACAAGCCGGTCGCGGAAGCGCGGCGCGTTGGCCTGCGTGCCCAAATTGAGCGCCCAAAGTCCAAGCAACACGAAGGTCGTGGCGAGCGCATTTCGCGCGGACACGAAGCTGCCCAGGCGCTGAAAGATATGCCGCGGGGCCAGCCAAAGCGCAAGAATTCCCAGAATCGCCGCCAGCGCGGGCGTCAAATGATAGGTCCAACCCTTGTGCTGCAAGACGTACGATAGTGCGGCCGCGAGACCCATCGCCGTCAGCGGCGCCGCGAGCTGCGGAGCCCGCCCCGACCCGCGCGGCGGACGAAGCAGCGCGGCAAGCAACAGCGCGCACGCGATCCAAAACGCCGGATTGAGGAACACGACCGTGTACGGCAAATTCATCGCGGCATAGCCCTTGGCGACAAACGGCAGCCAGCGGAACAAGAACGCGGCGCGCACCGGGGGCAGCAAAAACAGGAAGTGCACCGCGTAGCCGAGGCCGGCGACGACGAAGGCCAACGCCTCGGGCGCGACGAGCGGCCGAATCTTGCGGTGGGTGCAGAGCCAGACGAATTCCGGGGCCGCCGCGACGAGCAGGAAATACGGCTTGAGGCTGACGAGAACGCCGGCGAGGGCGCCCCAGGCGAGCGCCCGCCGCCAGATGAGCGGCCGGCCCTGCCAACGGCTGAAGCGCAGCGCGAAAAACGGCATATAGGCGAGGACGAACAAATGTTCGCGTTGGCCGAAAAAGAGGTTCAGCAGCAGTTGCAGCGAGAACCAGGCGTACGCGACCGAGAGCATTTCGGCATAGACGACTTCGCCGGGGTCGAACGCTTCGAGCAGGATCCGCCGGAAGCAGAGGGTCGAGATGACGGCGAACAGCCACACCGACAGCAGAAAGGTGGTGATGACATGCCACGGCAGATGCCGGGCCAACGCCGCCGAAATGGCGCTCAGGTACATGATCAGCGGCGGGTTGAGATCGATGAAATCCACATAGGGAAGTTTTCCCTCGAGCAGCAACTGGCCGCTTTGCAAATACATCGCCGCGTCGTGGTTGAGTTGCAGCGGCCCGGAAAATATGCAGAGGAGGGCGAGGGCAAAGATATTGGCGAGGATCAGCGGCCAAACGTGCGTCGGTCGCGTCGCGACGGCGGCCGGCGCCGGCCCGTTCAAATGGCGATGCCCTGGTCGATCATCCAGCGCACGCTGCGACGCATGCCCTCGGCGAGGTCGACGCGCGGCTCGTAGCCGAGTTCCGTCTGCGCGCGCGAAATGTCGCAGGCGATGGTCTTGTTCATTTCCGACAGTACGTGGATTTCCTGCTGGTAGAAGCCGAGGCCCTGGATCGTCTTGTCCGCCAGCCAGGCGATTTCGGAGACGAAATTCGGCAGCCGCCGGCGCTTGTGCGCGACCGGCAGGCCGAAGTCCTTTTCGAGCACGGATTCGATCGTGTCGACGACCTCGTTCAGCGTGTACGGCCGGCGGTCGGCGATCCAATAGGTGCGTCCGGCCGCGGCGGCGACGGTTTCGCACAGGCGCAGTCCCTGGCAGATGTTGTCGACGTAGGCCATCGAGCGGCGGTTGGCGCCGGAGCCGATGATCGGCGCTTGGCCCTCTTTGATCATGCGGAAAAACCGCGTTTGCCGCTCGGGCTGGTCGGGCCCGTAAAACCACGGCGGCCGAATGAGGACCGTCTCCAGATCGCCGCGCGCGCCAGCCTCGTTGACCGCGTCTTCGGCGAGCTTCTTGCTATTGCCGTAATTCATGTACGGGTTGTACGGCGAGCTTTCGTCGAACGTGTGGTCCGGCCGCGGATTGCAACCGAGCGGCGAATTCGACGAGACGTGCACGAACCGCCGCACCTTGGCGCCGCGCGCCGCCGCGAGCAGGTGGCGCACGCCTGTGACGTTGACGTCATAGAACTGCTTGACGCCGTGGGTCGGGTGGATCACGCCCGCCGAATGGAAGACCGTCGCGCCGGCCGCGCCGTCAAAAAAGGGCTCGAGGCTGCGCGCGTCGGTCAGATCGCCGCGGACGATGCGCACGTCGCCGGCGATTTTTTCGAGCGCCGTCGCATCCTGACCCGGCAGCACGAGCACCCGAATCGGCCGCGGCGAGCCCTGGGCGAACGCCGGGACGTCGGGCAGGCCCTCGGCCATCGTGCGCACGAGCCGCGTGCCGAGCCAACCGGGCGCGCCGGTGACCAGCGCCATCGGTTCCGTCATTTATGATCTTCCTTGAAGTGCAGGGCGTTGCGACGCGCCAGGGCCATCACGCTGCCTTGCGGGTTCACGCCGGGCGAATCCGGCAAAATGCTGGCGTCGTTGACGTAGAGGTTCTCGTGGTCGTACACGCGGCCGTACGAGTCGGCGGCGCAACGGTCGCGGCGTTCGCCGATCGGGCACGTCGAAAAGGCGTGCACGGTCGTCAGGCTGAGCGCCGACTTGGGCACGCGTTCGTCGAGCCAGCGGATCGACTCCATTTTCGTGCGGATCACGGGCAAGCCGTGCACGCACGGGTACACTTCTTCCGCGCCGGCCTCGAGCAGCAGCGTCGACAGGCGCGCCAGGCCTTTGTTCAAGTTCCGGTGGTCTTCGTCGGAAAGCTCGTAGCGGACGACCGCGCCGTCCTCGCCGAGAAACGCCGGCTGCACCGAGCCCTTGCCGGTGCCGCGGACGGCCACGTAGTAAATGGCCATGTTGCGGTGCTGCGCCATGCGGTCGCGAAGCACGGGCCAGTTTTCAGAGAACAGCATCGCCAAGTGGCCGAGCGAGTAATACGAGCCGCCCAGCGAGATGTCGGGCCAGAATTCCTTGACCTGCAACAGGGGCAGCACGGTGCGGTGCGAGTCCATCGTCTCCGGGAACCGCGCCGCGATCTTCAGCATCGGGTGCGTGGCGAAATTCGCACCGACGTGATAGCGGATGCCGCTGCGGCGCAGCAGGGCCGGCGTTTCCGTCGGGCCGGCGCAGACGAAGACGTGCTCCGCGTCGAGCCGCACCAGTTCCTCGACGCCGTCCTCGCGCTGCCGCGCCGCGAGCACGCCGACGACGCGGCCGCGCCGGCGCAGCAGCAGTTTGACGCGGCATTCCGGCAACAGGCGCGCGCCGGCGGCCTCGGCCGCGGGCAGCAGCGACTGCGTCATGCTCTGTTTCGCGCCGCTCGGGCAGCCGCTGGCGCAGCAGTTTTGGTCGCTGCACCCGCTGACGGCGCGCGGCACTTCCTGCCGCGACCAGCCCATGGCGTCGATGCCGCGGGCGAAAGCCACGGTGCTCGGCGGCCATTGGCCAGGGTGCAGGCCGACGTGCAGCGCGGCTTCGAGCGCGGCGAAGTGCGGCTCCAGGTCGCCGGGCGCCGCGTTTTGCAAGTCGAATTGCGCCTTCCAGCGCAGCAGGATTTCCGGCGGCGTGCGGTGCCAGAAACCGGAATTGATTTCGGTGCTGCCGCCGACGCAGCAGCCCTCGACGTAGCCGATCGGCGTCGAACCCATGATCGGCGTCATGCCCCGGCGGCGATACAGCTTGCGCATCGCCTCCGGCGCCGTGCCGCCGTAATCGGCGAGGCCGAAGCGCCGGCCTTCTTCGAGGATGAGCACGTCGAGGCCGGCCCGGGCCAATTCGAGGGCGGTGGTGGCGCCGCCGGCGCCCGAGCCGATAACGAGCACTTGCGGTTGGCGGATGGCGTTCATGCGTCGCCCCGCGCGGACGCGCCGGCCGGGGGCTCGTGCGGCGCCAATTTGGCCTCGATCAACGGATGCTCGAAGAAGGCAAGAAACGCCGTGCTGCGCAGCGGGCGAAAGAACTGCCGCATCAGGCCGACGCGGCCGTAGGCCCAGGATTCGGCGATTTGCCGGCGTTTGGCGGGCGGCAGCGCGCAGAAGCTCTGGAAATTCAGCCCGCGGATCAGCACGCGGAACCCCGTCAAACCGATGTGAAAGAGCACCAGCAGGCGCAGCGGCAGCGCGGCCATCTCGCCGGCGATGAACTCGGCCGTGTCGGCCACGACGCGCCGCCGCTCGTCGGGCGTCAGGGCGAAGTCGTCCAGCGGCGTCAGCGCCTCGGCGATCGCCGCATAGATGTTCGCGCCGGGCTCTTTCATGGGCGCTCCGCGACGGTCAACTGCTTGGCGCTTTGGGCCATGGCGATGGTCGAGCCGAGTTCGAGGCCGTACCACATGATGATGCCGACTCCCCATAACGTGATCGGGATGAAGAATGCAAGGTGAATCATGATCGCGCAACTGAAGGCGGTCGCTTCGGCGACGCCGACCGCCATCAGGGCGATCTTGCAGAAATGATGGAACGGCCCGATGAAGCCGGGCGTCGATGGGATCAGGATGCCGAGATTCGTAACCGTCAGCGCGAGAATCGCCCACGAGAGATGCATGGGGATGTGGAACGCCGGGAAAAGCATCAGGAAGAGGCAACTCTCGAATAGCCACACGATGGTGCTGAGTCCGAGAATGCGCGCCGCCTGGCTCGGCCGGCGCAGATACGCCAGACCCTGCGCCACGTGGATCGCCGTGTGAATGGCGCGATCGTGCCAGTTATCCGGCAGCCGGCTGGCGTGCCGCGAGACGAAGCCGATGAACGAATTAGGCGCGACCAGCACGGTGACGATGCCCGTAGTGGCCAGGAAAAAGACGATTGCCGCGATGCGCATGATTTCGTGCATCCAGCCCTGCATTGGCACGGCGAACGACGTGAGGGCGAGCAGCAGAAACAGCACCCAGCCGTCGAGGATGCGCTCGAGCAGGGTGACCGTCAGCGTTTGCGCAACCGGCAGGCCGGTGCGCTCGGCAAGCATGCCGGCGCGGGCGATCTCGCCCAGGCGCGCCGGCAGGATATTGTTGACCGCGTAACCGAGCACCACGACGTTGGTCGCCGTGGCCAGCGTCAGGTCCGCGTCGCGGCTGACCAGGCGCTGGGTGCGCAGGCCGCGCACCACGTGGCCGGCCAGATAAAACGCCACGGCGAACAGCAGCCACGGAAACAGCCGCGCGCCGGCCAGCGCTTCGCGCACCTCGCGCCAATGCACGTTGCGACCGGCCACGCACAGCAGCCCGACGCCGATGACGGCCCCGAGAATCGCCAGCCAGCGGTTGTGAATCAGTCGGCTTTTTCCCATGCGTTCTCTTCCGCGCGAAACAATAAACATCGTTTCGCTTGGTTGCCGTTGGCGCGGAGTATACAACAGCGGCGCGGCTAAGTTAATTGGCGTTGCCGAAAATTCGAGGGTTCACGCGGACGGCGATTAGGGGGTTCCGGCCGCTCAGAAAAATTGGCTTTGTTTGGCAATTTCATGTTCGCGTCGCGGCCGGTGCACCCAGGCAATTGTTTCACGTGAAACTTGTTTTGGCGTCGGTTATCGACTTTTGTCGGGCGTATTCTCGCGTTTGCTCCCGGTTCACCTCACTCGCTTCGTCGTCTTGTTGCCTCACTGCCAACTTGTTAGCATCTTGGCGGATTCGTTCTTGGTCAGGAAACGAAAGGCAAATCTGTTGGATTCTCCGCCAGCGGCCGGCAACCGAGCTTCGCGCAGGACTTATCGGTTTTTGTTCGCCGTGGTCGCCATCGCCTATCTCGCCTGTTTTTTGTGGTTATTCCGGTGCCGCGACATCGTGCAGCGCGCCGTGCCGTTCGATGACGCATTCGTGTCATTTCGCTATGCGCAGAATCTCGCCGCGGGGGCCGGGCTGACGTACAACCCGGGCCAGGAGCCGGTCGAAGGCTATTCGAATTTTCTGGAGATCATGCTTTTGGCGCCGCTGGCGAAACGGTTCGGCGATTTGCCGCTGGCCGGCGTCTGGCACGGGCTGATCTTTACGGTGCTCGCGGGGTTGCTGCTGCTGTGGTTCGCGGCGCGGCGCGGGGGCGGCGTCGCATGGGCCGTGCCGTTTCTGCTGTTGCTCGATCCGCTGTTACGCTGCCACGCCTGGAACGGTTTGGAGACGACGCAATACGGTTTCATCGCGGCGGCGGCGGCGATCGCGTTGAATCGCGCGCGGCGAACGGGCGGGCGCCGGGCAGGGTGGGCGGCGGGCCTGATTTGCGGCGTGGGCGCGCTGTCGCGGCCGGAGTTTCCGCTATGGATGGCGATCTATTTTTATCTCGAATTTCTCTTCCACCCGGCCGCGTGGCGGACGACCGGGCGTGAGTTTGGCCGCGTCGCCGCCGGGTTCGCGGTGGTTTTCGCGCCGGACACGCTCTGGCGCGCAATTCATTTCCAATCGCTGATTTCCAGCGCGGTGCTCTTGAAATACGCCGAACTGGGCGGCGGCTGGGCCGTCATTGCCGGGCGCGGCTTCACTTGCCTGGCGCTTTTTTTGACGCGCGACCCGCTCTTCGTTGCGCTGGCCGGCGTCGCCGGCGCGGCGGCCGTATTGGTCCCCGCGTCGCGAAGAAACGAATTCGGCGTATTTGCCCTCGCCGGGGCGCTGACGGCCGGCCTGACGGGCGTCGATTGGGTGCACATGTACGCTTCGCTGCGGCTGTTCGCTCCGCTGACCGTTCTCGCGGCCTTGTGGCTGATCGAGGTCGCGGGGTCGTTTCGCGCGGCCGGAACGGCAAGAGCGCTGGCAGTGATCGGCATTGCCGCGGCGGCGGCGATCGGACTCTGGCTGGGTCAGGCATGGCGGCCGGCGATCCCGAAAGATGCGCAAATGCCGCCCGTCTTCCGCATCGCGGATTTATTCGGCGGCGCGGGCGAGAAATTGACGCCTTGGACCACGGGCGCCGCGGCGCTGTCGTAGGCCGACGCGCACAATCTGCACCGCATCGCCGCGCAATGGATCCGCGAGCGCTTCGGCGTGGGCGCGCGAGTCGCCTCGGAGAACGCCGGCGCGTTCGGCTATTTCCTCGACCGGCCGTTCGCCGATCTGGAAGGGCTGACCGATCCGGTTGTCGCGCGTTTGCGGGCGGACCGCGCGCCGCCGCCGGCGTTCGTTGCGCATTGGCGAAGTCGCGGCATCGACTGCCTGGCGCATTATTCCGTGGCCGCGGATTTCGACGACGACGATTTGCAGCGCTTTATCGCGCTTGAAGCGTTTCAATTGGCGAAGGTGATCCGTCGCGACGAGTCGCCGCAAGCGGATCGATATTGGATATTTACGCGGCAATCTTGGCGCCCGTCGACGCCGCTCGGCGCCAGCGGCGGGGGAGACGATGAGTTTCACCGCAGGTAGCGAAGTGGAACGCAACTCTTGCTTGACAAGCCAGAACCGCATCCCTAGAATCCCCCCGCTTCGAGTCGGTAGCTCAGCCGGTAGAGCAACGGACTTTTAATCCGTAGGCCCCGGGTTCGAACCCCGGCCGACTCAACGGTCCGGGGCCGAACGGAGCGAGCGCCGAGGCGCCTGGGCATTTTCTGACCCCATCGTCTAGCCCGGTCAGGACACCGGCCTTTCACGCCGGCAACACGGGTTCGAATCCCGTTGGGGTCGCAAGCCTTCTCGGATTGGGAAGGGGAAACAGCGTGCGAAGCGCGAGCTTCCTGCGCTTGGTCCCCTTCCCATTTTTGTCTCGGACCTGCGGCCCGATGTCGATGCGGTCGAAGAACGTTCTGATCCACCACTATTTATCGAAGACTTGGCGCAGGAACAGGCTGCGTCGCAACGAGCCAACCCCGATTTGTTCCCGCGTTTTTCGCCCTGTCGGCAATTCCCAAGACCCAGGCCGTGAATGCCGGCCAAAAGGCGGCCCCTGAGACACCGTTTGGCGGCGCCGGCAATCGGGCCGCGCGTATTTCAATCGCAAGTTTGTTCAGCGCGGATTTTACCTCGACTTCGCGAACAACCTCATTCAGCTTTTCGACTCTTCGCGCCATTTCCACGAGCGTCCCGAGACAATGAAATACGGCAACCCAATTCGGAAAAGCACGCGGCACGGAACCAACTGCGACAAGCACTTCCTCTGCCGACCGTAGTTGGTGCTGCACTTGGTTCCGAAGCGGCAACGACTCCAATAGGCCCCCCATCCTCAGGCTCTCCAACGCCGTCGCGACGTGCCGCTTGGTGAAGTTCGTTTCGCCGGCGATATCCGAGGCCGAAAATGAATCGCCGGGGCGCGATAGAAACACCTTCACGGCATCGGCTCTCGCACTGACTCCCAGCAACGCCCGCAGACGGAGCACAATCATCGAGGGCTTGGAGAAGTCGTCAATCTGAGAACGCCCGGTCGGTCGGTATTTTCGCGCACTGGTTGCACCCGGCCAGCGTTGCTTCGAATGAGCCGCTACCGTTGCCGCGAATTCTCCGAACTTCTTTTGCGCCGATTCACTTTCTTTGTTCAGCAGATTCCGCAGGCGAGTGCCCGAGATATAGCAGCCGTATTTGATGCACCAGTCCGTTGCCTCATCCCGCAAGCGTGGGTCCGCATCGCCGAGCGCGGCCGTAAAAAGAATGAGCGGTTCAGGATCGACAGCGCAATCCGGATAAGCCTTGCCCCATCCCGAAACCCCGAGTTCAGTCCAAAGGCTCCAGAGCAGATCGAGGGCCTGTTCAAGAAGCCGTTCGCTAAGCCCGATCATTGTCTTCCCCGATGCCGAAGGCGGCCAACGCCTGTTTTGCCAAGGAATGGAAAGCCGGCGAGGGGTCATGGCTTTCCGCCCAGGCGGCCGCCTGAACCAACGCCACTACGTCAATGTCTTTCGTCGGCCGCGAGATGACGCCGAGCATCATCAAGGCACTGCCGCCGACGACGACAAGCTCATACGTAAATCCTCTGCTTGCGAGAACCGCGCCCAGGGTCGTCAACGCCTTTTCAATATTTGTCTGATCCAAATTCATGTGCGAAGTATAAACTCTCGAATCGAGAGTGTAAAGCCCGCGCCATTAGTTTCGCCAACAGCAAACATGCATGGTTATTTCTTGTGCCCGTTATGTGAGCAACGAGTGTTTGTCCTCGTGCCGGCGCGGCTTGACCGGCCGCGCGCCCCGCGATAATGTCGAGATGGTTTTGTACAAAACTATTTTCGCCTCGTCACGGCAAGAGAGGGGAAGGGGAACCGCGCCATGGACCAAAGAGTAAACCCCGCCGTCCGCCTGGTGGACGATCGCTCGTTCATGCGGCGGCAGCTTTTCCGCTTGTTCGCGCTCAACGCCGTCGACGCCATCAAGTTCTACTATTTCATGGGCGAAAAGTCGCAGCTCCCGGTGGTCGGCCACGCGTTCAAGGCGCTGATGACCGCCTACTACAAGCACGTCCACACGGCCGCCGTGAAGCTGCCGCTGCAGGACATCGAAGAAGTCATCAACGCGACCGAGCACATTTCGGTCGGGCCGTGCGCTTGTCGGGCGGTCTTCGACAAGGGCTGCGACGCGCCGCTCTACTGTTGTATAAAGATCAATACCTTTTCCAAAATGATCACGAGCATGGAGAAACTGGCGGCGAAGTTGCGCGCGAAGCGCGGTCTCAAGGTGGGCAATCCGTACAGCAAGGAGCTCACCAAGGCAGAGGCGATCGCGATCGTGCGGAACGCGCGAAAGCACGGCTTGGTCCTCTCGCTGGAATCGTGCATCGAGCCGTATCAATACAACATTTGCTCATGCTGCGCCGATTGCTGCATCGAGCTCAATATGCGCTACAAGTTCGGCCTGGACGTTTCGCCGCGCGGCCCGTACGAACCGGTTGTCAACGCCGCCGACTGCAAGCAATGCGGCGCCTGCGCCAAGCGGTGCCCGGTGAAGGCCATTTCCTTGACCGACGACAAGCGGCCGGTCATCGACCTCAACCAATGCCTGGGCTGCGGCCTTTGCGCCGAACAATGCAAGAGCGGCGGCCTGACGATGGTGCTCGACGAAAGCCGCATTCCCTCGTACGAAGAACCCGGCGCGCTGAAGTTGAGCTATGTCTTTTTCCTGGCGTTCACCACGTTCCTGGTCTTTTCGGGCTATAAACTGACGCACCGAAGCGAAAACGTGAAATACCATCTGGCGCGGCCACGGCCGACCGACGTGATCCAGTGAAGATCAACCAGAATAATCTTCTGTTCGCGCTGTCGAAGATCCGCCAACAGCAGCACGCTTTCCTCGAAAGCGAACTCGTGGCGCGGGGCGTCAAAGACATCTCCCCGTCCTACGGCGACGTGTTGTTCGTGTTGGACCAGCGCGGACCGTTGGCGTTGCAGGATATTGCGCGTCTGACGTTGAAGGACAAGTCCACGGTTTCGGCGGTGATCAAGCGGCTAGAGGCCGGCGGGTACGTCACGAAGGAGAGGAGCGCGGGCGATTCGCGCGTCGTGGTGATCGGAATGACCAAGAAGGCGAGGGGGCTCCGGCCGGTGGTTTGGGAAATCTCCGACGCCATGAACGCGGAGTTGTACCGCGGCCTGAGCGAGCGCGAGAAGACGGCGCTGTTTCGTCTGATCGGGAAAGTGTACGCGAACGCCACGTCGAAAGGCGCAAAGAACGAGGCGTAGACGGCGGTCTGGCGGCTGCGGTCCCTGCGGCAGAATTGGGAGATGCAGCATGAAAGTTTTGGCGCTCAATGGAAGTCTTCGGGGCGACAGGGGCGCTACCGGCAAAATTCTTCAGAGCATGGGCGCGGGCGTCGAGAAAGCAGGCGGAGTCTGGGAGGCAGTGCATCTTGCCCAACTGAATATTGACAGTTGCCGGGCGTGCAATCATTGTCAGAGAACAAAAGCTTATCAATGTATTTTCGACGGCAAGGACGACGCCGCAGAGGTCTTCCACAAGATGCGGGACGCCGATATTCTGATTTATGCGTCGCCGGTCTATCTGTTTGGCGCATCGAGCCTTTTGAAACGTTTCCTGGAGAGAATTCATTCACTTGCGCCTGTTGAAAAAATATTATTAACGAAATCGGGTTTATTTTTCCACGACACGGATCGGGCAATCGCCGGCAAGCCGTTTGTTTCTATCGTGGTGTGCGATAATGTGGAGAATATGACGGTTCGCAACACCGGGGAGTACTTCCGAATTTTCGGACGATTCATGGACGCGCCGCAGTTGGCGCATTTGGAGCGTCGAGGCGCGGCAGCATGGATGGCAATGTTGGAAGCGACCGAACGCCAAGAACACGATAAGGCGAAAACCGTTTTGGCCGCCTATAGCCGGGCGGGAGAGGAACTGGCGTCAACTGGGCGTATCTCGAACAAAACAAAAAAAATCACGCAGCAGCCTTTCATAAAAATCCCGCTTGCGGCGCGTGTGGCGCGGCACATTCCCTTGTTTCGGCCCTTTATTGAAAAAGAAGTCGGCAAGCGCGCGAATAACATCAGCCGCACGATCGGCGTAAAAGAATAAGGCCCCTCCCCTCATCGCCGGTTGATGATCGTCGTCGCCGCCGTCAACTTCGTCCGTGGAAATCGTGGGTGATGGTGAACGAATCGATCAGGCTGCGATCCGGCCGGCGGGCCTCGACGCGCATGGCCTCGCCGTCGATCGCGATGTTGGCGAAGTTGGTCGTCTTTTCGCACTTCAACGTCCACGATTGGGGGTTGCAACTGTAGGTGCGCGAGCTCGCGCAGCCGGCGACCACGTACGTAATGCCGTTCACGACCGAGCGCTGATAGCCGTGATCGTGCCCCGCCAGGGAAAGATCGATGTCGTATTTCTCGAACAGCGGGACCACGGCCGCGCGGAACTCCAGGACGTTGGCGTCGGCGCCGTGCGCGGAGCAGGAATACGGCGGAAAGTGCGCGTACACGATGCAATGTTTTACGTCGGGCCGGATTTTGGCGTACGCGAGTTGCCTGGCGAGCCACTGGTGTTGCGGCGAACCGGCGGCATACGGTTCGTTGATGTCCAACGCGATGAAGTACGTATTGCCGTATTGAAAGCTATAGACGGAGCGCGAAATGACGCTGTTGTTCCGCGGATTGGACCAGTACAAAGCGAAATGCTGTTTGCCGCCGAGCATCCCGTCGTGATTGCCGCGTACGGGGAAATAGGGCGCCTGGCCGGCGAGCCGATCCGTCACGCCCCAAAAATGCCGCCATTCGAGATCGACAAAGGGGTAGTCGACCAAGTCGCCGTTGTGCAGCACGAAAGCCGGGTCGGTCGCCTTGAGCGGCTCGATGACCGCCGCGTAGGCGCTCGGGGCGCCCTGGGTGTCGCTGAGGACGCCGAAATGAAACGGCGCGGTGGGTTCCGGCGCGGTCAGGAAGGATTGCAGCTTGCCGGTCTCGCCGCCGCCGGTCACGCGGTAGTAGCAGCGCGCGCCGGCGGCCAGCGAGGTCAGCTCCGCCTGATGAACGCCGCCGGCGTACACCGCCTCGGCCTCGCGGCCCAGCGCCGCGGTCGGGCCGTATTCCACCTTGCCGACGGATGGCGACGAACCCCACTTCACCGTAACCGAATGTTGCGTCACGCCGGTCAGCCACGGGCCATAGTCGATGCCGGGCCCGGCCGCCGCGTACACCGAAAACGTCGCGATGGCGAACAGAATGGCGATAAACCAACGAGTCTTTTTCATCTACCCCTCGGCAACTTCACCCACTCGTTCGCGCAACCGGGCGATGTCTTTGGTCGGCGCGCTGCCGAAGAAACGGCCGTATTCTCTGCTGAACTGCGAGGCGCTGGCGTACCCCACGCGCCAACTGGCGCTGCCCGCATCCATCATCGCCGACAGCATCAGGCGCCTTGCCTCTTGCAGGCGGAGCACCTTCTGAAACTGCAACGGGCTCATCGAGGTGACGGATTTGAAATGCTGGTGGAACGAAGAGACGCTCATGCTCGCCAATTTCGCCAGCTCTTCGACCTTCATCGGCTGCGCGAAATTGGTTCGCAGCCACGACACCGCTTTCGCGACGCCGTGCACGCCGGAATCCGCCAAGCCGATCTGGGCCACGCGAACGCCCACGGGACTGCGCAGCAGGCGGATCAGAATTTCATCGACGACCAGCGGCGCGAGCAGTTCCGCGTCGCCGGGCTGCGCCATCAATTCGACCAAGCGAATGGCGGCGTTGATGATATTCGCGTCGGCCTGGCCGAGGACCACCGCGCGGCTGTCTGGCGCCCGCGGCAGGCCGTGCGGAAACACCTTCAAGACCAGCCGCGCGATCGTGCTCGGATCGAGATCGAGCCGGAAACAGAGAAAAGGCTCGGCGTAGCTGGCGCGCGTGACCTGCGCGGCCACGGGCAGATCGACCGAGAAGGCGATCAGGCGCGACGCGTCGTACTCGTAAACCTCCCGCCCCACCATCACGCTCTTCGCGCCCTGCGCGACGATGCACACGGCCGCCGATTGCAGGCCGTGCACGAGTTCCGTGTAGACGCGCGAACGACGAATCACTTGCACGCCGGGCACGCGCAAATCGAAGATGCCGTCGTGCGGCGCGTAGGCTTTGATCAACTCGGCGAGCCGCGCTACAGCGGGTTCGCTCGGTTCCGGCGATTTGTCGTTGGAAGATTTCACCTGCGAGCCCTCCGGACGCCTTGTTTGGTCAGCGGGATGCGTCTTGTTTTGGCAACACTTCCCTCGCCACCGTGAGGGCGCTCATCGCGCTCGGCCAACTGGCGTAAAACGCCAAATGCGTGATGAGCTCGATGAGCTCTTCGTGCGTCACGCCGTTTTCGATCGCGAACGGAAAATGCATTTTCAGTTGTTCGATCTTGCCGGCCGTCACCAGCGCGGCGCACGTAATCAGGCTGCGATCGCGTTTCGACAACTGCGGGCGTTCCCACACGTCGTCGAACAAAACGCCGTCGGTGATCTCGGCCAGCTTCGGCGCGATGTCGCCGATCAATGTTTTCGCCACGGTGGATTTTTCACTCATGGTTCGCTCCTTGTGCAAAATAAAGACTAGGGAAGCAACAGCGCCTTGATCGCGCGGCGTTCGTCCATTGCGCGGTAGCCTTCGGCGACCTGGTCGAGGGGCAGGCGCAGGTCGAACACTTCGCCGGGGTTGATCTTGCCGTTCCAGACCAGGTCGATCAACTCGGGCAGGAAGCGGCGCACGGGCGCGGGGCCGCCGTGGAGTCGGACGTGCGTGTAAAACAGCGCTTCGCCGCCGATCGCGACGCCGTGCGGGACGCCGACGAAACCCACGCCGCCGCCCGGGCGCGTCGCCTGAATCGCCTGCCACATGGATTCATTTGTGCCCACGCATTCGAGCGTCGCGTCGGCGCCGACGCCGGCGGTCAGGTCTTTGATGCGGGCCACGCCTTCGTCGCCGCGCTCGGTTACGATGTCGGTCGCGCCGAACTCGCGCGCGAGTTTCTGGCGCGTGGGGTGGCGGCTCATGGCGATGATCCGCCCGGCGCGCATGACCGCCGCGGACAGCACGCCGAGCAGGCCCACCGCGCCGTCGCCGACGACCGCCACCGTCGCGCCCGGCTTCACGTCGGACGCGATGGCGGCAAACCAACCCGTGCCCATGACGTCGGAAAGCGTCAGCAGGCTCGGGACCATCTCATCGGGCGGGATGTCTGGCGTGGCAACAAGCGTGCCGTCCGCCAACGGCACGCGCAGCCTGGGCGCCTGCGCGCCGCCAACCGGCTCGCGATGCTGGCAGGATGTCTGGTAGCCGAATTGGCAGTGCGGGCAGGTGTTGTCGGAAGCGAAGAACGACCCGATGACAAACTGGCCCGGTTTGATCGTCCTAACGGCGCCGCCCACCTCTTCGACGACGCCGCAATACTCGTGCCCCATCGGCGTCGGCGCGGCAAAATGGCTGACGCCGCGGTAGGGCCAGAGGTCGGAGCCGCACACGCAGGCGGCCGCGATGCCGATAACGGCGTCGGTCGGCTTGATAATTTTCGGCTCGTCGCGCTCCTCGAAGCGCACGTCGCGCGGGCCGTAGAGAATGGTTCCTCGCATGGGATGCCTCCTTCATTTGCGCCGGACGTCTCGGTCGCCCGGCCTTGATTCGTTCAATCAGGGCGGCGCAATGCTCATCTTGGAGCGAGTTCGCCGTACCAATACGCGGCGGTCACGCCGCCATCCATGAGAAAGTCGCTGCCCGTGATGAATCCGCCGTCCGGGCCCATGAGCAACGCGCCGACAGTTCCCACCTCGTCCGGCGTGCCGGCGCGCCCGGCCGCGGAGATCTCAAGCATGCGGCGGTACCCGGCGCCGCGCGGCCCGGTCAATTCGTCCTTGGCGAGCGGGGTCATAATGATGCCCGGGCTGATGGTGTTGATGCGGGCGCCGCGCTTGCCCCAGCGCACGGCCTCGGCCATCACCCGCAACGAATTCGCGCGCTTCGAGATTTGGTATGCATGAAGCGAATCTGTCACTTGGTCGGGCTGAAGGAAGGAAAGACTGAGCAACTCTTCCACGGGTGTCGTGGCCAATGCCCGATTTTGTTCGACAGTGAGCGGGGGAAGACGATGCCCGGACTGCGAGGCGATGACGACGCCGGCGCCGCCGCGGGCGATCACGGCGCCGAACGCTTCGAGCACGAGGGCCGTGCCGTACAGATCGACTTTGAGAATCGTCGCCGGCGACGCCTGCGTGGGGGAGACGCCGGCAGCGTGGATCAGCCCGGCGACATCGCCCAGACCCGTGGCCTTTTCGACGAGCGCATTCACGGCCTTGCGCGAGGACACGTCGACCGTCGCGACGCTCACGTCGTATCCCGCGTTCCCCATGACCTCAGCCGCCGCATTGGCATTGTCCTCGCGCATGTCCGCAAGCAGGACGTGCTTGCCGACCCCGACCCGGCGCGCAATCGCCTGACCGATCTGACCAGACCCGATTACGACAATCAAATCTTTCATGGTCATTCCTTTCCGCTCTCACTTCTTGATTTTTATGCGCCGAAGCCAATCCGCCACGTCGTTTTTCGCCGCTTTCGCGTTGCGTCCCAAAACCGCCAGGCCATCGAGAATCGTGGACTTCGGGCAAAGTCGTTTGATTTCGTCGACGCTGCGGTCGAGACCGCTGCCGCCATGCGTGCAAAACGGGACGATCGTTTTGCGGGACAGATCGTACTGCGATAAGAAGGACACGATCGGCGGCGGGATGGTCCCCCACCAGATCGGGTAGCCGACAAAAATGACGTCGTAGGACTCGATGTTTTTGACTTTTGTTTTCAGCGCCGGCTTGGCGCCCGATTCCTGTTCGTTCCTTGCCCGCGTCTTCGTCGCCTCATAATCGCCGGGATACGGATCTTCCATCTCGATCCGGAATAGATCGCTGTCGACGCTTGCGTGAATTTGCTTGGCGACTTCGGCCGTGTTGCCCGTGCGCGAGAAATAGACCACGAGGATCTTCTTCGGCGCCGGAGGCGTTTGCGCTTGCGCTTCGTTGAACGCAAGGGCTACGACCGTCAATAACGTCAAGATCAGCATCGCGCGCGTGATTGTTCCCTTGGCGTAATTTTCGCTGTACATCTTTGGTTCTCCTCGGGACTCTGCCGTGAGGGCGTCGCCTAGCGACCCGTCAATTTTTGCAGATGCTCCGGGTACCGCGCCCCTTGCACCTCGATCTTCGAGGCCGCGCTATTGATCTCGCGCAGATCGTCCGGTGTGAGTTCGACGGCGACCGCGCCGATGTTCTCTTCCAGGCGATGCAACTTCGTGGTGCCCGGAATGGGTACGATCCACGGCTTCTGGGCCAACAGCCACGCGAGCGCGATCTGGGCCGGCGTCGCGTTTTTCCGCGCCGCGATTTTGGCGAGCAGTTCGACCAGGGCCTGATTGGCTTTCCGAGCTTCCGGCGTAAAACGAGGGACAATGTTGCGAAAGTCGTTGCTTTCGAACGTCGTGCCGGCGTCAATTTTTCCCGTCAGGAAGCCTTTGCCGAGGGGGCTGAACGGCACGAAGCCAATGCCGAGTTCCTCGAGGGTCGGGATCACGTCGGTCTCGGGGGCCCGCCACCACAGCGAATACTCGCTCTGAAGGGCGGCGACCGGCTGGACGGCGTGCGCGCGGCGGACCGTCTTGGCCGCGGCCTCGGACATGCCGAAGTGCCTGACCTTGCCGGCCGCAATCAAATCCTTCACCGCGCCGGCGACGTCTTCGATCGGCACGTTGACGTCGACGCGGTGTTGATAAAACAAGTCGATGACGTCGGTCTTGAGGCGCTTGAGCGAGGCCTCGGCGACCTGCTTGATGTGCGCGGGGCGGCTATCCAGCCCGGTTTGTTTCCGGTCGGCGTCGAAGCCGAACCCAAATTTCGTGGCGATCGCCACTTGGCCGCGAACGGGCGCGAGCGCCTCGCCGACGAGTTCTTCGTTGACGAACGGGCCGTACACTTCGGCGGTGTCGAAGAACGTGACGCCGCGAT
>CAZHPN010000076.1:0-25624 GCA_964534375.1 uncultured bacterium | reverse complement strand
GGGCTGCCGCTGCCTTCCTCGAAACCGAGAAACGCTATCGGAAGATCATGGGTCACGCCGATTTGTGGATGTTGCAGGTCAAACTGGGGCGGGAAACGAATCTTGACGGCAAAGAGCGAGTGGCGTAACTATGAAACCAACAACCGCCTTTCCGAAACTTTCAGCTGAATTCGGGACAGGCTCATTCCGGCGGATTGACGAGTCCGTCCGTTAGCCGTAAGATACTGTCCGAAACTGGTCAATGAACAGAAAGCGATGAGCCGCTGGTTTTTTCACGACGCGCATATCGAGCGCGGAAGGAGCAACAAATGAGCAGACTCGGCGATTTCCGACAGATGTTGCAAGAGAAACGTTTTGGCTTCGTGATGGACGAGGTCATGTCCGGCGAGCATCGTTTCGAACCCGGCTTCGGCTCGCCGGAACCGCGCCCGATGGAATTTCGTTCGACCTGGGGCCCGAAGCACATCAGCGAGTGGGCGAACCCGTTCGGCGACAAGTTCATGTGGCAGGAATTGCACGGGACGGTGACTATCGACGGTCTGTGCGAAAACGTGCCCTTCGACGGCACGCTCGAGTTGAAATATTTCAGCGAGCACATCCTGCGCTACAGCTTCACCTTCGAAGCGAAAGGCAAAGAATACCGGTACGTCGGCGAGAAGGTCAATATCCAGCCGTGGAATTTGCCGGTCTCGCACACGACCTGTTACGGCGTGCTGACCGAGGTCAAAACCGGCAAGCTGGTTTCGAAATCCGTGACGCACTTCCGGTTCGCGACGGCGCCCGCATTCATCGCGAGTTTGCGCCTGGCGTAACCGGCGCCGCTCCGTTCGAGACCGACACGCAGGCTGCCGACGGCGACCTGGAACGCGACGGCGGCGCGCATACCCGCTGACGACGCCGCAAGCCAAATCGCTTCGCTCCCACGGAGCCCCGCAAAGCTTGGCAGAGGGTCTCCGCGCGACGACATTGAATCTCTGTTCGTCTCTGTGGCGCCTCCGTGTGAGGTGCGGGTTCGATATCCTCCGCGTGAGCCTCTTAGACTAGGCACGGGGCCGCGCTCCCGCAGGCTGTTCCATTGTCGCCGGAATTGAAAAGTAGAACGTGCTGCCGAACCCTTCACCGGGGCTCTCGACCCAAATCGAACCGCCGTGCAATTCGGCGAACTGCCGGGAGAGCGCCAGACCGAGCCCGGTCCCAGCCGGCCCTCGTTGTCCTTCCGTCCGCACTTGTTCAAAGGCGTCGAAAATGCGTCCTTGATTCTCCCGGTTGATGCCGACGCCCGTGTCGGCAACGGCGAAGACGAACTGGTCCCTGACCTTGGAAGCCCGCATTTCGATGGAACCGCCGTCGGGTGTGAACTTGATCGCGTTTGACAACAGGTTCCAGAGGATCTGCCGAACCTTGCGTTCGTCGGCCCAGAATCGTTGGCCGCGCAAATCCGGCGACAGCGTCTGCGACAACGTCAAATGCTTGGCGAGCGCCCGTTCGCGAAACAAGGCAAAACTGAACGACAACAGTTCGTCGATGACGACGGGCGACTGCTCCAACTCCATCTTCCCGGCTTCGACTTTCGCCAGGTCCAAGATATCGTTAATAAGTCGCAACAGATGTTGGCCGCTCGTCACGATGTTTTGCGCGTATTGACGCTGTTGGCCGGTCAACTCGCCGGCCAATCCGCCGGCGAGAATTTCGGCAAATCCCATGATCCCCTCGAGAGGTGTGCGCAACTCATGACTCATCGCGGCGAGAAATTCGCTCTTGGCTTGGTTGGCGACGGACGCTTCGCGCTCCGCGGCGCGGGCGTGGGCTTCGCTTTCCAGCAATGCGGCGTTCCGTTCGGCCAGTTCGGCGGTGCGCGCCGCCACCAATTCTTCGAGATGTTCGCGGTGGCGGCGTAGTTCTTCCTCGGCCGTCCGTCGCGCCGACAACTCCTCTTCCACTTGCAGCATTATCCTGGGGACCCGTGTAGGTGGCGGTGTAAATAATGAACGGAATATGTCGCAGCTTCTCGTCGGCCTTGATTCTTCGACACAACTGAAAGCCGTCCATGACCGGCATCAGAATATCGCTGATAATCAAGTCGACGCCGCCGGATTTCAGCCGCTCCAGCGCTTCGGCGCCGTTGGCGACCGACTGAACCCCGTGGCCGTGACCTTTGAGCAATGCCTCAAGCAAATAACGGTTGTCAGCCCGGTCGTCAACAATGAGGATGTTCATGTTCGCGGTCCTTTCCCTCGCGCTCTTTCGGCGAATCGTGGGCGATCCGCGAGACAAAGGTTCCCGGATCGATGCGCTTTTCGGTGCCGCCGTCGGCCCCGGCCGGCCGCAGCGTCACGGGCGCTCGGCCGCCCTTCGGACCGCCGCGACGAGATCGTCGATGGGGCCGTCTTTGACCAGATAATCCACGGCGCCGGCCGCCCGCATCTGCGCCGCCATATCGGCCTGCGCGTGCATCGACAAGCCGATGACGCGAGCTCCGGGAATCTCGGAGATGAGCCGGCGCGTGGCGTCGATTCCGTTCATCCGGGGCATCGTGATGTCCATCAGCACGACATCCGGCTTCAACAGCCGCGCCTGGTCGAGCGCCTGTTGGCCGTCTCCCGCCTCCCCGGCGACCGCAATCCCCGATTCTTTTTGGAGAATCTCCACCAGGCCCCTGCGAACCACCGTGTGGTCGTCCACGACGAGGACCCGAATGGCGCCGATTGCCGACGCCGACGGCGTCGGCGCCTCTGCCACAGGCGTGTCCGATGTCGCCGGCCGAGATCGGAGCGCCGGCGTGATGGGCGCCGTCAAGGTGAAACTCGCGCCCTGGCCCGGAGCGCTCTCGATCAGCAACCGGCCATCGAGAAAATCGAGCCGTTCGCGGATGTTGAACAGCCCGAAGCCGCCGGCGTTGGCCGCCGCGACTTGCCGTGCAGGATCGAAGCCCTTGCCGTGGTCGGCCACGACGATGCACAAGTTGCGGCCATGATCGACGGTCATCGTCACCTTTGCGCGGTTGACGCCAGCGTGCTTCACGACATTGAATAGAAGTTCCCGCACGGCCTGGAACGCCATCAAGCACAAATCCTCGGGCAGCGGCTCGGTCGGTTCCTGCGCCGTCACGTCGACGTTCAGCGCGTATTTGTCCAGCATCCACCGCGCGAGCCACATCAAACCAGCGGAGAGGCCGGAGTCATGAAGCACCGGCGGCGAGAGCTCCGCGGAAAGCGTCCGGCTGGCTTCGATCGATTGTCCCAGCAGATCCAGGACGCGGTCGACTTCCGCCCGCAGTTCCGGTTCGGCCGCCCGCTGACGCAACGACGACGCGTGGAGTTTTGCCGCCACGAGCACCTGTTGGAAATGATCGTGCAACAGATGGGCCGTTCTCTTCCGTTCCTGATCCTC
Source organism: uncultured bacterium (assembly GCA_964534375.1). Lineage (GTDB taxonomy): Bacteria > Lernaellota > Lernaellaia > Lernaellales > Lernaellaceae > CAZHPN01. Next base: position 22,234 of record CAZHPN010000076.1, on the reverse strand, counting down.
GGCATGCGCCAGTTGCGCCGCCAACGCCCGCAACTGTGTCGCTCGCCGTTCCAGTTCGGTCGTGCGCTCCCGGACGCGTTGCTCAAGCGTGACATTGAGGTTGCGCAGCCCCTCCTCGCTTTTCCGCAATGCCTCCTCGGCGGTCCGTCGCGCCGACAACTCCTCTTCCACTTGCAGCATTTTCCGTTCGAGTTTGCGAACCAGCCGTTCGTTGTACAGCTTCAGGATTTCCTCTTCTTTCGGCGGCGATGCCGGCGCGGCGGCGTCGGCTTTTTCGCCGGCCGCGATCACCTCGCGAATCGCTGCCAAGAAAACCTCCGGCTCGCACGGCTTCGTAATAAATCGGTTCGCGCCGATTTTGATCGCGAACTCCTCATCCTGCGGACCCGTGTAGGTGGCCGTGTAAATGACAAACGGAATACGGCTGAGATTCGGATCGGTCTTGACTCTTCGGCACAACTGAAAGCCGTCCATCACCGGCATCAGAATATCGCTGATAATCAACGCGACGCCGCCGGATTTCAGCCGCTCCAGGGCTTCGGCGCCGTTGGCGACCGACTGAACCTCATGTCCGTGGCCCTTGAGCAGCACCTCAAGCATGTACCGGTTGTCATCCCGGTCATCGACGATGAGAATCTTCATGCGCCCGTCCTTATGCAAACGGACTGCCTTCTTTTTCAACCGTGCCGCACGCCTCCGGCCGCAAGCCTGCCGGCTTATTCGCCGGCGAATCGAAATCGTTTCGATTCGAAAAGACGCAGGCAGGCTTCCGCCGCGTCGGCATCGTACAGGCGGCCCTTGTTTGCCCTGATTTCTTCCAGCGCGGCATGGATCCCCAGCGTCGGGCGGTACGGCCGATGCGATGACATCGCTTCCACAACATCGGCGACGGCAAGGATTCTCGCCTCCGCCAAGATGGCGTCGCCGCCCAGCATATTGGGATAGCCCGAGCCATCCAACCGTTCATGATGTTGCAGCGCAATGTCCGCGATCGGCCAAGGGAACCGGATGGGTTGCAGGATTTCGTAGCCAATCTGGGGGTGTTGCCGGATCAGCGCGTATTCCTGCTCGCATAGCTTGCCTGGTTTGGCAAGAATTTCCGCCGGAATGTAAATTTTCCCGATGTCGTGAATCACGCCCGCCTGGTAAATGCCTTCCACCGTCTCTTCCGGAAGGCCGAGATTCTGCGCGATCGCCCTGGCGAGTTCGGCGACGCGGAGTTGATGGCCGGCCGTGTAGGGATCGCGTTGCTCGACGATTCTGGACATGGCGGAAATGCTGCCGATCAACGCTTCCTTCAATTCGGCCGTTCGCTCCCGCAGCGCCTCTTCCGCCGCGCGCCGGGCCAGAAGTTCCTGTTCGGCCTGCATCATCTTCTGTTCGAGCTTGCGAACCAGCCGTTCGTTGTGCAGCTTGAGAATTTCCTCTTCCCTCGGCGGCGCCTCAGTGGAGACAACGCTGCCTTGTTTCGCGGCCGACATCACCTCGCGGATGGCTCTCATCAAAACATCCGGCTCGCAGGGCTTCGTAAGGAAACGGTTAGCGCCGATCTTGAGCGCAAACTCCTCATCCTGGGGACCCGTGTAGGTGGCGGTATAAATAATGAACGGAACACGTCTTAGCTTCTCATCGGCCCTGACTTTTCGACACAACTGAAAGCCGTCCATCACGGGCATCAGAATATCGCTGATGATCAAGTCGACGCCGCCGGATTTCAGCCGCTCCAGGGCTTCGGCGCCGTTGGCGGCCGACTGAACTTCATATCCGTGGCCCTTGAGCAGAACCTCAAGCATGTACCGGTTGTCGTCCCGGTCGTCAACGACGAGAATATTCATTGCGCTCCGCCTTTATCGCTGCGTTCTTTAGGCAAAAATTGAGCGATCTCGGCCACAAAGGTTCCCGGATTGATAGGTTTTTCGATGTACCCGTCAGCCCCGGCCGCCAGGATCTTTTCGCGGTCCCCGACCATCGCGTAGGACGTCACCGCAATGATCGGCACGCCGTCCAGTTCGCGATGTCTTTTCAGTTCCTCGGCTACGGCATATCCATCCATTTCCGGAAGCTGAATATCCAGCAAAATGGCGTGCGGCTTGTATTGCAACGCTTTTTCGACGCCCTCTTTGCCGTTGCCCGCGACCATGACGCGGAAACCATTCTTCTCCAGCAAAAAGCGCATCATATAAGCATTTTGCTCGTTATCTTCGATAATCAAAAGCGCTTCATTCATCGAGCATCCCCCGCCTTTTTGGGAAATAGCACCGAAAAAGAGCTGCCGCGCCCGAGTTGGCTTTCCACGCTGATGGTTCCGCCCATCAAATCCAGGAGCTTCTTGCAGATGGAAAGTCCAAGGCCGGTGCCCTCGTGCTTGCGGGCAAGGCCGGTGTCGACTTGACGGAAAGGTTCAAAGATATTGGCGAATTCTTCCGGCGGGATGCCGATGCCGGTATCCGAAACCGTCACCAGATGGCCCCCGTTTTCAGTCCGGCAAGCAAGGCGGACGTGGCCGCGCTCGGTGAATTTTACGGCGTTGTTGAGCAAGTTGAGGATGACCTGTTCCAAGCGCCTTTGATCGCTCGTCGCGGTTCCGACCTCGTCCGCAATTTCGAGAATCAACGCGATTCCCTTCTTTTGGGCCATCGGCAAAATCAGCCCGGCCGTTTTTTCAATGGCCGGCCGCAGTTCGAAGGTCGAGATGGAAAGCGCCAACTGTCCGGCCTCGATTTTTGAAATGTCCAGGACGTCGTTGATCAGATTCAGCAGATGCCGCGCGCTGTCCTGAACCATGCCCAGTTGTTTGCGCTGCTCGTCGGTCAACGGTCCCGCCAATTCCTGGAGGGTAATGCCGGTAAAGCCGATAATCGAGTTCAGCGGCGTGCGCAATTCGTGGGACATGGACGCCAAAAAGGCGGACTTCACCCGGTCGGCGGATTCGGCCCGGTCCTTCGCGACGACCAACTCAGCGGTGCGCTCTGCCACGCGCTGCTCCAGAACCTCCGCGTGCCGCCGCAATTCCTCATTGAGGCTTTGGACTTGGTCCTCCGCCTGCTTGCGTTCCGTTATGTCGTGAACCATCCCGACCATTTGCGTACAGATCCCGTGGGCATCGAACACCGGGACGACGGTAACATGGCCGATCTTTCTCCCCGCGGGATACTCGGACACTTCTTCCCAACGACCAGGCAGTCCGCTTCGGATGGCATCACGGTATTTTGCCAGCACCAGAGTTCGCGCCGGTTCCGGAATGACGTCCCGGACACGGGCGCCGACGATCTGGCTCTCCAATAGTCCCGTCGCTTCCAGAAAGCGGCGATTCACCCAGGCGAATCGGAATCCATCGTTGGGTTCCACGCCGACGGCGAAGATGACGTCGGACGCATTGTTCAGGATCAACGAAAGCTGGCGTTGGCTCCCGCGGAGCGCCTCCTCGGCCTGCGCGTGCTCGACGCGCGTGCGCAGGGCCGCGATGCCGTAGGCCAGATCATCGGCCAATTCCGACAGCAACTTCGCCTCGTCGGCGTCAAAGGCGTCAGATCCTGCGGCGTACACTGTCAAAGCGCCAAAAGCGCGACCGCCGCGCGTCAGCGGCAAGGCCATCGCCGACCCGCAGTCGCGTTGCCCAAGGGATTCGCGCCACATGTCAAACGCGGGATCGCCAGGGATGTTCCGAGCTATTACAAATTGCTCGGCGCCAATGGCTGCCCCGGCGGGGTCGCGTCCGCGCGCGGCGGCGGACCAAGAGACGTTGGCGGCTCCGAGGAAGCCGGGCTCGAAGCCGGCTGCGGCTACCGGGCGCACCGACTTGCCGTCATCCTGTTCCACGAAACCAATCCAGGCCCTGCAAAAGCCGCCTTGTTCGACAAGAATACGGCAGATCTCGTCGAGGAGGCTGGTTTCGTCAGGCGCGCGAACCAAGGCCTGGTTGCATAGGCTCAACGTCTGCATGGCCCGGTTGACGCGCTGCAACTCGCTTGCCGCCCGTTTTTGCTCCGTAATGTCTGTGCCAATGCTCAGGATTCCCTCAACCTGGCCTTGGTCGTCGAAGTAAACTTTGTTGGTCCAGGCAATCCAAACCCGCTCGCCGTTGCGGCGCACGTTCTCATTTACATTCCGCTCGAATGCGACTGGGTCCGCGCAAACCTGATCCATCAAGGGGCGCAGATCCCGGCCCGTGCTCTCCGTTTCCGGGACAATCGTCCCGATCACGTGCCGTCCGAGAATTTCCGCTTCGGAGTAACCAAAGAACCGCTGGCCGAACTCGTTCAGAAACGTGATCCGGCCATCGCGGGTCCAATGAAGAATGATGCTGTTGGCGTGTTCGACCAGCTCGCGATATTTCCGCTCGCTCTGGCGCAGGGTCTCGATGGTTTCGCGCCTTCCTCCGAGCCCCGAATTTCGCTTTTTTCCCGATGAGTTTGTCATCGCTCTGCGTTCCCCGCTTCCTTTGACTATAACCCGTTCGCGGCTCGACTCCAAAACCTTCGGGACACTTTGGGCCTGCATTCCAGGCGCCATTCGGCGACGTAAGACCAGCGTTGCAATGGACTCGTCATAAAACGATCGGGCCGGGAATGCAAGACGGGAGCGGCACGCGCGCGTCGGATCAACTCCCCCTCGACGGCGCGGCGAATGCGGGCCCGCGCGCCGAAATGGACCGGCGCAGCATGGTGCGCAGGCCGCTTTGCATCACGATTTGCCTCGCGCTGTTCCATACGTCGAGCCTGCTGTAGATCCGTGTACGGTCCGCAATCTTTCGCCAAATAAACGGCATGACGCGGTGAATATTGTTGGCGAATCGACCGCCGAACTTCAGCGTTCTGGGAATCCCTGCACATTCATAAATATAAAGATAACTGCGCAAGCGCCTTCGAGACCCACTGCCGAAGCAATAGGAATTTTGGCGCCACCGAATCGGGATTTTCCCGATGGCCCGAAATCGCGCTCTACGCGAATAGTGTGCGCGTAGTCGCGGTCAAAATAATCGAAAAGAAAAGTTGGCAAATGCCCGAGTGCAATTCGAGGTCAACGATGCAACGGTGGCTTTCTTTTATCGTCCCGCGGTCCGCCCAGTCGGCCGTGCGGCTGTTGATCTCCATTGTTCTCGCCCTGACCTTCCTGGCCTTCGTCGGCTGGGCGTTCCACATCCCCCTGCTCAACAGCGTCAGCGCGCAGTGGATCAGCATGAGCCTCATTACGGCGGTTTGCCTGACCCTCGCGGCAATCGAACTGAGCTTTCTGCAACAGCCGAAGCCGCTGAATCGCCGGCGCGCGGCGGTGTTGGCGCCAGGAATTCTAGTTGGTTTGGCGGGTCTCCTTTCGGTGGCGCTGTACGCGATCAACTACGCCTCCGGCTGGGAGCCCGCGCCGGACGGCAATCCGATCTTGTATTTGTTCTGGGGGCCCGTGTCGCGAATGGCGCTGCTGACGTCCATCCTTTTCGTCGCCGCCGCGGGCGCCATCACGCTGCTGGCGATCGGCGATCGCCGCGCGGCCAATCTCGCGCACGCGCTCGCCGCGCCGGCGGCGGTGGCGAGCTACGTCGTGCCAGTCGGTTACTTGCTCAACGTGCCGGAGCTGACGGCCTCGGTGCGCATTGCCGTGGCGATGAACACCGGTCTGGCGTTTTGCGCGCTCTTTGCCGCCGTGTTCTTTTCGCGTCCCGACACGTGGCTGATGAGCGTGCTCCAGGGCGACCGTCCGGGCTCGATCATGACCCGCCGCCTTTTGCCGGCGCTGTTGATCGCGCCGCTGGTCGTCGGCTGGCTGCGGCTGTACGGCGAGCGAAGCGGCATCTTCGGCTCGGGTGTGGGGGTCGTGCTGGTCGCGGTCACCTATTCGGTTGGCTTTTTATGGCTGCTCTGGGCCAACGCGAGATCGGTCAACCGGACGGATGATCTGCGCCGCTCGGCCGAACGCGCCGTTCGCGAAAGCGAGAACCGCTACCACTCGCTGTTCGAGGGAATGACCGAAGGCTTCGCCCTCTGCGAGACGCCCCGCAACGACGTCGACAAAACGACAATCTGCCGCTTCCTGAAGATCAACCGCGCCTTCGAGCAATTGGCCCGCATGCCCTACGACGCGGTCATCGGCAAGACCTGGGGCGAGGTCCTGCCGGCGGCCGACCCCGCGTTGGTCGAGACGTTGGCCGCGGTCGCCCGGACCGGCGAAACGGCCCGCTTCGACTTTTCCGCGGCCGCATCGAACCGGCGTTACGACGTCTACGCCTACCGCCCCGCGCCGGATCAGGTCGCCGTGGTGCTCACGGACGTCACCGAACGCCAGCGGGCCGACGAGGCGTTGCGCAAGAGCGAGGCGCGATTCCGCCTGCTGTCGGCGACGGCCGGCCGCTTGCTGGCCGAGAAAAACCCGCAAACCGTGGTCAACGAGCTGTGCCGCGAAGTGATGGCCCATCTCGACTGCCAGGCATTCTTCAACTTCCTCGTTGATGAAAAGGCCGGGCGGCTGCATTTGAATGCGTGCGCCGGCATACCGGAAGAAGAGGCCCGGCGCATCTCCTGGCTCGAATACGGCACGGCGGTTTGCGGCTGCGTCGCCCGCGACGGGGCCCGCATCGTCGCCGAGGATATCCCCAACACGCCGGACGTGCGCACCGCTCTGGTCAGGTCCTACGGCATCCGCGCCTACGCTTGCCACCCGTTGATGGCGCAAGAGAAAGTCATCGGCACGCTGTCGTTCGGAACGACGACGCGCAGTGGTTTCTCCGACGAAGACCTCGCCCTGATGAAGACCGTCGCCGATCAGGTCGCCGTGGCCATGGACCGCATCCGCAGCGAAGACGCCTTGCGCGATTTGACCGCCACGCTCGAACAACGCGTCGCCGAACGCACCGCCGCGCTGCGCCGCCAGGGCGAGATGTTTCAAAAGACGATCGACAATATCCCGGTGATGCTGACGTTTCACGACGACGCCATGAGATCGATTGCACTGAACCGGGAGTTTGAACGCGCTCTGGGGTGGACGACCGAGGCGGCCCGCGGCGTCGACCTGCCGGCCGCCATTTGCCCCGAGCCGGCCGACCGGCAGGCGCTGGCGGAATATATCGGCAAAGCCGAGCCCGGTTGGCGCGATTTCGTGTTGACGCGGAAAGACGGCTCGCGGCTTGCGAGTTCCTGGGCCAATGTTCGCCTCTCCGACGGCTCGCGCATCGGCATCGGCATCGACATCACCGAGCGCAAGCGGGCCGAGGAACAGTTGCGCGAGTTGAACGCCTCCCTGGAAAAGCGGGCGCACCAGCTTCGCGCCATGGCGGCGGAGTTGACGCAGGCCGAAGATCGCGAACGCCGCCGGCTGGCCGAAGTGCTGCACGACCACCTGCAACAGTTGCTCGTCGGCGCCAAGTTTTCCGTGGCGACGGTGCAGATCGGCGTCGACGACGCCAAGGTGCGCCAGGGTCTGGACCAGGTCAAAGACCTGCTGAATCAATCGATCGACGCCTCGCGCTCGCTCACCGCCGAGATCTGCCCGCCGATTCTTTACGACGGCGGGCTGGCCGAGGCGACGCAGTGGCTCGCGCGCTGGATGAAGGAAAAGCACGGCCTGGATGTCGATTTGCGTCTCGACGATCACGTGGACGTCCCCACCAACACGCGCATGCTGCTGTTCCAGGCGTTGCGCGAGGTGCTCTTCAACGTCGTGAAGCACGCCGGCGTGCATCGCGCGGAGGTGCGGGTCGGCCGCGCCGTCGGCGAGTTGCTGAAGATCGATGTCGCCGATTGCGGCCGAGGTTTCGACCCGGCCCAGCCGGCCGCCGCGGACCGGACCGTCGGCGGTTTCGGCCTCTTCAGCATCGGCGAACGCCTCGAATGGATCGGCGGCCGCATGGAGGTCGCCAGCGCGCCCGGCGCCGGCACCCGCGTCTCGCTGCTGGCGCCGCTCTACCACGACCGTCCCGCGCGCGTCGAGAAACCGGTCGCGGCGCCGCGCCGCCGCGACGCCGAAGAGCCGGTCGCGCCCGGTTCGGCGCTGCGCGTGCTGATCGCCGATGACCACCGCATGGTCCGCGAAGGCTTGGCGCTGCTGCTGAGTCAAGCGGTCGGCATCGAGGTCGTCGGGCAGGCCGAAGACGGCCGTCAGGCGGTGGAAATGGCGCGACAACTCGCTCCTGACGTTGTCCTGATGGACATTACCATGCCGCGGATGACCGGCATTGAAGCGACGCGGATCATCGTCGCCGAGCAGCCGCAATGTTGCGTGCTGGGCCTGTCGATGCACCAACAGGACGACATGGGGAAAGTCATGCGCGACGCGGGGGCCGCGGCGTATTTGATGAAGGACGGCCCGGCCGAGTCGCTGATCAACACGGTTCGCGAAGTCGCCATGCGCCGCCCGAATGCGAGCAGCCGCCTGCACTGACGGCGAACGCCGCCCCGCGACCGCGCCGCCCGGGGTCTGGCCTGACTTTAAATAGAACGAGCCGGACAAGGAGACTCGCGCCGACCCCCGGCGATCCCCCTGCCCGGCGCGTAACCGGCTAAAAAGCCGACCCGACCACAGGGCTAAATAATCTCAAGCATCCGGCTTCGAGGCGGAGCGGCGCCGGCGCCCGGCCATGCGCACCGCCAACTCCAGTTGTCCGCAGGAAAACGGTTTCGACAGGCAATCCAACACGCCGTCGTCCGGGATGCGCCGCGCCACCTCGTCCGCCGCGTGACTCGCGCAAACGACGACCGGCACGTTCGGGCGCAGGCGGCGCAATTCGCGCAGCACCCGCGCGCCGTCGCTGTCCGGCAGATGGTATTCCAGCACGACCGCCGCGATCGTATCGGCCGCCGTGCGAAAAATCGCCAAGCCGGCTGCGCCGTCGGCCGCCAGCATCGCCTCCCAGCCCAGGCTGTTCAAATAGCGCCCGGTGAGCTTGCGCGACAAGGCGTCGCCGTCGATCACCAGAACCACGTCGCGCGTCCGCGGCTTCGGCATCGGCCGCGAGGCCAGCAGCCATTCCATTTGTTGATTCCATTCCACGTCGCAATGTTCGCAAATCATGACGCCCCCTCCATTTGCACATGTGACACGGTCGAGAAAAATTGCCGGACGATCGGATCCGCCACGCGGAAAACAAGCCGCGACAACAAGCCCGCGGCGTTGGCGCGATCGAACAGCACAGCCAGGCCGAACAAGGAAAACGATTTGGCCTTGCTGAGATCGACGACGATTCGCTGCGCGCCGCGCCGCAGGCAGCGCCGGACTTTGTCGACGATCGCGATCGCGCACGCGCTGTCGAGGAAAGAACTGACTTCGACAACCGCGCAGTTCGGGTTTTCTTGATCGTTGCGTTTCGTTAACCGTTGCATCCGCGCCCCCTGCCCGCCCGATCCGCCCCCCCGGCTGACCCGCGGCTTCCTCAATACGCCGGCAAACTACCAAATTCGCCCGGCGGTCGACCATAAGGAGAAACCCGAACTTGCTCGGCCAAAAACCTTAGCCGCACGCGACGTCCCGAAGCCGGCGGCGCTGCCGAAGGACGCGCACGTTTGAACGACCCGCAGGAGCGGCAAAGTATTTCGCAACAAACACGCCGGGAACGTTGACATCCGCACGCCGCCGCGCCAAAGTTTTCGCCGGACGTCGTCAAGTTATTCGGGAAATGTTCGCCGGCCGCGAATCCGGCGGCGCCGGGCGCTCGACCGTTGGAAAGGAACGTTGTCATGCGAGTGATTGTTGGATTGGCGATTCTGTCGGTCTGCCTCCTGGCCGCGGCGGGTCTGATCGTCGCCGGCTGCGGCGCCCACGGCCATCCGAGCGTCGTGAACAGCAAGTGCGCCGACGGCTGCGAGCTGCTTTACAAGGGCTGCGGCGCCGCGATTACCGAGGCGAACGGCAATCAGCTCACGGAAAACCAATGCGCCCACGTTTGCGACGACGGCGACCTCAGCGGTTGCGTTGTGGTATGCAACGATTCCATCGATGCCAACAACGACTGCACGACCTTCGGCAAGTGCATCACCAAGTGCTTCGCCGGGAGCTGAATTCCGCCTTCCGCATTCGGCATTCCGCGTTCCCCATTCCCCAATCCCCAATCAATGGGTATTTTGTGAAGGAATGCGCAACGACGTCGACCTCACCGCCGGCCCGCTGACCCCGCTGCTGCTGCGCCTGGCCGCGCCGGCCGCGCTGATGATGCTGCTGCAAGGCTTCTACAACAACTATGTCGACACCTTCTTCGTCAGCTACCTGGGTGCCGACGCGCTGGCCGGCCTGACGATCTCGTCGTTTGTACTCTGGATGCTCTTCGCGCTCGCGCAACTGCTCAGCATCGGCGTGCGGGCGAAAACCGCGCGGCGGCTTGGCGAAAAGAACCGCGCCGAGGCCGACCGCACGGCGCTGCGCGGCGTGCTCTACACGCTGGCCTGGGGCGCGGGCGCGGCCGGCCTGCTGGTGGCGGCGACGCCGCCGCTGCTGGCGTTCGCAGGGGCCACGCCGGCGGTCGCGGCGCAGGCGCGCGCCTATCTGCTGCCGATGGCGCTGGGCCTGCCGCTGGTCTTTTTGCCGTTCATGTTCAACTCGATTTTCATGGCGGCGGGAGACGTGCGCACCCCCTTCCTGATCATGGCGCTCTGTTTGGCGATCAACTCGCTGCTGGACCCGATCCTGATTTTCGGCTGGGGCGGTTTCCCGCGTCTGGGCACGGCCGGCGCGGCGTGGGCGGCCATCGTCGCGCGGCTGCTCTGGACCTATTTGTCGATCCGCCGGTTGACGGCGCAGCGCGGGCCGATCGCGTTGGCGGCGCACGGGCGGCTGGGTCTGGCGTGGCGCGATCTGGCCGGCATCGCGCGCATCGGGGCGCCGGCGGCCGGGACGGGCATCTTGTTCTCCGCCGTCTACCTGGCGCTGGCCCGCGTCGCGGCGCAGTTCGGACCGGCGCAGATCGGGGCGCTCAAGATCGGCCACACCTACGAAGGCATCTCGTTCGCGGCCGCGCTCGGGTTCTCCGTCGCCGCCGGCGCGCTGGTCGGCCAGAACCTCGGCGCGGGCAAGCCGGAACGCGCGGCGCGCGCGGCCTGGACGGCGGCGGCGGTGATCGCCGTGTTCACCGGCGCGGTGGGCGTGCTCTTCCGTTGGGCGCCGCAGGAGCTGGCCGGCATGTTCGGCGGCGGCGCAGACGTGGCGCACGCCGCCGCGGTCTACCTCGCGATCCTCGCCTGGAGCCAGCCCTTCATGGGCGTCGAACTGGTCATGGACGGCTGCTTCTCGGGCGCGGGCAACACGCTGCCGCCGATGGCGGTTCAGGCGCCGCTGACGCTGCTGCGTTATCCGGTGGCATACCTGCTCGCGGTGCATACCTCGCTCGGCGTGGGCGGCATCTGGTGGGCGATCTCCGGCTCGTCGATGCTCAAATGCCTGCTGCTCGTTCTCTGGTTCCGGCGCGGGAGGTGGGCGAAGACGAGGGTGTGAGAGAGGAGTAGTCAGTAGCCAGCAGCCAGTAGCCAGTAGTCAGTAGTCGAAAGGCAGAAGTCCGGAGGCAATCGGAAAATTGGCTTTGTTTCGTAATTTTGCTTAAATTTGGCGCTTGGGCGCAGCCATATAGCGACGATCGCGGCAGAGAAAATGACCTTCCGGACCGTTCGCGGGCGGTAACTGATATCGAAATAACATCGCGGAGAAGTACGGGCGCGACGGTTGGCAGGCAGAGCCGAGGCGGCTGCGCCACAGCGGTTCGCGCCGACGAAGGCGCTCCTACGGATAGGCGCGCAGCAAGCAGCGTCCCTGCTTGACACGCCGTTCGATATAGGAATATAGTCTTTTCACTATGAATGCCCTGGACAAAAAAATTCCGCTGTTCGACGACGCGACGGCGCAGCGGCGATCCGAAACGCTGAAGGCGCTCGGGCACCCGGTGCGGCTGCGGATCGTCGACCTGTTGAACACGCGCGCGCACAGTGTCGGTGAGATCGCCGAATTGCTGGAAGTGGAAAGCGCGATCGTCAGCCAGCAGTTGAAGATCCTGCGCATGGTGGGCCTGGTGCAGTCGGCGCGGCGCGACGGCCGTCGTTTTTACAGTCTGGCGCTGCCGCAACTGTCGCGCCTGCTGGAATGCCTGAAGACCTGCGAGCATTGAGCGGGCGCGCGGAAAAGAGAAAAAAAATGAAACAGATCCTGATCCCCCTGCTGATTTTGGCCTTATGGTTCTCGTTGCAAATGTGGATCTTGCCGAAACTGGGAATCTCCACCTGAATGCGGAGCGCGTGCAAGCTCCCGGGCGGAGCGACGAAACAAGCGGAAAAAAGGGCCGAGGGCGGGCAGCCGGCCGTTCTTCGTGAGCACAACGCGGCGGCCGTTCGCGGCGCGCCGGAGGGATAGAAGGCATGCCGATTTATGAATATGTTTGCCGCAATTGCGGCGCAAGATTTGAGAGGCTGAGCCGGCTGTCGGACACCGATGCGCCGCCCTGCCCGCGGTGCGGATCGACCGAAACGGCGAAGAAAATCAGCGGTTGCGTGGCGCGAACGGGCGGCGCGAGCGGAAAAAGCGGCGAAGCGGGGCCTTCGCCGGGCCAATCCCGCTTCACCTGAAACGGCTGCTAGCCCCGCGTGACGGGGATTTGCCTAGTAATTCAAATAAGTTACAACATTCTAACTTTTTGCAAAGAATTTTGTGTTTTTTGCTTGACTTGGCCGGTTGGAACGTCCATACTGGGATTGTTCAAGGCTGACCGTTAGTTGACAAAGTAAAGGCGATGCAAATGGCGGTTCTCGAAGAAAAACGTGAAACCTTTCGCAACTACCTTCGCTTCGCGAAGGTGCGGCATTATCTCGACGTCGTTTATTTTGCTCAGAAGCGTCAATCGAAAGACGTGAAGAAGCTGGCCGGCGTCAATCTGCGCGAAGCCAAGTTCCTGCTGCAGATCAAGGTCTGCCCGTCGTGCAGTTTGGTCAGCGTGCAGAAGCACCAGTTTTTGCCGAGTTCGACGGCGGCCTGGCTGGCGGACAACCTGGTGCAGAAGGGCTACTTGTCGCGCCGCCAAAATCCGACCAACCGGCGCGAAGTGGTGCTGGATCTGACGCCGACGGGCGAGGAACTGCTGGATGTCATCGACCGGAATTTTTTCCCGATGGACGTCGACGAACGGTTGGCGGCGACGACGGATCGCGACGTTGCCAAGATCGAGGAAGCGCTGCGGCACTTGTGCCACTTGTACGGCGTAACCGTACGCGAATAGTTCTTTCGCAAGCGGAAAACCCGCGTTTTTTGCTCGTACGAAAAATGCGGCCCTGGGGTCATCTCATCCTCGATTTTGCATCAGCAAGGGCCGCTTAGGTACACGCGGCGGAAGGGAAGCGGTTGGCCTAACCCTATTCAGTCCGACCCTCCCATCAATATCCTGCATCAAATAAGGTTGCACCGGGCCGACTCTTTCCTTCCGCCGGTTCTTTCTTCGAAGCGGCCGTTGGCCGCGAATAAATGGGTGACACTTAAACCGCCGAGGTCGCAGAGGTCGGCAGGACTTAACGTTCTTGTGCGCGGGAAGGATTTCGCGACCCGCGCCATTGCGGCCTGCCGATCTTGTCCATCCCGCAAATTCTGTCCATCCTAGTTAAAAAGAGCCTCATAAGACAAAAATCGTCATCGATCTCCGGGCGCACCGTTCATCGTCCCGGCGGGGCGCCGATCAGATAGCCGGCGCGGCCCCACCACCCATAGTTCACATGCCCGAATTCCCAGCGGTACTGCGGCGCCGCCTCCTGCGCGAACGCCGCAAGTTCCGCGGGCTCGAACTCGCGCATCGCGCTGGCGAACCAATCCCAGACGCCGCTCAGCGTCACAACCGGCATGAGCCACGTGAGCGCGGCCTTGAGCCACCCGCGCCGTTTGCACACGAACGGGTTGACGATCGCCGCGAGCGTCAACGACGGCCAATAGACGCTCGCGCGCCGCAGACTGCGTCCGAACGCCTCGGCGACAAACAGCGTCGAGCCGCGGCGGGCGACGGCCGCGATAATCGCCCGCACGCGCTCCGGCGGAAAATGATGGAGCGCGTTGATGATCGTCGTCACGCCGCCCGCCGGGTCGGGCGGCAGGCGCGTCGCGTCGACGGACTCCGCCACGAAATCGAGGCGCCCGCCGGCGCGCTCCTTCAGCCGCGACCACATCGCGACGCGCGGATAGAGATCGGACAGCGACACGCGCGGCGGCGTCCGGCCCAGCGCGGCGAACTCGGCGAGAATCGGCAGAATCGGCCCGCCGCCGCCCGAGCAGAGGTCGAGAATCTCGTCGGCGGCGACGAGGTCGAGCGCGCGGCCGAGCGCCGGCGCGATCGCGCGGGCGAAACCCGACGTGCGGTCGGCGCGGCTGAGAATCTCCATCTGCGCCTCGCGGAGCAAATCCGGAAACCACGGCAGGTCCTGAAACTCGAACAATTGCCGCCGCTTCATGCGCACGCCTTTCCTTTGTACTACTATCGTTTCGTTTCTTGTTTCAGCGCGAAGATTTTTCCACGCCGCCGAAGGCTGCGCGGTGAACTTGTCAACACGCCAGATCGGCCCCTCACCCCTTCCCCCCATAGGCGCCGGAATAAGACCTGCAACGCCGCGAAAAGTGCCGAAATGCACTTGTTTTTGGTCACGCAGACCTCTCCCCCGGCCACGCCCTGCGTGGCCGCGCCCCTCCCCGACACAGGGAGGGGCGAGAAGACACCGTGGCGGACCCGCCTTACGAAGAGGTCCTCCACGGCTCGCGAATCGCATTCACATTGATGAATCAACAGTCGAGGCCCCTTTTTGTCAACGCGTGTGCGCCTGCCAACGCGGCGCCTGTGTGCCCCTCCCTGTGTCGGGGAGGGGCAGGTCGAACACGCGACCGCGTGATCGACCGGGGAGAGGTCCGCGCGGCGGAAAACACCGCGTGGCAATGCGACCCGCGGTTATTCTAACGCCTATGGGGGGCGGGGGTGAGGGCATTTTCATCCGTCGGGGTGAACCGCAGGTTCATGCACGCCTGTGGCAAGACACCCCTTTCGTTGCGGCCAACGGCCGCGCTCTGGATCTGTGTTTCGCTGCAAAAATAATTTGCCGCCGACCGGCGCCGGGAGCAACCGGGCTCCGCGGATTATTATCTTATGGAACGAACCGGCGGCGCCGCGTGACAACCGGCGGTTTCCGCGGCAAGATGCAGGGGGCATCATTCACTCAAGATCGGGGGCTCGGTGCGGCGAAGCGTACTGGTGGCTCTGGCGATTTTTGTCGTCGTCGCGCTTGGCGGCGTCGAGCTGGCGCACTGGCGTTCGCGGCCGAAGCCGCCGGTGATCGTGAACAAGAAGCCGCTCGATCCCGCCGGGGCCGTCGCCGCGGCCGGCAAAGATTGCGTGGCGGCCTGCGATCGGCTGCGCATTTGCCACGATGCGGCCGCCGGCGCCGATTGCGCGCGCACGTGCCAGCAATCGTGGACCCGCGACAAAGCCCGCTGCATTCAAAACGCCGGCTGCGAAACCGTGGACGAAAAGTGCGGCCTGGAAACCACGGCCATCTCGTGCGCCGAGGCGTGCCAGCGCGCCAGCGAATGCCATTTGCTCGCGACCGGCGAAAATTGCGAGCCGCGCTGCAGCAAGGAATGGGACCAGGAAAAGCGCCGCTGCATGCTCGCGACGGCCTGCGACGAAATCCCCGCGGTCTGCTGGCCCGCGGCGGCCGCCAGCCCGTGCAATGCGTATTGCGACCGGTTGCTCGAATGCGACTACATTAAAGCGGACAATGAGACCGATTGCGTCGAGTCCTGCCTCGCCGTCGACGACCCGCCGTTGCGCGACTGCGCCGCGCGGGTCTCGTGCGAGATGATCGAACTGATGTGCCTCGCCAGCGACTACAATCCGCGCTGCCTCGACGCCTGCGACCGCGCGCAGCGGTGCGACGCGATGCGCGGCATGACCCGCGACTACTGCCTCGCCGACTGCATGTCCGCCTGGGACGAAGCGACGATCAACTGCGTGCTGACGAACAACTGCGACGAGGTCGGCCCCGTCTGCCTGCAGCAACCCGACCAGATTTGCGTCGACGTCTGCCGCAAACTGGCCGCCTGCCAAATGGAAACCGACGAGGCGGATTGCGCGGTCGTTTGCACCAGCGATCTGCCCGACGAAACGCGCCGCTGCATCACCGAACAGCCGTGCGACGCCATCGACCAGTCGTGCTTCGGCGGCGGCCCCGATCTGTGCCGGCAGGCGTGCGAGAAGGCCGCGGGTTGCGGGCTCGAGCAGGATGTCGAGGCGTGCCGCTCCGTTTGCCAGCAGAGCAATGACAATCAACTGGTCAGTTGCATTTTGTCGCTGCCGTGCGAGGCGATTCCGCAAATGTGCTTCGGCGCGGGCGGCGCCGAAGCCCCGGCGCCGACGCCGGAACCCGTGCCTCCGCCGTATCGCTCTCGCGGCGGCCTGCCGCCGTACTACCCGGATCCGGATCGCACGCCGTTCCCGCTCGGGCCGGCAAGGCCGTAGAGGCAATGGTGAATGGTGAATGGTGAATGGTGAATGGCGAATGCGGAATGCGGAATTTCGGGCCTCACACGAAGTCGCGCAGAGCCGAGCAGAGTCGGTCCGGCTCATCCTCTGCGGCGCCCTCCGTGGTTCCGTGAGAGCCTTCCGAATCCCGAGCCCCGGAATCCGGTCAGAACACCGCGTAGATGAACGGCAACACGGCGCTGCCTTCGGTGAAGAAGATGAACAGCCCGAGCAGCAGCAGCACGAGCACGATCGGAGTGATCCACCACAGCTTGTAATCGCGCAGGAAGATGAGGAATTCTTTCACGATGCCTGGCGGCTTGCCTGGCAGTGAAAAGGCCAGCTTGGCGGCCTCGATTTCTTCGGCGGTCCGCTTTTCTTCATCGGCCATCGGCTGTTCTCCTCTCGATCAAGCGAAGCTCGCTTCAGCAATTTAACACTAAACCGCGCGCGCTACAACGCGTAAATAAACGGCAACACCGCGCTGCTTTCCGTGCGCGCCATCGGAGTTTAGCATGAACGCCGAAATCAGCGAACAGCGAGCAGGGAGCAGCGAGCAACGGACAGCGAACAATGAACAGTGAACAGTGAACAATGGACCCCAGGGAACAAACAACGGTGAATAGCAAACAGCGAGACATGAGACGCGCTGACGGAATCCAACCGTTGCTCCTGCGCGATTTTGTTGTTCATCGTTCACTGTGGCTGTTCGCTCTTCGCTGATCCCTTTCGCTGTTCGAGAAACAACGGACAGTCACCAGTTTTCGTCCGCTTTCCGCGGCCGGCCCTCCGGAAGCGGGCGCGGCCGGCGATTCATGGCGGGCTCCAACAATGGCTGCGAAACGAGCGCTGCCCGCCGGACGGCCGCGGTTCGTGTGCAGGCGAGGATCGCTCAGCGCTTCGCGGTCTTCCTCGGCCAACGCCTTCAAGCAAAGGCGCCGGTCGTCGTCCGTGAAAAACACGTCTTGCCGATTGTTCCCGCGGTGAATGATATGACGCCGACAACCCGGGACAGCGATGCGCGCAACACGCCGCATGCCCGGCAAATAACAAAACGGGAAGGGCTGCCAAGAAAACCGGTGACTGTCCCGAATGGCGCTGACTAAAAGGGCCGCAAGCCCCAGGATAAACCCCGCCTGGAACGGGTCTTTCACCCTGAACCTCCATTCCGCGCCGCCGCCAACAAAATCGCCAACAACACGCGCCGCTCACACATCGTTCGCCCCCTTAACCCGGCCGCGCCGCCATCATTGCCGCGGGCCGTAATGGAGGATCGTTCCGTTGTCGCCGACTGCAAAAACGTCCGAGTACGAACTTCCCCACACGCCGCCCAACATGTTGTTCGACGGAGCACTCATCGGCGACCAAGATGATCCATCGTAATGCAGAATTAGGGAGCGCGGGAGCGGTGAGCCATACTGGTCGAAATAGCCGCCTACCGCGAATACGTCGGTCGAGGAACTCCCCCATAGTGCAAGTAAAGACCCCGCCGGCTCCGGATTCGTCACCGACCATGAGGCGCCGTCATAATGACTGATGAACGCGGGTTCGCCCACCACAAACACATCCGACCTCTCATTTCCCCACGCGGCGGTCCAATACGAAATGTGCGTTGCCTCGTCGGTCAATTCACTCCACGACGATCCGTCGAAGCGAAGTACACTGTGGTCCCCAACCGCGTAGACATCGGATGAGGAATTGCCCCATATACCAGCCAAATAACCGGAATCGGGAGCGACGACCGGCGACCAAGTCGAACCGTCATAGCGCCAGATGTACTCGCGATCGAGAGCCCACACGTCCGACGGCGAAGCGCCCCACATCGAACCGAACGAGGCGTCGATAACGTCCACCATGGTTTGCCACGTTCGGCCGTCAAAATGCGCGATCGCTCCCGATTGCTTATATATGTCGTCCCCTCCGGCCCAAATGTCGGATGGTGAAGTTTCCCAAACGGCGACAGCCTCAAAAGGAAGCGTCCAGCCTTCCGGCTCAGACCACGACGCGCCGTCGTAGTGAAAAATGAACCCAATGTCTATGCCGTCGTAGGAGCCTACAGCATATACGTCGGAAGGCGATGTGCCCCAGATGCCCGTCAGAGTAATTGATTCGGCACCGACCATAGGCGACCACGACATGCTGTCATTATTGTCATTATCGTCGTTGTCGTCGTCCGGCGGCAAGCCATCGTCATCTCCAGGACTCCCATCGTCATCGTCAACCGTCGCGTCGTTGTCATCATCATCTGACGTAAGGTCGTCGTCTGAATGATTTGCCAAACCGCATGCAACCGCCGCCAGTAGGACTGAAGCAAACAGCAATGACGTCGGCCATTTTCTGCGTTGGAACATTTGTCGGCCCCTCGTTGTTTGTAAACCTGCGCCGCCCACGGTTCACCCGCTATGGTGGAGGAGGGTAATTTATCCATCCGCACGGAACTTCTGCCACCGATCTTATGACCACGGTCTGGACCAGCGGGAAACTGGTGGTAACCCGGTCATAATACAGATGACATTCGGTCGGCACGCCCTCTGGCACGATTTTCATTGTCCCAGGCACCAGATAGTCGCCGTAGCCACCACTATACCAATCCTCGCTCCAAATCGCATTGTCTTGCAGCCCGGTTACAATGTCCGGAAGCGAGGCCATCAAGGCAATTCGCAACTCATGTTTATGCGGCTCCGGCGTCGCCCAGTTAACAGCGCTCATGACAAGCACGTCCGGCTGGCCGGCCCCGCCTGGATTCGGAACAGTGATGAACGAAATTTCCCCGTATCCTCGCACATCAGGCGTCGCTTCAATGACTGCCGGGGGGATGAATGCGATCTCGCCGTGGTCGTCAGCGGTGATTGGTTGCCACGTCGGCGCCGGAGCACTATGGGTGTCCAATCCGTTGAACACGTAAAACGCGTAGTCGTCGTTGGCGGCGTTCGGCTCAAAATACCTACAAACACGCTACTTAAGTGATAGTTGACATTATCGTTACTAGATTCCGCCGCCGTTCCGAAAAGCAATGCCCCATAGCCGGCGGCCGAATTGAAGACGTTTTTCGGCAGCCCGAAATCAGTGCTGTCATCCCGCTGGACCGGCACCGGCGAGACGTTAATGAAGTACTCCTTCGCGAATGGCTGATTGCACCCGTCTTGACGCATGAGTTGCATATTGTGAAACGGAGTGTCCCCGGGGCTGTCGCCGTCCCCGGGTGTGATTCGGATTACATTCGACCGCATCGTCGCGCCTGAATACCTTGGGAGCGGGGCGTTCTGGTCCAAGCATTCGCGAGAATCCGCGGCCGGAGGCCCCTCTATGTATTGCCCGAACCACAACCACACTGAGTGACTCAGTGGATTTAG
Organism: uncultured bacterium; assembly: GCA_964534375.1. GTDB lineage: Bacteria > Lernaellota > Lernaellaia > Lernaellales > Lernaellaceae > CAZHPN01. The sequence goes on along the minus strand of CAZHPN010000076.1, from coordinate 2,437 downwards.
ATCGTAGTAGGCGCCTGTCGGAACCCAAAATGCACATTCATTATTTGGATTCCCGGCCTCACCTTCCGCTATACACGAAAGATTGTCAGTGTCGCTTGTTTCGCCCTTGTCAACCGCATCGACGATGGAAGAAAATGTGCTCCCATCCGAATTCATCTGAAGCGCAAGCGAATCGTAATTCAAATCGCTCTTTGGATTCGACGGAACGAATTGCCCGGAGGGTCCCGGCAACGCGGCAAAAGGATTGGCCAGACGTTGAAGTTGCCAAGCCTCGGGCGCAAAATAGTTCGGCTGGAAATCACCAAAAAAGAAGGCTATTTCGTTAAGATCCGTATCCAAGACCGGGATGCCCAGGTCGGTCCCGCCTGGGAATTCACCGAAATTATTTCCTGAATTTCGCCAACATAAGCCTTCGGTTTGCTGAAAAACATATCGGTCGTCTATCGCCTGACCGAGAAATTCCCAATAAGCGTAATCGCAACTTCGCGGAGTATCGTCGTCAGGCGTCGCCACGAACTTTTTCGAGGAATCAATGCAGTGATATAGTCCTCCATCGTAGTCGTAGAGTGATTGGCCACAGTACAAAACGTTTATCAAATCAAATCCAAATGAACGCACAATATTTCGCACTGACACCGCGCCGGCGATGGCGACCGGAACGTGAGCGGTCAGCGCGTCACCGTCGAGCGTCGTGTTGACGTCGAAAGAATCGCCTGGGCTCGTATCTACGATGAAATAGCCGCCGGTCGCGGCGTTCGTCGCGGACGCGCTCGGCGATGGGTAGTTCGACAATCCCGCCAAGTACGACAACGAGGTGGAATTCAGCGCTGCGTTCGCTATTTCAACCTGCGCGCCACCTCTCGGCAAGCCCTGCGACAAGACCGCGCCAATGACGATCGCTCGGCTCGAATCGAGGGGCGCAAGACGACTGAGATTGCTTAACGCCGCGTCAATGTAGTCCTGCGAATAGACCGCGAACATGTATTCGGATGCCAGTTCCGTTGCCGTGCCCCAGTGGTACGTGTCGTAGTAATAATTACCGTAGGTAATTTTCAGGCCGGCCGCTTTCACGATTTGGGGAACTGGCAAAATGAAACTGCCGTAATAATCGTCCGCTGTTGCGTCGTCGTCTATTTCCGCTCCAGATTCATCAACAAAAACCACTGTCGCACTTACGGGATCTCCGGTTCTTGCGTCGATAATCATGCCGCCGAAATACACCGTGCCGTTTGGTGATGCATCATCCCCTTCGCTCGGCGAAGCGTCATCACCTAACCCCTGACAAGCAAGAACGCAGTTCATCAAATCGCTGCACAAAACATTCGACGACCAGCAGGAGACCGAGCAGGGCCAAGGGTACGTTTGGTCTTGGGAATCGCAGGAGCCGTAAGCCGAGTCGGGATCCAGGCCGAACAACGTTTGACCGCAATTATTTGCCCCGTTTGCGAGATCGGCGCATTGCTGGTCGAGCGACGGCGACGAGTCATCGTCGAAGGGCGACGTGTCGTCCTCGGGTGTGGTGTCGTCGTCGCCGTTGTCGTTGTCGTTGTCGTCATCGTCACTGTTGTCGTCGTTGTCGTCGTCGTCATTGTTGTCGTCATCGTCGTTATCGTCATCATCGTCGCCCGTGTAATGCAGAATCGTGCCATTGTAACCCACCGCGTACACGTCCGACGCGGAACTGCCCCACACGCCGGCCAGCCAAATATTGCCGGGCGTCCCGTTGCGGGGGTTGGGCGGCATCATTTGCGACCACGCGGCGCCGTCGTAGTGCAGGATCAGAGCGATGTCCCCGTTTTCCATCGATCCGACGACAAACACATCAAAGGAAGAACTTCCCCAAACGGCGTCCATCCCATGTTGAACCGGAAGATCGGGCATCTCCGACCACGACGAACCGTCGTAGTGCATAATCACGCCATTGCCGCCGGCGGCGAACACGTCCGACACGGAACTCCCCCACACGCCGCCCAGACCGACGGCATTGGGATTGATCGGCACGTTGGCAAACGGCGTCCAGGCGGCGTCGTGGCCCTCGGCGATGGCCGGATCGGACGAAAGGCCGCTCGGGACGCTGCCCGCGACGAATACTTCGGAGGGCGAATTTCCCCATACGCCGTTCCAGGTTCCTCCGGAAGATGGATAGTTATAGTCGACTGTCGTCCACGAAGTGCCGTCGTATTGCAAAATCGTGTCGCCGTAGCCGACGACATAAACATTGGACGGCGAGGTTCCCCAAACGCCGGTCAACCGCGGCACCGGGTCCGGCGTCGCGACGGCGGGAATCATCTCGGACCACGAGCTGCCGTCGTAATGCACGATCACGAACGAATACTCTCCTGCGATCCCCGTGCCTGCGCCGACGGCAAAAACGTCCGACGACGAGCTTCCCCATACGCCCATGAAGTAGCGCGACAATTCTTTCGGCTCGTTGGGC
>CAZHPN010000075.1:0-25693 GCA_964534375.1 uncultured bacterium | reverse complement strand
GACGCCGCACGGCCACGTGCGGGCGGTGCTGGGCACGATCAAACGCCTGGGGCTGGACGCGCTGCTGGCGGCGAAGCGCAGCCGCGAGCGCGACCTGGCGGTGGCGCTGATCGCCGAGCGGCTCTTGCAACCGGGTTCGAAGCTGGCGACGGCGCGGCAGTGGGAGACCTCGACCTTGGCCGACGAACTCGGCGTGGCCGACGCCGATGAAGACGAATTGTATGCGGCCATGGACTGGCTGCTGGCGCGGCAAGCGGCGATCGAGAAAAAACTGGCGGCGCGGCATTTGGTCGAAGGCGGCGCCGCGCTCTATGACGTGAGCAGCAGCTACTACGAGGGCCGCCATTGCCCGTTGGCGAAATTCGGCCACAACCGCGACGGCAAGCGCGACCTGCCGATCATCGTCTACGGCCTCTTGACCGACCACGAGGGCCGGCCGATCGGCCTGGAGGTCTACCCGGGCAACACCGGCGATCCGACGACCGTGCCGGACCAGGTCGCCAAGCTGCGGGAGCGCTTCGCGCTGCAGCGCGTGGTGTTGGTCGGCGACCGCGGCATGCTGACGCGAACGCAGATCGACAACTTGCAGGAGCATCCGGGCTTGGGTTGGATCGCGGCCTTGCGCAGTTCGGCGATCCGCGGTTTGGTGGACGGTGGGGCATTGCAACTGTCGCTGTTCGATCAGCGGAACCTGGCCGAGATCGCCGCGCCGGATTATCCCGGCGAACGGCTGGTCGCCTGCTTCAATCCGTTGCTGGCCGAGGAGCGGCGGCGCAAGCGCGAGGCCCTGCTGGCCGCCACGGAAAAGGACCTGGCCCAGATTGCCGCCGCGGCGGCGCGGCGCACGAAGACGCCGTTGACGTGCGAGCAACTGGCCGAGAAGGTCGGTCACGTCATCCACCGCCACCAGATGGCGAAACACTTTCAGGTGGAGTACGGCGACGGCTCGTTCACTTATGCCCGCGACGAAAAGTCCATCGCCTCGGAGGCGCAGCTCGACGGCATCTACGTGATTCGCACCAGCGAGCCCGCCGCGCGGTTGTCGGCCGAAGACGCGGTGCGCGGCTACAAGGGCTTGGCTCATGCCGAGCGCGCTTTCCGTTGTTTCAAGGGAATGGACCTGCTCGTGCGGCCGATCTTCCATCGGGAAGCGAATCGCGTGACGGCGCACATCTTTCTGTGCATGCTGGCCTGCTACGTCGAATGGCACATGCGCCGCGCCTGGGCCCCGCTGCTGTTCGAAGACGAGGAATTGCCGGAACTGCGGGGCGTCCGCGATCCCGTCGCGCCCGCCGAAGGATCGGCCTCCGTCCAGCGAAAAAAATGGACCAAGCGCACGCCTGACGGCCTGCCCGTTCACAGCTTCCACACGTTGCTGAACGTGCTGGCCACCCAGTGCCGCAATCGCTGCCGGATCAAGACCGCGTCCGATGCGCCGACCTTCGAACAGTTGACCGAACCGACAACTTTGCAGCAACGCGCCTACGAATTGCTGCAGGTGTAGCCAGTAACGGGAACGCCGATTTCTGCACTTTCCCTGAATAATCAGCTAGTTATAACTTTCTTGGTCGGGAACTTCGGTTGAATCGGCTTCGGCCTGCGTCTCGTCGCTCAGTGCCTGGTCGCCTGCTGATAAAGCAGCAGCGCGTACGCCGATTTGTAGGTCGAGAGCAGATCGTAACGCGAGTACCAATAGCCGGGCAGATTGCAGCCGAGAAATCTCTCGTCGTGCCATGAGCCGTCGGCTTGCTGCGCGGCGAGCAGCCACTGCACACCGGTTTTGACTTCGGCGCTCGGCGCTTCGCCCGCCGCCAGCAGACCGATCAGCACGTACGCCGTCTGAAACACCGTGCTCGGGCCAACGCCGATGTAGGCCGGGTTGAGATACGACGCCGGGTCTTCGCCCCAGCCGCCGTCGGCGTTCTGCACGCGGCGCAGCCAGTCAACGGCGCGCTGCAGATACGGCGCCCCCGGCGGCTCGCCGGCCGCGATCAGCGCCTGCAGCGCCTGCCCCGTGCCGTAGGTGTAGTTGACGCCCCAGCGGCCGTACCAATAACCCGGCGCCTCTTGTTGGTTCTTGAGAAACTCGAGGCCCTGCCGCCACGCGGTCGAATCGGCGGACGCGCCGGCAACTCCCAAATCGGCCAGCGCCAGCAGGACCCGCGAGGTGATGTCGGCGTTGCTGAAGTCGGCCGGCAGCCACAGGGCGTCGCGCAGCGACGGGAAAATCTTGTGCGGGTCGATGGCGTTCTTGTCCCACGCCGGCCAGCCGCCGTCGCGGTCCTGCATCGAGAGCATCCACCTGAGGCCCTTCTGCATCGTCGAGCGGATCGCCGCCTGGTGCGGCGCGTCGAGCGCGGCGAACGCGTCGAGCGTCATCGCCGTGCAATCGACGTCGGGGAAATAGCGGTTGTACAATTCGAAGCTCCAGCCGCCCGGCTGGCCCGTGGGATTGAGCTGCGACCAATCGCCGTAGATGTCCGATTGTTTCCCGACCAGCCAATCCGTCGCCCGCAGCACGGAGGGGTCGGTCGACGGCGCGCCGGTGGCGAGCAGCAGGCGCAGGATATAGGCCGTATCCATCACCGGCGGTTGGCTGAATTGCTGGTTGATCGTCTCGGCGGCGACGTTCTGGAAATTTTCGACGCCTTGCAGACCGTGCTGAATGCGGGCGGCGTAGGCGGGGTCGCCGGTCGATTGCAACGCGATCAGCGAGAACATCGTGTTGACGAACACGCCGGCCCAGTTGCCGTCCTCTTCCTGATGCTCCAGCAGCCACGCGATGGCCTTGTCGGCGCAACAGCCCTTTGACGGCGGCGACTCGCGCACGCCGGCCCACGGATCGGCAAGGAAGATCTCGGGAACGTCCCGGCCGGCCGGCGGCTGGACCACGCGATAGTTCTCGTAGATCAGCGTGAAGGGAATCAGCACCGAATGGAAATATCCCAATTCGTAGGGCAGTTGGTCGAAGAATAGGATGTCGGTGTTGAGCGGAATCATCCACCCCCACGGGACCTGGCCGAAATAGGCGAACTTGGTTTTGATCAGCACGTTCGCCGCTTCGGCGCCGCCGTGGGCGAGGATGAACCCCCGCGCCGCCTGCATCGCCGGCGCGTCGGCCGCGTAGCCGGCGAGTCTGAGCGCGAGATAGTCGAGCGCGGCGATGTCCACCGTGCTCGGGCCGCCCGGATAGGCGTTCCAGCCGCCGTCAGGCTGCTGCTGCTGAACGATGTACGCCGCGGCTTTCGCCTGGCGGTCCGCGTCGACCGCATCGAGGTAATGCGTCAGCAATATGTAATCGGCTGTGAATGACGTGTCGGTGACGAAGCTGCCCAGCCAATAGCCGTCGGGTTGCTGCGCGTCGCGCAGGTAGGTCAGGGCGCGATCGAGGGCCGCCGCGACTTCGGCCGGCGGCGAGGCGTCGTCATCCGCGGATCCCGCGCCGGCCTCGTGGCTATGCGCGCCGCAGCCGAGGACGAAAAAGCAAAAGAGACTGAGGAGCGCGAACCGAGCGGTCGACATTTTTGCGGGTTGCATGCCCGACCTCCGCCGTCGCGGAAAACGGGCGGCCCATCGGCGGACCTGACGTCACGCCGGTGAATCCGAGTTGCGCCGAATGACGCCGCCCTGACCCAACAATAACCAGTGGGGCAGCCTCGCGCCAGTCCGCGGCGAGGGCGGCGGCCGAATTACGAATTACGAGTGACAAGTGACGAGTGACAAATTAGGAGTTGCGCGTGCAACTCACCGGCACGCGAAAAACGGCGCTCGCGCGGATATTGCACGTCGCTATTCGGTCTTTTTCGCAGGCGCCGCCGGTTCCGGTTTTTTCACTTTTTGCATTTGCATGATGCTGGCCGGTGCGGGCGCAAAGCCGCCGCTGCCCGGCGCGGCCTGCCGCTGGACGCCGTTCTGGGCGTTCTTCGACTGCGCGGCGACGTAGTACGTCACGGTCTTCGGGTCTTTGCCTTGGGCCGCGGTTTCGAAATCGACGCGCGTGTGGAAATAGGGTTTGTCGGCGGGCAGGCGCAATGTAAAGGTCAGGGTGGCTTTCTCGCCTTCCTTCAAGCTGATCGGCAAGCCGGCCTTGCCATTGAACTCCGCTTTGCAAGTCAGCGAATCTTTTTCGCCGATGTTGATGTCTTTGACGTCGAGCTGTTCTTTGCCGGCGTTCGCGATCGTCACGGTCTGCGTGTAATCCTGACCCGGTTCCGCGTTGTCGAAGTGCAGGCGATCCGGGTCGAAGGTCAGGCGCTGCATCACGTTGCCGGTCAGGACCAGGACCGTCTTCGGATTTTTCGGATCGTTGGTCTCGACGGTGATCCGTTTCTCCTGTTTGCCCGTGCGCGACCCGGTGCTGAAGGTGACGTCGATGTTGGACGTTTCGCCGCGGGCGAGCGTCATCTTCGACGGCTGGGCCACCGTGCAGCCGCAGGTCGTGCGGGTGCGCGCGATTTCGAGCGGTTGATCGCCGGTGTTCTTCAGTATGTACGTGTGCGACACCTGCGAATTCTGTTCGGCGTTGCCGAAGTCGAAAGCCGCGACGTCCACCGTGGCGATGGGGCCTTTTTTCTCGCAGGCCGCAACGGCGAAAACCGCTGCCGCGATCGACACGCACAGGAAAAAGGAAAGGCGTTTCATGATTTTGCTCCGTTGCCAAAAAAGTCGGGGAATACACTACTGCCCTCGCCCGAATGGTGTCAATGCGGGGACGCCCGACGCCGCGACGGCGGCGGGCGCGCAACGCCGCGTTTCGCGCGTTCGCGCTGGCCGGCGGGATATTTTGAACTTGCATTCAGGGGCTCAAACCGTTATACACGACTGAATCCCGCGGGCTGGGGCCGACGGGCGCCTGCGGCGACTGCATCCGCGCAAAAAGGGGCCGGTAATGAAGCGCCTTCTCACCGCTAGTTTCTTATTCGCCGCCATTCTCGCCGCGGCCGCGACCGCGTGGCCGGCCGACGGGCTCGAGGCGACCGCGCTCGGCGCCCGCAGCCTCGGCATGGCCGGCGTCGACCTGGCGATCGCGACGGATGCCTTGGCGCTGGATTCCAACCCGGCGGGTCTGATTCAACTGCCCGGCCAGCGGGTCGATCTCAACGGCGGGCTGTTGTCGCCGATCTTGCATTTCCAGAACGATCTGAACGACACGAATGCGCAACAGCGGCTCTACGGCTCGGGCGCGATCGCGTACGGCATCCATCCGCAAGGCGCCTCGGTCGCCGGCGGCGTCGGCCTGTACCTGAACAACGACACGGGCGTCGCGGACTTCCGCTTGAAGAACCCCGTGCTCGGCGACAACACGCGGTATTTTTCGCAATTTCAGACGGCCAAACTGGTGGGCGCGATCGACTGGGCGCCGCACCCGATGATCTCGCTGGCTCTGGCGCCGGCGTTTTCGCTGTCGCGGTTCGACGCCGACCTGCCGTACAACAAGAATCCCGACTGGATGCAGGGCGTCGCCGACGCCTCCGACAACCTGACGTTCGCCAAGCTGTTCAAGATGCCTTTGTCGCAGGGCGGCTTCGGGCTCGACGAAGCGACCTTCCGCATGCAGATGCGGGAGTTGAACGCCTACGGCGTCGGCGGCAAGTTCGGCGCGATGATCATGCCGACCGAGCGGTTCCGCATCGGCCTGGTGTACGACCTGCAAGTCAACATGAAGTATTACGGCCACGACAAAATCGACTGGGCCCCGCAGTTCGCCGCCATCGGCCAGAGCCTGACGCAGCAGTATATCAGCCAGGGCCTGTCGCCGGCCAATGCCCAGGCCAAGGTGCGCAATCAGATGAACTACTGGGGCATCGAGAAAAATCTGCAGACGACCTACAACAGCAAGATGGAATTTTCCTGGCCGGAAGACGTCGGCCTTGGCTTTTCGTACAAACCGATCGACAGCCTGCTGCTCGGCGTCGACGTCAAGTGGATTCAGTGGTCGCACACGATGGCGGGGCCGGTGCGCGCGAGCATGAAATTCGCCAGCTACTGGACCGGGCCGCACATCCTCGGGTCGGACCCGCACATCACGCCGCTGCCGGCCCACTGGAACGACCAGATTGTCGCCGCCGTCGGCGCACAATACGCGTTCATCAAAGACTTTTACGGCCGCCTGGGATACAACTACGCCAGCAACGTCGAGGCCAACCCGAATCGCGTCGGCCTGATCATGCCGGGGCTGATCGAACATCACATCGCCGCCGGCCTGGGCTACCGCTACAGCCTGTTCGAGGTCAACGCCGCGTATCAATTCGGCGTGCCCCGCACGGTCAAAGCCGGCAGCGCCGATTACTGGGGCGCGGAATACAACAACTGCAAGGTCACGCAGGGCTCGCACGACGTCATGTTGTCGGCCTCGTTCCTGTTCTAACGCCCGCGCAATACAGCGCATCCGGCGAGGCGGCCCCGCGGCCGCCTTTGTCGTCATGACGCGATTGTCGCGGCGCCGGCGTAGTCGAAGGGGGCGAAACGACGCCGGCGGTCGCTTGCCGCCGGCCCGCCGTTGGTGTATGTTCCGCTCGTTTCAAGTGCGGCGCATCTAGGGAAGCCGGTGCAAAACCGGCGCGGTCCCGCCACTGTAAGGGGACGAGCCGGCCGCCAACACGCCACTGGGCCTGAGGCCTGGGAAGGCGGCGGTCGACGAGAAACCCAAGCCAGGAAACCTGATGCGTCGCGATGCGACCTTCCGGCTCTTCGAGGAAAGAGAGCCAGGTCGGGCCGGACGCTCGGTTTCCCGCCCACCCTGACCTCCCTTCGATCCGGTCGGTCCGACGTTCCACAACCGTTTTTTTGAAAGGAGACAAGCAATGAAGAGAAGTGTGGATCGCTGGGCCCTGCCGATCGTACTGCTGGCCGTCTTGGCCGCCGCGGCGCTGTCCTTCGGCGGCTGCGGCAAGAGTTCCAGCTCCAGTTCGGCGGCGCCGCCGGCCGACGACGACGCTTCGCCGGCCGACGACGATGACGACAACGACGCCTCGCCCGACGATGACGACAACGATGATTCGTCGCCCGACGACGACGCCTCGCCGGCCGACGACGACAGCGACTCGATCGTGGTGACGCCGGCGGCGCGGATGATCCCGGCGACGACGACGTTCGCGTACGCCGCGTCGGGCACGATCGGCGGCCATCCGGTGACGAGCGGCTTCACGTGGACGATCGACGACCAAACGATTGCGACCGTCGACCAAACCGGCCTCGTGAAAGGCGTCAAGAACGGCAAGACGCTGGTGCACGCGGCAATCGGCCAGGTGACAGGCGACGCGACCGTGCTGGTCGGGCCGGACGTCTACACGTTCGACAACCAGGGCGGCGTGCTCGAGGCCATCGACCGCGGCAGCCAGACCGCCGTGCCCGATCTGCTCGGCGCCGGCCAGATCGGAGCGCTCTTGAACGACATCAAGTACGACAACGGCCAACTTCTGCTCACCGACTCGGGCAGCGGCAAGCCGACCCCGAACGGCAAAGAAAAATTGATTGTGGTCACGCTCGACGGCCTCACGTACGTCGATGTGCCGCTCACGCTCGCGGCCCCGTGGGCCGCGGCGCCGCTGAACGGCAAAGCCTATGTCACGGGCAACCTCAGCAACCAACTGGCCAAAGTCGATCTCGCCGATCCGGTGAACACGCCGGTCGTCTATTTCACGCTCGACAGCGGCTGCGCGCCCGCCGGCGTGATCGCGGCGAACGACCTGATCTTTATCGCCTGCACCGGCTTCGATCTCAGCAACGACACCTACGGTTCGGGCCAGGTGATCGTGTTCGACCCGACGCAGGCGCAAATCAAGCAGCGCATTCCGATCGCGACGCTCGACCCGGCCTACTTCGCCGTCACCGCCGACGGCGCGAAACTGTACCTCGTCAGTTCCGGCGATTTCGCTTCGAACAAAGGCGGGGTCGCGCAAATCGACCCGAGCGGCCTGACGGTCGTCGATTCGTTCGCGCTCGGCTCGGCGCCCGGGCCGATCAGCATTGGGTCTTCGGGCCTGGCGTTCGTCGGCGAGGGCCTGGCCGGCGACGTGTACGTCTTCGACACGTCGGACAACACCGTGCTGCGCGACGCCGACAACCCGATCGTCATCGCCAACGCGGAATGGGTGCAGGCGCTGGGCGTGCACCCGGCGACCGGCGACGCGTACGTCTGCGATCAAGGCGATAGCGTCGTGTGGGCGATCCACGGCGCCGATCCGTACGCGGTCGATTTCCATGTCGCGCTGAACAGCCCGGGCGGCGTGGCGTTTTGGTGAACGGAATCACCTCTCCCCCCGGGAGAGGTCGCCGAGCGCGGCGAGGCGGGTGAGGGCGTCTTCACCTCTCCCTCTGGGAGAGGTCGGCCGCAGGCCGGGTGAGGGCCCTCACCCCCGCCCTCTCCCAAAGGGAGAGGAAGCGCGGTAATCACCTCTCCCCCCGGGAGAGGTCGCCGAGCGTAGCGAGGCGGGTGAGGGTCCAGCGTCTACTGCCCTATTACCAGTACGTACTCATTGGCGACGCCAACCGTCGGCCGCAGGCGAATGCCTAATCGCTCCAGCGCGTCGCGGAACGCGGGAAAGTCGGCTGGCGGGTAGTCGTAGACGAAGCGCGTGAAGTCGTTCGCCACGCTGATCGCGCGCCCGGCCGCGAGGCCGTCGGCAACGGCCGCTTTCCCGTCGTCGTCAAATTCCGCTCCGAACGCCCGTTCGTACACGGCGATCTTGCGCATTTTTGCCGGTTCGTCGAACGAATGGATCGTCAAGCCCAGCCACACGCCGTAGCCGCGAACGAAGCAGCGAAACAGTTCTGCGGCGGTCAATTGCGGCAACAGGGAACGGGCCCATGAGGCGAGGTCGGTCGCCGATGCGCCGACGGCTTCCCGTGCCTGGATTTCCCGGCCGAGCCCCATCGCGAACGACAGCGCGAGCGGTTTGTCCAACGCGTTCACAAGTGCGAAAATCGCCGCCGCGTCGGCCTCGGAATAGCCCTCCAGCCGCCGATCTGCGCGCCCGTGCTGCACCAGGCCGCGGCCTGCTCCGGCGGCCAAGCCGCGCCGCGCGTCGACCGCCAGGCCGCCATCGTTCGCCGCCGCTTCGAGGGTCTCGCCGAGCGGCCGCCACAGACCGACGCTCTCATACCCTTCGTCGCGCCAGCGCCGCGGCAACCGGGCGACGGACGCGAGGGCGTCGCGTTGGTTCCGCCACGAAAGCGGCAACGCCGCGTAGACGAAGCGATGATAATCGTCGCCGCGCCGGATTCGCAGTCCGTGATATTTGGCGGCCAAAGCGCCGCCGCGGAAATCGACGCCGGATGTCAGATTGGCGCAGCCGGCGACGAGAAACGGCGCCATCAACAGCCATTTCCACGGGCCGCGCGATCGCGCGAGGAAAGCGGAGGCCAGCGCCAGCAGCGCCGGGAACACGATGAGCAGATAGCGGCGCGACAAATAGAAATCGAGGTCGGATCCGGCGCCGAATTCGACCTGGTGATTGGACATGCCGACCGCCAGCGCGAAAAATAACAATTGCAGCAGCAGCACGGCCGCCAGCCAATCGGGCCCCTCGGGTTTCGCCTTGGCGGTTCGGGCGTTCCAGAGGACCCGGCCGACGCCGAGCCCGACGAGCAGCAGCCAGGCCGCCGACATCCACGCGCCGGCGGCGCCACGGTAGCCGGCGCAATTCGGCAGGGCCCGGAGAACCAGATCGGTCCAGCGCCGCCCGCATTCGAGAAGCGCCGACGGATGAAAAAACGACCAGATCTCGTGCGACGGCACAGGCAGGACGGGCGAGAACCGGCTCGGAGAAAAGGTCGCCAAAAACCCGAGCGCCGTCGGCCAGAGCAAGCGGACGAGCCCGGGCCGGCGCCAACGCCAGACCGCGATGGCCGCCAACGCCCCCGCGATCAACAGGTTGTCCATGCAGAAAAACGACGCGAACCCGGCCGACAAGCCCAGCGCCAACGATTCCCAAAATCGCGGCAGCGAATCGTGCAGCCGGACGAACAGGAAGACCAGCAACCCCGAAAAGAAGAAGCTTTCGACGTGCTGGGCCCAGCACTGGTGAACGTGCCATTCTAAAAAAGGCGGCGGAAACAGCAGCCAGAGAAAGAAAATCACCGCGGCGGTCGGCCCCCAGGCCCGCCGCAGCGCTGCCGTCCAGAAGAAAAATCCGCCGGCGACCGCGGCAAAGCTCAATATTTTGAGCCAGAGAAACGACGAACCGGCCAGCGCGTAGACCGGATACAGCAAGACGCCGAAGACCAGCGACCCGGTTTCATGGCTGTTTTGGTACCACCACGGGGAGGTGGCCAGGCCTTCCACCAGGCCGGTGGCCAGCGTGCCCGTGTCGGCCTGGTCGTCGAACGCCCACCACCACATGTTGCGGAAAAAGCCGAAGACGTTGAAGAACAGCCATACGGCAACCAGGAAAAGCCACAGGTATTTTTCCCACCGCCGGCGCTGGTCCGGATCGGCCGCCAGTCGGCCGAGATGCGCCGCGTAAATATGACGTTTGTCGCTCACGGCCGGATTTCCAGGTCGAATGCGTCCGGCTCGCCGGGGGCCGGCCGCAACTCGATGCCGCGCCGCGACAACGCCTCGCGGATCGCCGGCGCCCCGCGCTCGCGTCCAGCAAAGCTGACGCGCCGCAACGTGTTGGCAATCGCGGTCGCCCGTCCTTCCGCGACGCCCTCGGCGAAAGCAGCGAACGCCTCGTCGCCGATTTCAACATGAAACGCCGGCCCGAACGGCGCGAGATACGGGGTGATTTTTTTGTCGGGGAAATCGACGAATTGGCCGCCGATCCACAGACCGACGCCCCGGGCGAGCGCCCGCGCGAATTCGCGGTCGTCCAGTTGCGGAAGCAGACCGCGTAGGTAGCCGCCCCAGGCCGCCGCCGGAAAACCGCCGACCTCGTGGTACTGGATCTCGGCGGCCAATCCTTCGACAAACGAGCGGGCGGCCGGCGCGTTCAAGGCTCGCATTCGAGGAAGCGGAGCCGTTTGCTCCGCGGCGATAGCGTCGAACGCTCTCGGGTCCGCAGGAATGCTGCGCAAAAAAGCGCGGCCCGAGCCGGCCGCCAGATTGCAGCGCACTTCGTCGGACAGCGAATCAGCGCTGACGACAGCGTCCAGCACCTGCGCGGCCGGCCAGCGCCGGCCGAGCGCCGCGTAGCCTTCGCCGCGCCACCGGCGCGGCAAGCGGGCCACGGAAGCGAAGGCGCCGTCCTGGCTTTTCCAACTCGCCGGCAGAAAAACGCGGACAAAACGGAGATAGTCGTCGCCCCGCCGCGCCGCGACTTCATGAAAATTTCGGACCAGCGCCGCCGTGCGGAATTGGACGCCATCGGTGAGGTTGACGCATCCCGCCGCCAGAAACGGAAACAGCAAGAGCCAGGGCCAGGCACCCCGCCAGCGCCGCAGGAAATACGCAACGAAGGCGAGCATGGTCAAGAAGATCATCGTCAAATACCGCCACGCATAGTGGAGCCCCCAGTCGGTGGACCCCTGCTCGACATGCAACGCCGAGAACCCGTTCGCCACGGCGAAAAACGTCAAATGAAAGAAGAGCGCCAGGGCCAGCCAACGCTCGGCCGACCCTTGCGCTTCCGCTCCGGCGGCGCGCCGCAGCGCAAGGATGACGCCGAAACCGGCGAATAGAAACCAGGCCAGCGATAGCCAGCGGCCGGCCGGTCCATGGTAATCCGCAGATCGAGGAAGAACATGGAAGACCAAGTCCGCCAGACGGCGTCCGCATTCGAGCAGCATTGATTTTCCCATGATGGGCGCGTGGGCTTGACCGCTGGTCGGCAGGTTCCGCGAGAAAAAAGCCGGAAAGAACCCGCCGAAAAAACCGAAACTCATGGGCCAAAGAAGACGCCGAGCTCCGTGCTGCCGCCAACGCAAGACGATCGTCGCCGCCAACGCCAGCACGACGAGCACGTTGTCCAGGCAGAAAAAACAGGCCGCGCCGCCGATCAGGCCGAGCGCCAGAGATTCCCGAAAACCCAAGCGTTGGACAGAGAGCCGCACAAAAATAAACAGCAGCAACCCGGAGAAAAACAGGCTTTCTGCGTGATTGGCCCACGCCTGGTGAAGCTGCCACTCTAGAAACGGCGGCGGAAAGAGCAGCCACAAGAAAAAAATGACGGCCGTTCGCAGGCCCCAGGCCCGCCGCAGGGCCGCCGTCCAAAACAGCATGCCGCCGGCGACAAAAAGGAAACTAAGCAGTTTGATCCAGATGAACGACGAGCCGGCGACGGCGTACACGGGCCACAGCAGCAGGCCGAAAACCAAAGTGCCGGTCGCGTGATAGTGCTGGTAATACCAGGGGGACGCCGCCAGACCGTCCCGCAATCCGGTCGCGAGCATGCCGCAATCCGGCTGCTCTTCGCTCGTCCACCCCCCGTTGTCGCGGAAAAAACAAAAGATGTTGAAATACAGCCAGAGCACGCCCAGACAAAGCCAAATGCATTTCTCGATCATCCGGCTGCGGCCGGGTTCGGTGAGGGCCGCGAGCATTTTCTTCAGCGCGAGCCGACATTCCGACATGGAAAATCACGCCTATTGACCACGCGGCCGACGGCCAACGTCCGACGGCGCCCTGCCGGCGCCGTCGCGCGGCCTATTCGCCGCCGGGCTTTTCCTTTTCCCGCGGTTTCTTTTCGCCCAATTCCAGGGCGAGGGTTACGCCTTCCATCTCGGTCGCGACGTCGCCGCCGTCGCCGAAGTCGATCGCCTCGGCGCGCGCCGCCGCGCGCAAATCTTCGAGCGCCGGCGACAAGGTTTCGCGCAGGCGATCCGGACAGGTGACGCGCATCGAGCGCAGCGGGTGTCCCTGGTGCGCGTTTTGCCCGGTTTTCCAGCGGCGGGCGCCGGTGAGGATCGCCACGAGCGTGCGGCCGAGTTCGTCGGCCTGCTCGTCCACCGCGGCGTCATCGGCTTCCGGCCAGGGCGCGACGTGCAGCGATTCCGGCCCGCCGTATTGCTTGAAGACGATTTGGTAAAGGTCTTCCGTGATGTACGGAATGAACGGCGCGAACAGCTTGAGCACGCCCAGGCCGATGGTGAACAGCGTGTGCCGCGCGGCGTCGACCTGGCCGCTCGGGAAGCGCTCCGGATTCCAGAACCGTTCCTTGACGATTTCCAGGTAGTTGTCGCAGAACTCGGCGAAGAAGAACCGTTCGGCGGTCTTCAGCGCGACGCTGTAGTCGTATTCATCAAAGCTCGCGGTCGATTGCTTCACGACCTGGTTGTAACGCGAGAGAATCCAGCGATCGACCGGCGTCGGAGTTCCGGGCGCCAGCGTCAGGATCTTGCCGTCCTTGTCCTGCAATCCCATCGCGATGAAGCGGATCGCGTTCCACAGCTTGTTCATCAGCCGTTTGCCGTCGGCCACGTCGCGCTCGCTGTAGCGCAGGTCGTTGCCCAGGTTCGCGCCGGCCGACCAATAACGAAGTGCGTCGGCGCTGTATTTCTTGATGACGTCCTGCGGGTCGACGAAATTGCCGGCCCGCTTCGACATCTTCTTGCCTTTTTCGTCGAGGCCCCAGCCGCTGATCATCACCTGCTTCCACGGCAGCGTGTCGGTGTGGTGGTGGCTTTTCACGACGGTGTAAAAAAGCCAGGTGCGGATGATCTCGAACGCCTGCACGCGCACGTCCATCGGGTAAATCTTCGCGTGCAACGGGTCGTCGAAGGCCCAGCGCGAGTTGATCAGCGGGGTCAACGACGAGGTCATCCAGGTGTCCATCACGTCGGGCTCGCCGACGAATTCGGTCATGCCGCAGTCGGGGCAGCGGGCGTCGGGCGGCGGCGGGGTCTGGGTCGGGTCGACCGGCAGCGCGTCGCGCGGCGCGATGTACGGCGCCTTGCAGCCCGTGCAATACCACACGGGAAACGGCACGCCGTAATAGCGCTGGCGGCTGATGCACCAATCCCATTTCAGGCCCTTCACCCAATCGTCGTAGCGCACGCTCATGAACGGCGGGAACCAGCCCAGCGCCTGCGCGCGCTTCAGGTAATCGTCTTTGAACGGCAGAATTTTGATGAACCACTGCGGGCTGTGGTGGAACTCGACCGTGTGGCCGCAGCGCTCGTGCACGCCGACGTTGTGGACCAGCGGCTCGGATTTGAGCAGCAGGCCGGTCTCTTTGAGGTCCGCGATGATCGCCGCGCGCGCTTTCTCGACGCTCAGGCCGGCGAATTTGCCGCCGAGTTCGTTCAGCTTGCCGTGCGTGTCGAACACGACGCGCGTTTCGAGACGGTCTTCCTTCCACTTGATCACGTCGTCGTTGTCGCCCCAGGTGCAGACCATCATCAGGCCCGTGCCGAAGCTCATATCGACCGCCTCGCCGGCCTTGATCGGCACGGAATAATCGAACAGCGGCACGCGCGCCGTTTTGCCGATCAAATGGCGGTAGCGCTCGTCTTCGGGGTGGACGTACAGCGCCACGCACGCCGGCAGCAGTTCGGGCCGCGAGGTCGAAATGATCAGCCGCTCGCCGCCCTCGCCGACGAAAACGATGTCATTGAGAAAACTGTTTTTTTCTTCGATTTCCACGTCGGCCTGGGCGAGGCTGGTCTGGCAGAAAAAGCAAAATTGGATCGGCTCTTCGCGCCGCTCGATCAGCCCTTTCTCGTACAGATCGACAAAGCTGGTCTGGCTGGTGCAGCGGCTGCGCGGATCGATCGTCGAATAGGTGAGCGACCAATCGACGCCGATCGCCAGCGCCTCCCACAGGTCGCGGTAGGTCTGCGCGCCGATCTTCGTTTCCTTGAGGCACAGTTCTACGAATTCCGGCCGCGAAATTTTGCCCTTGTCGATCTTGTATTTCGTCTCGACGTAGCGCTCGGTCGGCAGCCCGTTGTCGTCGAAGCCCATCGGATAAAAAACGTTGAAGCCGCGCATCCGCTTGTAGCGGATAACGAATTCCGCCTGGCTGTAGCTCATCGCGTGGCCGACGTGCAGGTGCGCCGACGACACGTACGGCGGCGGCGTGTCGATCGAAAAAATCGGCTTCTCGCTCGCCGGATCGAAGCGGTACACGCCGAGCAAATCCCACATCGCGCGCAGGCGCGGCTCGGCCGTTTGCGGTTCGTAATTTTTCGGAAACTCAAAGGCCACGATATCCTCCTTCGCGCCATGTGCCGGCGCGCCTTGCCTTCGCGGGATCGTAAGGCCGTTGAATCTAGGCGATCAGGCGCCAGAAAGTCAAGGGAATGGGGCGGTCGCGCGTCAGCGCATGGGAATCATGGGAGATCTGGGAGTTCTGGGAATTATGGGACGCGGCGGCGCCGGCCACCGCACCGTTCCCAGAATTCCCAATTTCATGACGGCCCGACGGCGCTTGGCGAATCAGCGCTCGGCGTCGCCGCGATTTGGATTCGGTCTCAACATTGCTTGACGGGCGCCGCCGACGGCGATACATTGCGTGCGTCATCAAGGGGAGTCACTGGCATGCAAGACGCCGTGGAGCTGTTCCGGGAATATTTGCGTTCGCGCGGCATGCGCTGCACGACCGAGCGTGATGAGATTGTGCGGGCGCTGGCCACGACGCGCAAACATTTTCGGATCGAGGATCTGGTGAAGGATCTGACCGAGAGCGGCGCGGTCGCCAGCCGCGCCACGGTGTACCGCACGGTGCCGCTGCTGGCCGAGTGCGGCCTGGTGCGGGTGGCCGAATCGCTCCCCGGCGCCGAATACACCTACGAATACGTGCACGGACAGGAGCATCACGACCATTTGTTCTGCGTGCGCTGCGGGCAGCACATCGAATTCGAGGAGCGCGCCATCGAACGGATGCAGGACGAGGTCGCCGAACGCTACAAATACCAATTGCTGGGGCACCGGCTCGATCTGTACGGCGTGTGCCCGGTGTGCGCAGAAAAATTTGTCGCGCGGGCGGAGGAAGCATTGCAGTAACCGCCGGCGGCGCGGCAGACCGCCCGCCGCCTGCGCCCACGAACTCGCGGCGCCGACCGCGACCGTGATTTTTTTCAACGAGATGCAGGCGTCATGCGTTCGAACGTGAGCCGCAATTTTCTGTTCATCTTTTTGCAGGACCTGATCTTGATCGGGTGCGTCTGCCTCGCCACGCAACTGCGCTACATCTACGACGTGTTTCCCGTCTTCACCATCCATCGGCTGACCGGCCTGGGCGTCATGTACCTGGTCATCATGCTCTTCTATCACTACTTCGACCTGTACGAGATTGCCATCCATATTTCGTTTCAGGAGTTTTTCAGCAATCTGCTCAAGGCATACATCGCGGCGATCGTGGTCTTGACGATCCTCTACTACGGCTACCCTCCCCTCAAAGTCGGCGACTACATCCCCGCCCTGTCCGTGCCGCTGGGGATTTTCGCGTCGCTGTTGTTCCGGATTCTGTGGAACTCCTTGAGCGACGAATCGAGCTTCACCCAGCGCGTCATCGTGCTTGGCACCGGCCGCGCGGCGCAGGCCGTGCTGGAGGACGTGCTGCGCTACGTGCACTCCGGCTACGAGGTGCTCGGGGTGATCGCCGAGGGCCCCGTCCCGCGGGACGAGATCATGGATTTCCCGATCCTGGGCACGATCGCCGAATTGCCGCGGCTGTCGCGCGAGCGGCCGATGGACATGGTCATCGTCGCCCTCGACGATCAGCGCGGCAATCTGCCGACCGACGAATTGATGGACCTCAAAATGGCCGGCGTGCGGGTCGTGGACAACGTCAATTTTCACGAACTGTTCTCGGGGAAAATCACGCTCGAATCGTTGCGTCCGAGCTGGTTCGTGTTTTCCGACGGCTTCAAGGTCAGCCGCCTGCGGCTGTTCGTCAAACGCGGCTTCGATATTTTCGCAGCGCTCGCCGGTTTGGCGCTGGCGATGCCGCTCATTCTGCTGTTCTCGTTTCTGATCAAGGTGACCAGCCGCGGGCCGCTGCTGTACAAGCAGGAGCGCGTCGGCAAGGCCGGCCGCACCTTCAACCTGCTGAAATTCCGCTCGATGCGCACCGACGCGGAATCCGCGACGGGGCCGGTCTGGGCGGCGGAAAACGACGCGCGGGTCACGGCGGTCGGCCGCTTCATCCGGCGCTTTCGCATCGACGAGATCCCGCAAATGTGGAACGTGTTGCAAGGCCAGATGAGCTTCGTCGGCCCGCGGCCGGAGCGGCCGTTTTTCGTCAAGCAACTCGCGGCCGTGCTGCCGTATTACAACCAGCGGCACGTGGTGAAGCCGGGCATTACGGGCTGGGCGCAGGTGCGCTACCCGTATGGCGCGTCGATCGAAGACGCGCGCGAAAAGCTGCAACTCGACCTGTATTACATCAAACACACCAATCTCGGCTTCGATCTGAAAATCCTGCTGACAACGACCAAGACGCTGTTTACGAAAATGGCGCGGTAAGATGGCGACGCGACGATTGGCCAGGAATTACAGGATCAATCAAGCCAGCAATATCCCCATGATCCGGTTGATCCCCCGATCAGGTCGGGGGCAGGCTCTGTTGATCCTGTCACAAGACAACCTCCCGTCAGGTCACCCATGAAAATCGCCATCATCGGCGCGGGCGCGGTCGGGTCGGTCGTGGCCGGCGTGTTGGCCCGCGGCGGGCTCGACGTGCGCCTGATCGAACGCAACGCCAAAACCGTCGCCCACATCGCCGCCCACGGCCTGCGCCTGGAGGGCGTGCGCGGCTCGTACGTCGTGCGGCTGCCGATCCATCGCGACGCGCCAACCGCCGATTCGGTCGATCTCGCGGTTTTCTGCGTCAAAGCCTACGACACCGCCGCCGCCGCCGAGCAGCACGCCGCGCTCTGCGCCGGCGGCGCCCTCGCCATGTCGCTGCAAAACGGCGTCGGCAACGTCGAAAGCCTCGCCGCCCGCTACGGCGACGAGCGGCTGCTGGCCGGCAGCACCACGCTCGCCGCGCACGTGCTGGCGCCGGGCGTCGTGCAGCATGCCGCCGACGGCGAAACCGTCATCGGCGAGGCGCGCGGCGGCCTGACGCCCCGGCTGCGCGAAATCGCCGCCGCGTGGACCGCCGCCGGGCTGCCGGCGCGCGCCGTCGGCGACATCCGCGAGGCGCTCTGGGCCAAGCTCTGCGTCAACGCGGCGATCAATCCGGTCGCGGCGCTGCTCGGTGTGCGAAACGGCGAGTTGGCCCGCGCCGCGAGTCTGCGCCCGTTGCTGGAAGACGTGGTGCGCGAGGCGGTCGCCGCGGCAGCGGCGCTCGGCGTGACGTTGGACGCGGCGGCCGTCATCGCCCGGCTCTGGCAGGTGATCGCCGACACGCGCGACATCCGCGCCAGCATGCTCGGCGACCTCGCCGCCGGCGGCCGCACGGAAATCGACGCGATCAACGGCGCCGTCGCCGCGGTCGGCCGCGCGCGCGGCCTGCCGACGCCGGTCAACGACGCGCTGACGCGGCTGGTTCAGGCGGCCGTCGAACGCTCGCGCGCCAGCGATGGCGCGTGACCGCTGCCGCGCCGCGGTCTGTTCGAGCAGCGCGAATTGGCCCGTGCGGAAATACATCTCGCCGCAGCGCCGGTCGAGCGCGCCGCGGATGTTCAGGCCCGCAAAAAAGCGCGGGGAATTCCGTCGCGTCGGAAGGTCAGCGAACGTCACTATTCACAGCGCAGCCTTCCTGCTGACCTCCTCGGCGATCAGGGAACGCACTTGGTCACGCAATGCCGGCGCATCGGCGAGCGTCAAACCGGTCGTTTCGACTGGCGGCAGCACCTGCAGTCGCACGTCGCACGCGGCGGTGAACAGCCAACTGCCGCGCGGCAAGCAGTCGCGGGAGCCGGAGATCGCCAGCGGCAGGATCGGAACGTGCGCCTCGATGGCCGCGCGAAAGGCGCCGTCGGCAAAGTCGTGCACCTCGCCGTCGCTCGAGCGCGCGCCCTCGGGGAACAGCATCACCGAGCAGCGGCGCTGCAAGTACCAGTGCATCCGCGGCAGCACGGCGGCGCGGCTCTGCTTGTCGCGGCGGTTCACGGGGATGTCGCCGGCGAGGCGCATCATCCATCCCAAAAACGGGACGCGAAACAGCGAGCGCTTGGCGACCCACTTCATCTCCCACGGCAGGCGCGAGATGATCGGCACATCGGCGAACGACTGGTGATTGGCGACCGCCACATACGGCCGGCGCGGATCGGAGACGCGATCGGCCCCCACGATGGCAATCTTCCAGAGCGGATTGACCTTCGTCAGCGGCCAGGCGAAGCGCCGCAGTAGCCGCCCCGTGCGGTACCGCGCCGGATCGCGGTCGAACAGGCGCACGAGCGCCACGCACGGCGTAGCCACGACCAGGATGGCGAGGAATGCGAACCAGACCCACGCCGACCGCAATACTGCCCGCATCACCGGCATCCTTATGACTTACCGGCGCCTCGGCCGGACATTGGCTTTGTTTTGCAATTTCGACGGGTTACAGCAGGCGCGCGGTGCGGTCGTCGGCGGGTTCGTCCAACGCCGGCGAGAGATCGTCGGCGCCGGGCACGATGAAGATCTGCTCCGGATCGTCGACCGCGAGCGTGTGCCGCAACACTTCGTCCATGTTTTCCACGAGGACGACCTCGAGTTCCTTGCGCACGTTGGCCGGCACCTCGTGCAGGTCTTTTTCGTTGTCTTTCGGAATCAGCACCTTGCGAATGCCGGCGCGCCGGGCCGCGATCAGCTTTTCCTTGAGGCCGCCGATCGGCAGGACGCGGCCGCGCAGCGTGATTTCGCCGGTCATCGCCACGTCGCACCGGGCCGGCACGCGCAGCAGCGCGCTGGCGATCGCCGTGGCCATCGCGATGCCCGCCGAGGGGCCGTCTTTCGGAATCGCGCCTTCGGGCAAATGCACATGCAAGTCGATCTTTTGGTAAAAATCGTCGGGCAGGCCGAGCACGCGGCTGCGGCGCCGCACATACGAGAGCGCGGCCTTGGCGCTCTCCTGCATCACTTCGCCGAGCCGGCCGGTGACGGTCAACTTGCCCTTGCCCGGCATGGCGACCACTTCCGCCGCCAGCAGTTCGCCGCCGACGTCGGTCCAGGCCAGGCCGTTGGCGATGCCGATCAGGTTCTTTTCTTCGCGTTGCTGCTCGCGGAAGCGCGCCACGCCCAGATGGACCGGCACGGATTTCTCGGTGACGCGCACCTTTTCGTCGGCGTGCTCGGGACTGGCGACGCGCCGCGCGATTTTGCGGCAGATCGAGGCGAGTTCGCGTTCGAGGTTGCGCACGCCGGCCTCGCGCGTGTAACGCCGGACGATCAGCAGAATCGCGCCGTCGGTGAACGTCACGTCCTTGTCGGCCAGGCCGTTGGCTTCTTTTTGCTTCGGAACCAAAAACCCCTTGGCGATAGCGAGCTTCTCGTCTTCGGTGTAGCCGGGCAGGCGGATGATTTCCATGCGGTCTTGCAGCGCCGGCGGGATGGCCTGCGTGGTGTTGGCCGTGGCGACGAACAGCACGTCGGACATGTCGTAATCCATGTCCAGATAGTGATCGTTGAAGGCGTGGTTCTGCTCCGGATCGAGCAGCTCGAGCAGCGCGCTGGTCGGGTCGCCGCGGTAATCGGCGCTCATCTTGTCGACTTCGTCGAGCATGAACACCGGGTTGCCGGCGCCGGCGCGCTTCATCATGGCCATGATCTTGCCCGGCATCGAACCGATATAGGTGCGGCGGTGGCCGCGAATCTCGGCCTCATCGCGCACGCCGCCCAGACTGATGCGCACGAACTTGCGTCCGGCGGCGCGGGCGATCGACTTGCCGATCGACGTCTTGCCGACGCCGGGCGGGCCGACGAGGCAGAGGATCGGGCCTTTCATCTTCCGGACCAGCTTCTGCACGGCGAGGTATTCGAGGATGCGTTCCTTGACCTTTTCCAACCCGAAGTGGTCTTCCTCGAGAATTTGCGCGGCCCGATCGATGTCGACGTCCGTCTCGGTGCGCTCGAACCACGGCAGCGAAACGACGGCGTCGATGTAATTGCGCACGACCGCCGCCTCGGCCGACAGCGGGCTCATCATGCGGAGCTTCTTGAATTCGGCTTTGACCTTCTCGACCGCCTCTTCGCTCATTTTCTTGCTGCGGATGCGGTCTTCCAGTTCCTTCAGTTCGGCCTTGAACTCGTCGCGTTCGCCGAGTTCCTTCTGGATCGCGCGCATCTGCTCGTTGAGGAAGGCTTCCTTTTGCGAGGTCGCCACCTGCTGGCGGACGCGCGAGCGAATCTTGCGCTCGGCCTGGGCGATTTCGATCTCGCCGCCGGTCAGGTCGAAGATTTTCTCCAGCCGCTCGGCGGGCGAGTAGGTTTCCAGCAACTCCTGCTTTTGCCGCAGT
Organism: uncultured bacterium; assembly: GCA_964534375.1. Lineage (GTDB taxonomy): Bacteria > Lernaellota > Lernaellaia > Lernaellales > Lernaellaceae > CAZHPN01. The sequence continues at coordinate 4,423 of CAZHPN010000075.1, read as the reverse complement.
TTGAGCGACAGGTGGGGCGCAATGGCGTCGGCGAGCCGGCCGGGCTGCTCGATCGCCGCGATCGCCGCCGCGGTCTCTTTCGAGATCCGGCGATTGATCTTGGTCAGGTTCTCGAATTGGCGCTGGACGTTGCGCATCAAGGCTTCGGTCTCGACCGTGCGGTCCGGCGGCTCGGGGATTTCCTCGGCGTAGACCACGAAGAAGTCGGCCTGCGGCAGGTAATCGCGGATGCGGGCGCGGCTGCGGCCCTCGACGAGCGCCTTGACCGTCGCGTCGGGCAGGCGCAGCAGTTGCATGACCTTGCCGACGACGCCGACGCGATGGATGTCGCCTTCCTCGGGGTCGTTGAGGTTCGGGTCGGTCTGCGCGGCGAGCATGATCAGCTTGTCTTTGGTCACGGCCTCGTGCAGCGCGGCGATCGACCGCGGCCGGCCGACGAACAGCGGCGTCACGACGTGGGGGAAAATGACCAGATCGCGCAACGGCAACAGGGGCAGCAGGCTACGCCGCCCTTCCCGCGGGGGCTCGCCGAACAGGGGAGTGGTCATCGGGCCGCCTCGCGCCGGCCGGGCCGGTTAATCCGGCGCGGCCTTCTTTTCATAAACCACCAGCGGCTGCTCGCGCCCGGTGATCACTTCTTCGTTGATGACGATTTCGCGCACGTTGTTCTGGCTGGGGATCTCGTACATGATGTCGAGCATCACCGATTCCAGAATCGACCGCAGGCCGCGCGCGCCGGAGTTGCGGCGCAGGGCCTCGCGCGCCACGGCGCGCAACGCGCCGTCGGAGAACGACAGCTTCACGTTTTCGATTTCGAACATCTTGCCGTATTGGCGCACGAGCGCGTTTTTCGGCTCGGTGAGCACGCGCATCAGGTCGTCTTCGGTGAGCTCGTGCAGCGTCACAATGACCGGCAACCGGCCGATGAACTCGGGAATCAAGCCGTATTTCAGCAAATCCTGCGGCTGCGCCTGCTTGAGGATCTCGCCGATTTTCATGTCCTTCGAGCTTTTGACGTTGGCGCCGAAGCCGATCGACGAGCGGCCGATGCGCCGCAGGATGATGTCTTCCAGCCCGTGGAAGGCGCCGCCGCAGATGAACAGGATGTTGGTCGTGTCGATGTTCAGGAAATCCTGTTGCGGGTGCTTGCGCCCGCCCTTGGGCGGCACGTGGGCGACCGTGCCCTCGATGATCTTGAGCAGCGCCTGCTGCACGCCTTCGCCGGATACGTCGCGCGTGATCGACGGGCTGTCGGATTTGCGGCTGATTTTGTCGATTTCGTCGATGTAGATGATGCCGCGCTTCGTGCGTTCGAGGTCGAAGTCCGCATTCTGCAAAAGGGCCAGGATGATGTTCTCGACGTCTTCGCCGACGTACCCGGCCTCGGTGAGGGTCGTGGCGTCGGCGATGGCGAACGGCACCTGCAGGATCTTGGCGAGCGTGCGGGCGAGCAGCGTTTTGCCGCTGCCGGTCGGCCCGACCATCAGGATATTGCTTTTTTCCAGGTCGACGTCGCCGGTCTTGCCGTGGAAGTGCATGCGCTTGTAGTGGTTGTGCACCGCCACCGACAGGGCCTTCTTCGAGGCCTGCTGGCCGATGACGTAGTCGTCGAGCGCCAGGGCGATTTCCTTCGGTTTGGGAATGGCGCTGGTGTCGAAGCGTTCGTCTTCGGGTTTGCCTTCCTCGGCGATGATGTCGTTGCACAGCTCGATGCATTCGTCGCAGATGTAAACGTTGGGACCGGCAATCAACTTGCGCACGTCCCGCTGGCTCTTGCCGCAGAACGAACAGAGCAGGTTGTGGTTGCCTTCGTGGTCGGTTCGTTTTTTCATCGGATTCTTCCGTCTCGAATATCGGTTGGTTGCGGCAACCGTTTGTCGATCACGCGATCTATCAGACCATAGGTCTTCGCCTCTTCGGCGGTCAAGTAGAATTCGCGGTCGGTGTCTTTGGTGATCTGGGCGACCGTGCGGCCGGAATGCTTGGCCAGAATCTCGTTCACCGTCGTCCGCAGGCTCTCGATCTGCCGCGCGTGAATCTCCAGATCGGTCGCCTGGCCCGAGAAACTGCCGATCGGCTGGTGCAGCAGAAACCGGCTGTGCGGCAGGCAGAAGCGCTTGCCGTGCGAGCCGGCCGCCAGCAGCACCGCGGACATCGAATAGGCCTGGCCGATGCACAACGTGCTCACCGAGCACTTGACGAACTGCATCGTGTCGTAGATCGCCAGGCAGGAGCTGGCGTAACCGCCGGGGCTGTTGATGTACAGCGAGATGTCGCTGTCGGGGTCTTCGCCCTCAAGGAACAGAAGCTGGCTGATGACGAGGTTGGCGATGTTGTCGTCAATGGGCAGGCCCAGAATGATGATGCGGTCCTTCAGCAAGCGGCTGTAGATGTCGTACGCCCGCTCGCCGCGGCCGGTTTGCTCGATGACGGTCGGAATCAGCATGTACCCCTCGTCGGTTCCCCAAGCGTCCATTCTCACTAGTATAACTCATTCTTGGAGTCAGAACAAAGGCGCCCTCGCTGCTTCGCGCGGGCGATCATTCGTCCGGGGGGGGCCGGCCGCCCCCGGACGCGCGCGGGAAGTCATTCGTGAGAATCATCGTGGTCGTGTTCGTGGTCGTGCTCGTGTTCGTGTTCGTGCTCATGCTCGCTGTGCGCCACCGGCTCTTCCCAGACGATGTTCGCGTTGGCCAGCAGGAAATCCACGACCTTGTCGTCGAGCATGCCGTCTTTCAGGTACTCGACGAAATTTTCTTTTTGGTAATAAGCGCTTACCTCGGCCACGGGCCGGCCCTGACGGGCGGCGATCTCGAGGTACTTCAGTTCCAGGTCGGCGTCGGAAACCACGATGTTTTCCTTTTCGGCGATCGCCTGGAACAGGAAGAAGCACTGCACTTCCTTCTTGGCTTCGTCGGCGTAGCGCGCCCGCAGCCGCTCGTCGAGCGCCGGGTCGTCGCTGATTTGCATGCCCGCCTGCGCCAACTCGACCTTCGTGCTGCGAACCATTTGGTCCTGCTGCCGCTCGACCATATCTTGCGGCACTTCGATCGGGTACAGCTCGACCAGCTTGTTGACCAGCGACCGGCGCGCGCCGCGCTTCGTGCGGCCCTCTTCCGCCTGGAAAATCTCGTCGTGGACTTTTTGCTTCAAGGCCTCGAACGTGTCGGCGAGCCCCGTGTCCTTGGCGAATTCGTCATCGAGCGCCGGCAGTTCGCGCTTCACGATCGACTTCAACGTCACCGTGAAAACGACCGGTTGGCCCGACAAGTCGGGGCGGCCGTGCGCTTCAGGGAAGGTCAGCGGGACCTCTTTGGTTTCGCCGACTTTCATGCCCATGAGGGCGTCTTCGAAGCCGGGAATGAACGTCCCGCTGCCCAGTTCGAGCTTGAAGTCTTTGTGCGAGCCGCCCTTGAACACTTCGCCGTCTTTGCGGCCGGTGTAATCGACCTCGACCATGTCGCCTTTTTCGCACACGTCCCGGTCGGTGACCGGGGTGAACGTCGCGAGGTGCAGCCGAAACCGCTCGATGCGCCCGTCGACCGCTTCGGGCCGCACGTCGGTTTTTTCGCGTTTGACCTCGATGCCCTTGTATTCGCCGAGCACGACTTCCGGCCAGGTCTCCAGCACGGCGACGAAAATCAGGTCGCCGTTTTCCGCGAATTCTTCCTTTTCCAACTCCGGCGCGCCGAGCGTCTTGATCTTCTCTTCGGTGATCGCCTGGGGCAGACGCTCTTTGAGCAGCGTCCGTTTGACCTCGTCGTCGAGATAGCTGGCGTAACGGCGCTTGATCAGGTCGAGCGGCGCCTTGCCCGGACGGAAACCCGGCACCATCGCCTCGCGGCGGATCGTCTTCAGCGTCTTTTCCTTCTCCGCCGCGACCGCGGCAGCCTCGATCGTCAGCGTGAGCCGGGTTTTGATCGGCGAAACTTTCTCGACTTGGACGGCCATCTTTTCCCCCGAATTCCCGATGCGTGACAACGGGTTGCATTGCATCCGGTCAACCAAAGAAGCGAGTTTATAGCGCCCGGAGCCGCGGGGGTCAAGGCGGCTGGTTCACCCAGAACTTGCTGGGCGCGTCCTTCGTGTTATAGTTTCGACAACCGAACCGCGGCGGGTGATCACGGCCCATCTCGATCGGCGTTTGAGAGGCGAATTATGAAGCTGACTGTTGATCGCGAAGCTGATGCGCTCTACCTCGATTTGGACCAGGCCCCCGCCGCCGAAAGTGAAGAAATCTCGCCGGGCATCATTCTCGACTGCAACACCGAAGGAAAGGTGGTGGGCATCGAAATGCTGTACCTTTCCAAGCGCGTGACGGCGGAGAAGCTTGGCCGGATGCAATTTGAATCGGTCGGCCAGGCCGCAACTAGCCCAACTTCGCCAGTTCAGGGGTCGTGATTCTGTAAATTCGCATACTTAG
>CAZHPN010000074.1:0-25789 GCA_964534375.1 uncultured bacterium | reverse complement strand
CCGCGTCGGCCCCGACCGACTCGCCGTCACCGGGAAAATCGACAGTCTCTATAGGACCTATAGTGACTGCCGATTTTCTCTGATCGATCAATTTTTGCGAACTGTTCCCCCGCATAATGGCGAATGGCGAATGGCGAATGCAGAATTGCCGACGCCGCCCGAAATTCGCCATTCGCCATTGGCCATTCAACTTCCTACATTCCGGTTTGCGCGCTCCCCCCAAAACTTTGTTATTGCGCGCCGTCAGATGTTTCCCTGCCGTTTCGCGCGCAGCAGCAACAGCAGAAAGAACGGCCCGCCGATCGTCGCCGTCAGCACGCCCACCGGGATTTCCACCGGCCCGAACAGGCTGCGCGCCGCGGCGTCGCACAAGATCAAAAAGCCCGCGCCGGCCATCAGCGAAGCCGGCAGCAGCACGCGGTGGTCCGGCCCGACCAGAAAGCGCACCGCGTGCGGCACGATCAGGCCGACGAAACCGATCGGCCCGGCGAGCGAAACGGCCAGGCCCGTGACCAGCGAGGCCGCGAGGTAGCCGGCGCGCTGGGCGCGGCGCACGTGCACGCCCCGGCTGGCGGCGATTTCCGGGCCCAGGCTAAGTTGATTGAATTTGCCGGCCAGCAGCACCAGCGCCGCCAGCCCGCCCGCGTAGGCCAGCAGCATCAGCGACAGCGCCGCGCGCGACGCCAGGCTGCCGCGCAGCATCGCGAGATTGAAGACGACGTCGAGGGAACCCATCATCCAGCGGATCATCTGGTGGGTTTCGGTGTAATCCGACAAGTAGAAAATCAACAAGATTTCCGCCGCGAAGAAAAAGCTGATCGTCACGCCGGCGAGCGTCAGCAGCGTCGACGAAAGGGCGCCCCGCGTCCGGGCCAGCCAGTACACGAGCGCCGCCGCCGCCGCGCTGCCGGCGAGGGCGGCGAGCATCACCGGCGAGAAGCCGAGCAGCGTCGCGCCGAGGCCGAGCTTGATCGCCAGCGCCGCGCCGAAGGCGCCGCCCGACGAAACGCCGAGCGTGAACGGCTCCGCGAGCGGGTTGCGCAGCAACGCCTGAAACGCCGCGCCGGCGAGGGCGAGCGCGGCGCCGGTCAGCGCGGCGAGCAAGACGCGCGGCAGCCGGATCGTGAAGAAGACGCTGGCGTCGAGATTGCCGGCCAGGTCGTGGCGGTGCGCCCACGCGGCGAGCGGGTCGACAGTCACCGCGCCGACCGCCGGCCCGAGCAGAAGCGCGGCGAGCAGAAACAGCGCAAACGGCGCCAATTTGGCGGCCAACACTCGCGGCGTCAGCGCCTGCACCGTCATCGCGATTCCTCGAGCGGCAAGATGTACGGCGTGACGCCGTCGGCGCGCCGGCCGATCTCCACCGTCGCGCAGTAGACCTCGCGCAGGCTGTCGGGTTGGAGAATATCGGCCGGGCGGCCGTCGGCGACGATGCGCCCTTCGTGCATCAAGAGCAGCCGCGGCGCCCAGCGGGCCGCGAGGTTGAGGTCGTGCGTCACCAGCGCCACAGTCGTGCCGCATTGCTCGTTCTGGCGGCGCAACGCGCCCATCAACGCGACCTGGTGCCGCAAGTCGAGCGACGCCGTGGGCTCGTCGAGCAGCAGCGTTCGCGGCCCCTGCGCCAAGGCGGCGGCCAGCACCACCCGCTGTTTCTCGCCGCCGGAAAGCTCGAGCACGCTGCGCGCCGCGAGCGCCGCGACCCCGGTCTGCGCCAGCGCGGCGTTCGCCGCCGCCACGTCGGCCTCGCTTTCGAACGGCGACCAGCCGCGATGCGGATGCCGCGCCAGCAGCACGTATTGCCCGACGGTGAACGGAAAATAAAATACGGCGGATTGCGGCGCGGTCGCCAGGTCGCGCGCGAGGGCGAGCGGTTCCCAATCGCGGAGGTCTTTGCCGTCGTAAACGATCCGCCCGGCCTGCGGTTTGAGGTAGCCGGACAGCAGCTTCAACAGCGTCGATTTCCCGGCGCCGTTGGGGCCGACGATCGCCAGCATCTCGCCGGCTTCGACGGCGAGATCGACGTCGCGCACCACCGGCTGGTCGCGGTAGGCGAAGCAGACGCCGGCCGCTTCCCAGCATTTCACGGCCGGCCCCCCGCGTTCTCGCCGAGCAATTCGGCCACCCGGCGCGCGGTTTGCGCCATTTCCGGGCCGGGCGACAGCGCGTTCGCGTCGACGATGCGGTGCACGCGGCCGTTTTTCACGGCGCGCAGAAAGGGCAGCGCGCGCCAGACGTTCAACTCGGCCGCTTGCGCCGTGGGCGAGCCGTCTTCGCCGGGCGCAAAGACGATGATCGCCTCGGGATCGGCGCGCAAAATTTCTTCCGCATTGATTTTCGGAAAGATCGCTGGGCCCGCCGGCAGCACGTCAACGCCGCCGGCGAGTGCGAGGAGTTCGTCGAGAAAGGTTCCCGGGGCGGCGGCGTAAATTTCGCGCAGTTCGCCCGGCGCATGGCCGATGACCAGCAGCGCGCGCACCGGCGGCCGCCCGGCCGCCGCCTGGTGGACGCGTTGCAGTTCCTGTCGCAACCGATCCGTCAGCGCCCTGCCGTTGGCCGCGAGCCCGAGCCGTTGGGCAATTTCCTCGACCGCAATAAACGCATCGGCGATTTTGTCGGTCGGCAGGTCGAGAATCGGCAAGCCCAACGCTTCGAGCTTTCGGCGTTGCTCGGTCATCGACTGTTTCACCAAGACGAGGTCAGGCTTCAAGGAAAGGATCTTCTCGAAGTTGGCGTCGAGCGCCGCGCCCACCACGACGGCCGCCGGCGACACGCCCGCGGTCGGGCAAAACTGCGTGCGGCCGACCAGCCGATCGCCGGCGCCGAGCGCGACGACAATTTGCGTGAAGCTGGGCAGCAGCGACACGATGCGGCGGGCGCCGGCGGGGGCGGCGGGCGCGCTGCGTTGCGTGCAGGCGGCGGCCCACAGCGTCAGCGCGACGAGGAACATCCACTTCTTCAACGACTGGGCGTCTCCTGCGGCCGCGGGCCGCACCTCATATCGCCAGGCCAAACAATGCGAGTTGCGTGTCGACGCGCCATGCACCTTGCGTTTCGAAATTCCGCGCACACGCAGATCGAGAATCGCAGCCCGTGTGTCGTCTATCTAATTGCCGGCTGTCAAGACTGCATATTGTGGCCGCGCCACGGCGCGTTTTCAAGACGACTTGGCAGGCGAAGACGGCTCTGCCGGTCGTTTGCGCTGAAACCGTGCTTCAGTCGTTGAGCAGGCGGTCGAGGTTCTTCGCCACCCAGGCTTGCGATTTCTCAAAATACGGGTGCGCCCGTTCAGCCTCGCGGAACGCTTTGCCGTGCACGACCCGGCGGGCGCCGGCGGCGCGGGGCCGGAACAGCCAGTGCAGCATCTCGTGGTACAGCATGCTGTCGATGACGTACCGCGGCACCCACCCATGGTCGAGCGCGCGGTTGAGGCGGATCAGATTGGCCTCGGGATCATAGGAACCGAGCTGGATGCCGCGGGTCTTCTTCCGCTTTCCCGCCGCCTTGCCCCAGGTGACGCGGGCGTCGCATTGCCGCTTGAAGTGCTTCCGATTCAGGCCGTCGAACAATTCGCACAAGTCATAGTGCTCGCCCTCGGTGTCGAGGTAAATCGTTCGCGTGCGGGCGGTTTCGCGGCCGATCTGCTGCTGGTGCGCGGCGATGTATTGGTCGATGACGGCGCGGTTGGCCTTGCCCGGGTGGCGGCAGAACCCGATGACGGCGCGCCAGATGTCCGCGTCGGCCTCCAGAAAAATGCGGTGGACGCGCAACGACAACCCTTGCCGCGACCAGTGGAAACGGATCATCGAACGCCGATTGTGCGTCGCCACGACCTCGACGTCGCAGCCCAAATCGGCGACCAGTGCGCCGCGGAGTTGCGCGAGTTGCTCTTGTTCCTGCGGCGTGGTTCCGCGGCGGGGCCGGGCGCGTTTCGTGTTCGACGCTTCGTTGCAGGCGTTCAAGGAAGCCCGCCGCCGCGTTTGGCGCCGAGGCTGTCGAACGTTTCGCTGACGTGGGTTTCGTAGTAGCCGTCGGCGTCGGCCGCGGGCAAGCCCATCGCCAGCAAACCCAGACCCGATTCGAACTCTTCCGACGGTTTGAATTTGAACGTCAAGGTCAGCCGGCTCTTGGAGGGCGAGGTTTCGTTGATGTAAACTTGGCCGCTGGCCTTCAACGACAAATTGTCGCCCTTCAGCGTGAAGTCGCTCAGCTTGAAGATGTTCTGCTGCAACTCCATCGCCAGTTTGCCCGGCTCGAATTTCAGGTTCGGCAACTGTTGGCCGGCCAGATTGATGTTGGCGACGCGCAGCTTGTCGAGCGACAGATGCAGCGCGCCGCTGTTGCCTTTCTTCGCGCCGGCCGAGAAATGCGCGTTGAAATCGCCGCCCAGCGTGCCGTCCACGTCGAGCTGGCCGACCTGTCGCGTGAACTCGCGCAAGGCGTTTCGCAGACCGAAATCGACGAAATTGATCGCAACGTCGTTTGCCGACCCGTGCCGGCAATATGACCCCGCCAGCCCGCCGCCGTACGCGTAGACGTCGAAATCCAGCCAAACGCGGCCGAGAAAGAGTTGCGTCGGGCGCACGCGCACGCGCGTTTCATCGACGTTTAAGAAGACCTTGGTGGCGTCGTCGATGTCGGCAATCCGCAGATCTTTGATCCGTACGCCGAACAGGCGGAAGGGTTTGATCGACCCGATCGCGACCTGAACTTTGCCCTGGGCTTCCAGTTTCTGCGCGATCACATCGCGGATGATGTCGTAGGGAAACGTAAGATACAGAAAAATCAGAAAAAGGGCGATGAACAGACCGCCGTGCAAGGCAACTTGCGTCCGGTTGAGTCCTTTCAGCCAAACCAGAAACTTACGCATCCACGCTCCTCTCAATGCTGCGGCTTCTAACACATTCAGGCGCCAGTCGCAAGTTCGCTTTCGGACGGTTTTTTGGGTCCTCGTGTTCGATTTTCGAACACGCGTGTTCGAAAATCGAACACGGTCGAACACTCTTGAGACACCACTTTTTTCGAAAAGGTTAGCAATAAAGCGCACTTAGGCAATTTTGGCGTTTTCGGCGCCGTTTTTGCCTTTAAGCAAACCAAGTGTTTGAACCAACCGAAAGGAGCAAATGATGAAAGTGAAGGTTATGGCGGTCCCGTTCGATGCGGCGTCGCGCGATTTCGACGACCGTGCCTTGCAGGCGTTTCTGCAGAACAAACGGGTCGTCCGGTTCTCCGACCATCTGCTCGAGAGCCCCGCGGGATCCTACATGTGCGTCACCTTTTCCTATGAGGATTCGGCGGCCCCCTCGCCGAGCGAGCGGGCGGATCGGCCGGCCGCCGGCGCCGAGGGTTCCGGGGCGAGAAACGGCGCGCCGGCCGCGGACGGCAATAACGGCGACGCCGGGGCGAAACGCGCCCCAACGCCGCCCCCGTCGCACTTGTCGCCGGCGCAGCAGGCGGTGTTCAGCAAAATGCGGCGCTGGCGGTTCAGCCGGGCGCAACGCCTGAACGTGCCGCCGTACGAGATCTGCACGAATCTCGAACTCGAACAGATGGTGGTGGAGTTGCCGCGCACCGCGGCCGACCTCGTCGCCGCGAAATGGATGGACGCCGATCGCGCGGCGCGGCACGCTGCGGACAATGTCGCCGAACTCGGCCGCGCGGCGGGCGCCGCCCGGCCGGCCGGCGCTGCCGCGGCGTCGTGATTCATTTGCAGTGCCAATAGGAAAATTTCTCGCTTTTGGAAAAACTGGATGCTTGGTTGCGAAGGCCCAACACGCCGTCCCCCGCGGCGATGTTGATCAGCCTTCGCTTTTTTGCGGGAAAATCACTCGTTTTTTCCGCACCGAGGTTTGCCAGTCATAGCGCATAACCATTGCGAAACAGTTCGATGCACGCGCCCGCGGCGTTGGCGTCATAAAGCCGGCCCGTCATTCTGTCGATCTCTTCAAGAGCGACCTCGATGCCGAGCGCGGCGCGGTAGGGTCGGTGCGTCGCCATCGCCTCGATTACGTCCGCCACGGCGAGGATTCTCGCCTCCGGCAAGATCGCTTCGCCGACGAGATGTTGCGGATAGCCGGATCCGTCCATTCGTTCGTGATGTTGCAGAACGATGGTTGCGATCGGCCAAGGGAATTTGATGGATTGCAGGATCGCGTGGCCGCTCCGAGAGTGCTTTTTGATCATGGCGAATTCTTCCGGGCAAAGGGCGCCGGGCTTCGAAAGAATTTCCGCGGGAATTGAGATTTTTCCAATATCGTGAACGATGCCCGCCAGGTAAATGCCTTCTATTTTTTCACTTGCGAGACCGAGACGCTCGCCGATCGCCCGCGCGAGCTTGGCGACCCGGATTTGATGACCGGACGTGTAAGGATCCCGCATCTCCACGGTCAGCGCCATCGCCGAAATGGTGCCAATTAATGCCTCTTTAAGTTCAGCCGTTCGCTCCTCCACTATATGTTCAAGATGTTGCTGGTGCTGTTGTTTTTCCCTTTCCAATCTTGCTTTTTCATCTTGCGCGGCTTTCAGTTTCGCGGCGTTGGCCACCGCTTTTTGCAGTTCTGTGCCGCGGACCGGTTTGACGAGGTAGTCGTAGGCCCCCTGGCGAACCGCTTCGGCGGCGGTTTCCACCGAAGGCAGGCCCGTGACGAGAATCGCTTGAACCTCCGGAAACGCCTCGCGAATCAATTTCAGCAAAGCGGTGCCTTTCATTCCGGGCATGTTGATGTCGGAAACGACGACGTCCACTGCTGCGCCCGCAAGAATGCGCGTCGCCTCGCCGACGCTCTGGGCGGACGACACTTGGTGGCCGTCGCTTTCCAAAACGGCCCGAAAGGCGCCGCGAATCGCCTCTTCGTCATCCACGACCAATACGTGAGCCATCGACGATTTCCTCTAACGGTCGTCCGAATAGGCGACCCGGTTGCGGCCGTCGGCCTTTGCTTTGTAAAGCGCCGCGTCGGCGGCGGCCAGCAGCGTATCCACCGTACTTTGCGCGGCGCGCGACGCCACGCCGATGCTGACCGTAATGGAAATCGCCGCTGCCTTGGTTTGAATCGTATTGCTCTCGACCGCAGCGCGCAATCGCTCGTACAGGCTTTCGTCGCTGGCGCCTCGCGAACCCGCGGCGACCACGAGAAACTCCTCGCCGCCGTAACGGCCCAGGCTGTCATGTTCGCGCAAACTGGCCTGCACGCACTTCGTGAAGGCGACCAGGACCTCATCGCCCGTCTGATGTCCGTGCAAATCATTCACGTTCTTGAAATGATCGATGTCGCACATGGCTACGCGGAGAATTCCATTCTCTCTTTTCGCACGCGATAAATCCGCGGCGAGCCTCTCCAGGATGGCGCGGCGATTGAAAATTCCAGTCAACGGGTCGTGCATCGCTTGAAACGCCAGGGCGTCCCGCGCCTCCGTCAGTCCGGCCTGCAATTCCAACATTCGTTGTCCAACCCGAATCCGGGCCAGCAATTCGTCGCTGTCGTATGGCTTGGCGAGGTAGTCGTTCGCGCCGGCTTCGAGCCCCCGCACGATATCGCCTTTTTCGTCGCGCCCGGTCAACAAGATGACGTACGGCGGATTGGATGCAACGATCTGACGGAGTCGCCGGCAAATCTCGACCCCTTCCATTCCTGGCATGTTCCAATCGAGCAACACCAGCTTGGGCGCGTCCGCTTTCTGCAAGGCGTCCCACGCCGCGACGCCGTCTTCCGTGACGACGGGGTCGTAGCCCCATTTCTTCAAAATCGCGTTGAGGATCCGGCGCGAGGTGAAATCGTCTTCGGCGATCAGGATTCTCATTTCGCGCCCTCCGCCATTTCCGCTTTCAACAGTTGGAATTGGCGCTCCAACTCCGGAAGGAGGGGGGCGGTTTCGTCCACTCGACCCGCCTTGGCGGACTTCTCGATCGCCAACGCCGCGGCGCTCAAGGCCAGACCGCCGACGTTGGCCGCCGCGCCTTTGATCGCGTGGGCTTGGCGTCCGGCCGATTCCGCATCAGACCGCTCGATGCAGGTTCTGAGCCCAACCACTTGTTTGGGCATGTCGTCGAGAAAGCCGGCGACGATTTCTTTGACCAGATCTTCGTCGCCCATCAGCCGCGCCACGAGAGCCTCGCGGTCGAAAATTGGCGGTCCGTCGTCGTCGCCGCCTTTCTTGACGACGGCGCGAACCGCCGGCGGCAATTCCGGGATCTGGCCGAGCCAGCGATCCAGTGCATCCGCCAGCGCTTGCGGCGCGATTGGTTTGGCCACGTAGTCGTCCATGCCCTGGGCGAGACAGCGTTCCCGGTCGCCTTTCATCGCGTGGGCGGTCATGGCAACGATTGGCAGACGGGGATTGCCGACTTTCGTCTGGCCGGCGCGAATGGCGCGGGTCGCTTCGAAGCCGTCCATGACCGGCATCTGCACATCCATGAAGACCAAATCATAATGCCCTGATTCCAACGCTTGAATTGCCTCCTGTCCGTTGGCGACGGCGTCGGCGCGGAAGCCTAGCTTATCGAGGACGCTCAGGGCCACCTGCTGATTTGTGAGATTGTCCTCGGCTAGCAGAATCCGCACTTTTCGCCGGCGGGTTTCGCTGAGCGTGTGGCGGGTCACCAACGCCGCCGCCTCTTTGGCCTCGGGACGGCCGCTGAGGATTGTCGCGAGGCAATCGTACAATTGCGACTGTTTGACCGGCTTGGTCAGATAGGCCGAGAAACCGATGGCTGCGAGCCGATTCGCGTCGCCGCGGCGGCCCAGCGAAGTCATCATCACCAGAAGCGCGTCGTGCAGTTCGGGGTCGGCCTTGACGGTCTGGCCCAACGCCTCGCCATCCATCGTCGGCATCTGCATGTCCGTAATCACGATGCGGAACGGATCGCCCGCGGCGTGCGCGGCGCGCAACAGTTTGATTGCCTCGGCGGCGCTGGCGGCCTCCGCATGGCGTGCGCCCCACGACGCCAGTTGTTCGGCGAGCACGAGGCGGTTGGTGGCGTTGTCGTCGACGGCCAGAATGCGCATGCCGCGAATGTCGGCGCGCGGCGCGTCCGGGCGGTCTTCGCGCGGCGGCTGCTTGCCGAAAACCGCGGTGAACCAAAAGGTCGCTCCCCGGCCTTCCACGCTTTCGACGCCGATTTCGCCGCCCATTTGCTCGGCCAGACGCTTGGATATGGCCAATCCCAAACCGGTGCCGCCGAACTGCCGCGTGGTCGAGGCATCCAACTGTTGAAAGGCGTTGAACAACAGGTCGATCTTGTCCGCCGGAATGCCAACGCCCGTGTCGCGCACGACAAAGCGGGCGGTAAATCGGTCTTCCGACTCGGATTCCGGTTTCACTTCGATTTCCACTTCGCCTTTCTGGGTGAATTTGATGGCGTTGCCGCCCAGATTGACGAGGATTTGGCGGAGCCGTCCGGGATCGCCGCGCAAAAAGGTCGGAGCCGCCGGATCGATGCGGCAAATGAATTCGAGGCCTTTTTCGTGGGCGCGCAACGCCAGCAGTTCGGCCGCGTCTTCCATCATGACGCGCAGATCGAAATCCAGCGTCTCCAACTCCAGTTTGTCGGCCTCGATTTTCGAATAATCCAGGATGTCGTTAATCACCACCATCAACGCTTCGCCGCTCGAACGAATCGTGTCGGCGTACCGGCGCTGCTCCTCGGACAGGTCGGTGTCCATCAGGAGGCCGGTCATCCCGATGACGCCGTTCATCGGCGTGCGGATTTCGTGGCTCATATTGGCCAGGAACTGGCTCTTGGCGATGTTCGCCGCCTGGGCCTCGACGGCCATTTGGTTGGCCCGTTCCGTCGTCCGGCGCAACGCTTCCTCCGACCGTTTCTGCGCGCTGATGTCGCGCAGGATTCCCACCGCGTGCCAGGCGCCTTTGACTTCAACGGAAGACAACGAAAGCGAAACAGGGATTTCCACGCCGTCTTTTCGTCGCGCCTGCAGCTCCAGCGTTTTGCCGACGGCGGCGCCTTGACCGGATCGCTGAAACTCCGGAAAGGCGGCATCATGCGCGTCGTGGTGGCGCTGCGGCGCGATGAGGCGATGCAGGTTCCGACCAATCGCCTCCGCGTTCGAAAACCCGAGAATGGTCTCGGCGGCCGGATTCCAATACGTGACTTTGCCTGCGGAGTCGATCATCAAGATGGCGTTTTGGGTGGAGGTGGTAATGGCTTTTAACTTGGATTCGCTCTCTCGCAAATCCTCCTCGGCCCGCATGCGTTCGGTGATATCCCGCATGATTGCATGGACGGCCGTCACCCGGTCGCCCTCCGCCAGGGGCTTGCTGACCACCTCGACCCAGAAGGGCGCGCCTCGCTTCGGTCGAAAAAGGAACTCGGCCGTGCGCGCTTCCTTCATTTCCACCCCTTCCGCCAAGAGGGCGATCGTCTGCTCGAATTGCCGAGGATCGGCGAAATATCCGCGGATGTGCTGTCCGATCACCTCCCCGACGTCGTAACCGGCAAAAGCCACAATCGTGGGACTGCAATAGGTCACGATGCCGCCGGGCGTCAAACTCAAAACCACATCGCGGGCATTTTCCACCAGCAACCGAAACTTCTTTTCGCTCTCGCGCAAAGCCACGGCAGATTCGCGCTGCTGTCGATAAAAACGGGCGTCGCGCCGCCGCCAAATCAAGCCCGTGCCAAGCGCCGAACCGCCGAGCAGCAGCGCGACGACGACCGCGACGGCGAGCAATCGCCTCCGCGTGGGTCCGTAGACCTCCGCGGTGTCCATGCGGGCGACGAGGAACCACGGCGAATCGGGGATGGCGCGCACGGCGGCGATCGACGGCTCGTTTCGGTAGTCGACGCCTTCGACGATTCCCACCTGCCCGACCACCGCTTTCACAGCCAGCACATCCCGTCTCTCCAACGGGACGCGTAGTTTCAGATCTTGGCCGGCCTTGAACTTGAGTTCGCTCACGTAAACAACTTCATTCCCTTCCCGACGAACCAGCAGGGTCTCCGCGGTTCGGCGGGGCAATGGCCACAGCTTGATGAAAGGGTACAGATGGATCGTGGGATCGATGCGCAAGGCGAGAAAGCCGATGGGGCGATTGCCGTCCGGCTCGATGAAGATCGGAACCAACACCGTCAAGTAAACCCGCCGATTCTCGTCGTTCCAATAGAAATCCTCAAAAGCCGTTTTGCCCGATTGCGCGATGGCCGCGACGTCGGGGGAAACGAAAGACGCGCTGCGCTCGCGCCGGTCGGGGACGGATAACTTCGTGAGGTATTGGGCGTCGAGCAACGAGACCGCGTCGTACTGTCCCCCTTTCTGGAAATGACCGAGCCAGGCGCGGAGTTGAACTTGCGTTTCCGCATCTTCAGGCTTCTCGAAGAAGCGGCGCACCATCGCGGCGAAAGCAACGTTGCGATAACAAACGGCTGCGTCCGCCAACCTTTCTTGACGCCATTGCGCGAGTTCGCCCGCTCTAAGTTGCGCGACCGCGGAAAGTTGATTCTCGACCTCGGTGCGATATTGCTTCTCGTAGTAGTAAAAGTAGAGGTAGCTGCCGACAACGATGCCTGCCGAAAAAACTACGAAGATCAAATAGAATAAACGCGTCGCGGGCCTCTCGGGCGCCTGGCGAATGGTCATCGTTTCCCTCCGCGTCGCCCGGGCAAGGCCGAGCGAGTTTTTTCCCCGCGGTCCCGACCAAAACAATAACGACTCATCCAGAGTCCAACACGTCGCGGACTTTGCTCGCCAGCGCCGCAATCGTAAACGGCTTGCCAATAAACTGCGTTCCCTCATCGAGCACGCCGTGGTGCACGATCGCGTTGTCGGTGTAGCCGGACATATAAAGCACTTTGGTTTCCGGGCGAAGCGACGACAGCCGTTCGGCCAGTTGCCGGCCGCTCATCCGCGGCATGACCACATCGGTGAGCATCAGGTGGATGGGCCCCTGGTGCTGCTCGCAGGTCAACAGCGCTTCGCCGGCGTTCGCACAGGGCAGGACTGCGTATCCGGCCGAGCGGAGAGCCTCCTCGACCAATTGGCGCACTTTTTCTTCGTCTTCGACGACGAGAATCGTTTCCGTTCCGGAGACGGCTTTGACCGGCGGCTTATCCGAAAGCAAAGTCGCGGTCGCCGAGGCGTCGCAAGGAAAGTAAATCTTGAACGACGTGCCTTTGCCGGGTTCGCTGTACACCCAGATGCTGCCGCCGCTTTGCTGGACGATTCCGTATACGGTCGCCAGGCCGAGGCCCGTGCCTTTACCTTTCTCCTTCGTGGTGAAAAACGGCTCGAACATCAGCGCTTTGGTGGCCTCATCCATCCCGCAGCCCGTGTCGGACACGGCGAGCATGACGTACGCGCCGGCTGTGACGCCAACGTGCTGGGCCGCGAATTTCTCGTCCAACTCCACGTTGGCCGTTTCGATCGTGAGTTTGCCGCCGGTGGGCATCGCGTCGCGCGCGTTGACCGCGAGGTTCATCAGGATCTGTTCGATCTGTCCCGGATCGGCCCTGACCTTGCCCAGGTCCGGGGCATACACCCGCCTGATGTCGATGTCTTCGCCGATCAGCCGGCGCATCATTTTTTCCATGCCGACGATCGTCGTATTGATGTCGAGGATGGCGGTTTGCAGCACCTGTTTCCGGCTGAAAGCGAGAAGCTGGCGCGTGAGGCCCGCGGCCCGCTCGCCGGATTCATAAATGCAGTTCAGGTTTTTGCGCAGCGGGTCCTCGTCCCTGAGTTTGGCAAGCGAGAGTTCGGCGTAGCTGTTGATGACCTGCAGCAGGTTGTTGAAATCGTGCGCCACGCCTCCGGCCAGCCGGCCGATGGACTCCATTTTTTGCGATTGGCGAAGTTGCTCCTGGAGCTTTTCCTTTTCGCTTTCGCGCTCGATATCCATGGTGATGTCTTTGACCACGTGCACGAACCCGCCCATCTGACCATCGGGGCCGAACATGGGCCAGGCGCTGAGTTCCATGTGTCTGCCGTCGCTCGAATATCTGCGGCTTTGCGGCCGGCTGGTCTCAATAGTCTCCACGCAAGGGCATTGGGGAATCGGCGCGTCTGTTCCGTGCACCAAATTGCAACATGTCTTACCGATGATTTCGTCGTGCGGCATGCCGAGCGCCGCCACGCCGGCTTTGTTGATTTCGACGAATTCGTGCTCCAGCGAAAGAATGCAGACGATGTCGGAAATCGCGTCGAAGGTGCCTTGCCATCTGGCGGCCGACTGAAACAGGGCGTCGCTGGCCTTTTTTTGTTCGGTGATGTCCTCGACCATTTCGATGGCCGCCCGCACCGCGCCGTTTTTGTCCCGGACCGGCGTTCCGACCACGCGGTAGCAGCGGATGCCGTTCGGCGTCGGGGTCTCGGTCGTCGCTTCGTGCCGCCGACCGTCGCGCAATGTTTGGATTGTGGGACAATAGGAACAGGGCGCGTCGCGGGGAGGATCGTTGTAAGCACGGTAGCATAAGGGTTTCTTGGTTGGGTCGATGTCCGGGAACCAATCCCGCATTTGCTTGTTCAGCGTCAGGATTTCCATGTCGGGACTGATCATCGCGACGCCAATGCCGATGTTCTCGGTCAGCGTGCGGAAGCGTTCCTCGCTGTCTCGCAGTGCGTCTTCGGCCCGCTTGCGCTCGGTGATGTCCTGATTCACGCCGAAGGTTCTGACCGTCCGGCCTTCGGCGTCTTTGGCGACGAAGAACCGCACGACGATATCGCCGACCGTTCCGTCGCCGAACAAGACGCGGTGTTCGATTTGCCGGTTGAAGTGCGGGTCGGTCGTCTCGATGGCCTTCTGAACCTCTTCGCCGACGACGGCCGCGTCGGCGGGATGGACGAAGCGCCGCGCGTAATCGGCCGACGACATCGTGTATCCGCCGGATTGCTCCGCCGTGGTGTGAAACAAGCGGTAGAATTGGTCGTTGAAGGTGAACAGGTCGGCGGCCACGTCGTATTCCCAATGACCAAGATGCGCGATATCCATCGCGTTGGATAATTGTTTTTCGCTCTTCAGCAATAGCTCGACGGCCCGTTTGCGCTCGGCGACATCGCGCGTGACGCCCAATATCCCGACGGCGCGTCCCTCATCATCGCGCAGGAAGGAGAGGACGGTTTCCGTCCACAGTGTGGAACCGTCGTTGAGAACCTCCTCCAATTCGAGGCGGCGCATCCGCGACGGATCCGCCCCCGGCTGGCTCTCGATCGCCAGTTCCTCGTTGAAAACGGCCATGGCCGCGCGCCATGAATCCGGCGTCAACATTTCCTCGAGTCTCTGCCGCAGCGCCTCCTCGACCGTTAAGCCGCGCACCCGTTCGACAGAAGGACTGATGTAGGTCGGCCGCAAATTCAGGTCCATCGTCCAGACGATGTCGCGGAGGTTGTCGGCCAGCAGCCGGTAACGCGCCTCGCTGGCGCGCTGTTGCTCCTCGGCGCGTCTCCGGTCGGTCACATCGTGAACGATGGAATGCAAATAGGTCTTGCCGTCGATCACGAGCGGGCTGGTGTAGACTTCCACTTGCCGAATTTCGCCCGACGCCAACCGGTGCGGGAAATTGAAAAACACCCGCTTGCTGTTTTTCACCGTCTGCAAATCGCGCCGGATCTCGTCGGGCGGATTTTGATTGATCTCGAATATTTTCATGTGCCGGAGTCGATCGCACGGATACCCGTAGAAGTCGCAGGCAGCCTGGTTGGCGTCGACGATCCGGCCGTCGTCGGGATCGACGACTAATTTGACCGCGGAAGAGGCCTGAAAAATCTGCCGATGCCGTTCTTCGCTTTCCGCCAGCGCCGCCTCTTTCAGGCGGCGATCGGTGACATCGCGCTCGACGGAAATCGCAAACCGCTTGCCGCCGATGAGCGTTTCCGTGGTCGAGCATTCGAATTCCCGAACCGCGCCGTCTTTGCATCGATGCTGCACCTCCATCGCGTAAACCCCGGCGACGGCGGTCGGCGGCATCTGGTCCGTGGTTTTCTGCGCGGCGCCGGGCATTGCCTCCAAAATGGAAACCGGCTGGCCGATGACCTCCTCCCACCGATATCCCAGAACGGTCATAATCGCACCGTTGACGTCGCGAATGATGGGCGGCGCGTCGGGTTGGATTTCCAAAAGCAGAATGAGGTCCGCCGCCTGTTCGAAAAGGGTTCGGAAGCGTCCTTCGCTTTCCCGCCAAGCCCCTTCCGCGCGCCGGCGTTCGATGATTTCGGCCAAGGCGCCGGCGATGACCTGCAGGAACCGTTCGTCCCGTTTCCGATAGGCGCTGCCCTCGTGCACATAAATATTGAGCACGCCTAACGTTTTCCCGGCCGACAAAATCGGCACGCAATAGTGCCCGTGCGGCTGAATACCGGGATAGGTAATCTCGTGCCGCACGTCGAGGCGGCCCGCAAATTGGGCCGTCTGGCTTTGCGCCGCGCGGCCGCACAAGCAGCGGCCGAACGGGATGCGGGCGCAGGTCTGCATCACCGCCTCGGAAAGATTCGCGTGCGCGGCCATCACCAAAGTGTCCGGCTCGTTCGTCAGGAAAATCGCGCCCCGCCCATCGGAGACCAGCCAAGAAATGGAGAGAATCCGTTCCAAGGCGAACGTAAGAATCTTTTCCAGCGATTCCGTTTTCAGCGAGAATTGGAGCAACGACAAGATCGCCATTTGCGTTTCGTAATCCTGCCGCCGTTCGTCTTCGGTTCGCTTCTTGTCCGTGATGTCCCGCGCCATGACAAGCGCGCCGATCGGTGAACCGGCTTCGTTACGCATCGGCGAAACGCTGCACTCGGCCGGGAACAACGAGCCGTCGCGGCGGCGAGCGCGAAACACGGTGTGGCGCAAGGCGCCGCGATCGAGCAGCCACTTGACGTGTCCGGCGGCCGCCTGGTGCATCTCCGGCGCGAGGAAGTCATTCGCCGGCTTGCCGATCATTTCCTCGGGATCGTCGTAGCCCAGCATTCTGGCCGCTTCCCGATTGGCATAGGTGACGCGGGCTTCGAGATCGGCCATGATCACGGCGTCGGGCGACATCTCAACTAAAGTACGATGTTTGGCCTCGCTTTCCCGCAGCGCTTCTTCGGCCCCCCGGCGGTCGGTGATGTCGCTCACCGCCGCCCGGCACGCCGGCGAGCCGTCGGCGTCTCGCGCCATTATCGCCTCGATCCGCGCCCAAAAAGGGGCCGCGCCCGCTCGCAGCAATCTCAACTCGCAGGTTTGCCGCTCGCCGGCCTCGAACAGGCTCCGCCAGTGCGTCTGGAAGGCTTCCCGGTGTTCCGGAAGGATAAAACGGGTCAGCGCCTGTTTGGCCAGAACGCCCCTGGTGACGCCCAGCAAGTTGGCCGCGGTCAGATTGGCTTCCTGAATCAGCCCATCTTCACTGAGAACCAAGTAACCGACTGGCGCCATGTGGTACAGATCGAAATATTGCGAACGAGACGCCTCCAATTGCTGCTGTATCCGGCGCAGCTCTTCGTTCTGGATTTCCAGTTCGTGCTGGTGAACCTGCAATTCGTGGAGAAAACGTCTCGCATCTGCGTCGCCGGGCGCCCGATCCGGATTTTTATCTCTCTTTCCGGGTATCCTTTCCGTTTTCGGGCGCACTGCACCATCTGGCGCGGGAGCGACTTTCTTCTTTTTCACGGGTCACGACCCCTCGGCACTCATTGTTGTCTTGATCGCCGTTGACCGCTCCAAAAATGCGGTTGTTGAGTGTATGCGTACGATAACCGTTCCCGTTTGTCAATGCTCGTGCTGTTTTCGCCGATTTCCATTTCGCCGGCGCCTACCGCGAGATCGACCAAGCTCGAGATCGGTAAATCTCGCCTTGACAGCCGGGGGCCGGTTCGCTATGTTCACCGCGTCGAATCTCCATTTTGGGAAAGTCCATTATTGGATGATATTTTGAGATAACTGCGTGACGGGGCCGCGAATGCGTCGAGTGGACACGAAGAACCTGCGGTTCATAGCAACTTTCCCGAATACATCCGAGAACTTACAAGCAGAGAGGAAATCAGCGTATGGCGCGCCGACATTACCCTAAGTTTTTCACCGATTGCATGACCACTCACGAGGAAGCGATGGCGGCGGCGGTGACGTCCGGCGTCAAAATCGGCTCCGGTTTTGCGACCAACGAGCCGCACAAATTCTACGCGACGCTCTGGGACCACATTCAGCAGCAGGATTTGCACGACATCGAAATTCGCCAGGCCCTATTCATGGCCCCGCACAAACTCTGCCTCGGCGACGCCATGAGCGCCAAGGGCATGTTCAACGGCTTCCTGCACAGCACACCGAGCTCGATGCCGGTGCTGAAGAACATCGCGCTGCGGGCGAACCAGGCGACGAAGAAGATCGAGGGGTTGAACAGGCTCATCGACCACTACCGCGAGTTGAAAGAACGCCGCATCCGTTTCGTGTCGCCGTTCATCGGCGCGACGCAGAACATCGTCATCCCGACCAATCCGATCACGCGCGTGATGTTTCCGGATTACGTCGGCCGCAATCAGTCGCGCATGGGCATCGTGCAACTCCAGGCCTGCCACTTCCCGGACGCGGTTGACGCGATGGCGTGGGACGAAAACGGCGGGCTGAACATCAACTTGCTGCCGCTGGTGATGACGCCGCCGAACGAAGAAGGCGAACTGAGCCACGGCCCGGCCAACGGCGCCACCAACGATTTTCTGGAAATCGCCGTGCGCGATTCGCGAATTCGCATCATTCTTTATGTCAATGAAAAATATCCGTTCACGCGCGCCTGGGGCGATTCGGCCAACACGATCCACATCGATCAGTTCAAAAGGCCGGCGAAGGAAGGGCGGCTCTGGGTCGTGGAAGACGACAGCAAAATCCCGGGCCTGCCGAAAGGCGCCTTCGACAACCCCGCCGCCGACGAGGCCGCGATCGCCGAGCACGTCGTGAACCACATGGAATTGCACCCCGAGCTCGTGAACGGGCGGGCGATCCAGGTCGGCATCGGCGGCACGGGCGTGCTCGCGATGAAGCGCCTGCTCGATTCCAACTGGGTCGGCCGGAGCTACTCGGAAATGCTGGAGCCGTTCACGCTGCAGCTTTTCGAAGCCGGCAAAATCACCGGCTCGCATTACGTCGAACGCAACGGCCTGCGGACCCCGCTCGACGACAAAATCGTCGCGACGTTCACGATGGCCGAAGAGGGCAGCGATTTTTACAGCCGGCTCGACAACAACCCGCACATCGTCCTGCCGCCGGCCTCGCGGGTCGTGATTTCCGAAGGCTTCTGCGGCGGCCTGGGCATCAACAATATCCTCGGCATCGACTTCCACGGGCACGTCAACTCGGGCGGGCGCGACAAGAACCATTACTCGGGCATCGGCGGCGCGGCGCAAATCATGCGCGGCCTCGGCCGCGGCGGCGTCGCCTACCTCTGCCTGAAATCGACGCACCGCACGCCGGAAGGCAAGCTGCGCTCGTCGATCTTCCCTTACCTGCCGCTGGGCACGCCGATCGGCCTGATCGGTCCAGACATCATGGGCACGCGCGGCGCCCACTTCTTCCTGGTCACCGAACACGGCGTCGCCAAGATCAGCGCCATGCCGCAGGACGATTTCATCAAGAAAATTATCTCGGTCGCGCACCCGGATTTCCGCGAGCAACTCAAAAGCGAAGCGTGGGAAGAGTTCCGCGTGTCGTGCTGAACGGCGCCGCCGCGGTGGCCGCTATCGCCGTCCTCACGCGTGAGCTCGCCGCCGCTCGCCTCCCTTACCGGCAACTTCGGGCTGGCGAAGCGGAGGCCGTGGTTTTCGACTCGCCTAACCTGATGTATTACGCCGCGCACGAAGGCGCCGGCAAGGTCGTCTTGGTCGGCGACATTTTTGAGCGGCAGGATTATGGCGTCGTCTTTCGCAGATTAATTTTAAACCGAAGTTCCGGAAGTTTTAAGGCAGTGAACCGGGATATCTCTTTGATAAGGCAGGAGATTCCCCCCCCAAGCATCGCGCCCAACGTACCCATGTATTTGAAATATTTCTCCTGATTTCATTGAAGATGTGTGCTATTTAGCTGTGCTGGCCACCCAGTGCCGCAATCGCTGCCGGATCAAGACCGCGTCCGATGCGCCGACTTTCGAACAGTTGACCGAACCGACGAGCTTCGCGTTATCCGCCGTTTGGGGAAGCTCCGCCTCCGACTTGTTTGCCGTGGGCGCGAGCGTCGCGCATTATGACGGAATCGCGTGGTCGGAGATGGCAAACGACGCCTTGTCGGCCGGTTTGGCGGACGTTTGGGGAAACTCTTCCGCAGATGTTTTCGCAGTCGGCGCAGACGGAACCATCCTGCATTACGGCGGCTGATCGGAAATGCGGAACGGCGAATGCGGAAAGTGGAAACCGACAGCGACGACGCCTCGCCGGCCAACGATGACGCCGCGGGCGGCGTCTGGATCGATGTGACCGATAGCTGCACTGCGTACGTTCGTCAGATATTCGACGCCGAACAGATTCAAGCGCAGCGGATTTCGCCGTTCGGCGACTTCGAGATCAAGGCTCCCGTTACCTGGATCTGATTGCGGCCGTTTCACCGGCCGCCGCGGGCGTTGACAAGCGCGTGTTCGCAATTAGCGTTTGTGAGATGAAATTGGATTCGCCGACGCCCCGTCGTTCCGTCCGGTTGCGGGCGCGTCTGCGGCGCCCATTCCGGCGCGGAAACGGGGACTAGACATGGCGCAACGACGCGAGATCGACGCGGGGGACCGCTCGACCAGCGCTCTGCCGCGAGCCGTCGAGCCGGCCGCAGCGGAGCCAAACCGGAAGCCGAGCAGCAAGCGCCCGTTCGCCATCCTGGGAGCGGTGGTCGCGGCGCTGGTGCTCGCCATCGGGCTTTATGCATTCCTCACGCGCAACATGGAAAACACGGACGACGCACAGGTCGAAGCCGATGTGGCGCCGATTTCCGCGCTCGTCAGCGGCACAACCCTGCGCATCCCCGTCGCCGACAACCAGCAAGTGAAGCAGGGCGATGTCCTCGTCGAAATCGACCCGGCCGACTATCTCGCGCGCGTCAAGCAATACGAAGGCGCAGTCGAGGCCGCCGAGGCTCAGGCCAAAGCCGCCGAGGCGCAGGAGGAGATCGTCGAGGCCTCGTCGAAGGGCGGGTATAATGCCGCGAAGGCGATGCTGTCCGGGTCGAACATGTCGGTCGCCGCCGCTACCGCGCAGGTCAACGCGGCGCAGGCCGCCGTCGCCAAGGCCCGCGCCGATTTGCATCGCGCCGAGGATGACTACAAACGCGAGGTCGCGCTGCTCAAGGACGGTTCGGCGGCGCAGGCCGATTACGACCGCGCGCAGACGAACTATGACGGCGCCCGGGCGTCCGAAGCGCAGAGCGAGGCGCAACTCGCGGCCGCCGAGCAACAGAAACGCGGCGCGGAAAGCCGGGTCGCCGAGGCGCAGGGCCGCGTCGAGCAGAGCGCGCCGGTCAACGCGCAGGTCGCCGCGGCGCTCGCCGCCGCCGAACTCGCCCGCGCCAAGTTGAAGGAACAACAGGGCCTGCTTGAAGGCGCGCGGTTGCAACTGGGCCGCACGCGCGTCGTCGCGCCATTCGACGGCACGCTGTCGAAGCTCGCCGTGCGCGAGGGGCAACTGGTGCAGGCCAACATGATGGTCGTCGAACTCGCGCCGTTGACGACCTACGTCGTGGCCAACTTCAAGGAAACGCAAACCGGCCGGATAAAACCCGGACAGCGCGCCAATATCACGGTCGACGCCTTTCCCGGGCGGCATTTTAAAGGCCGCATTGAGAGCATTTCGCCGGCCACCGGCGCGCGGTTCTCCCTGATGCCGCCGGACAACGCTTCGGGCAATTTCGTCAAGGTCGTGCAACGCGTGCCCGTAAAAATTGTGTGGGAGAAGACGCCCGACGGCGTCGTGCCGGAAGCCGGCCTTTCGGCCGACGTCACCGTGCACGTACGTTGAATTTCGCCGAGATTTATTCCTTTACGACCCCTCGAGAACAATGAAATCCTGGGTCGGCGTCTTGCCGACGGCGCCGTCCGCGCGGCGGCCGGCTTGGTGTTCGCCGGCGTCGCGTATATTGTATTGCCGCAAGCGGCGGCCCATGAGGCGTTGAAGGCGCAAGCGGTGCGCTGTTCGACGCCGTCGCCGGTCGCGCCCTGCAGGACGCTCGCCATCGCGGTCCGCGACGGGAGCGGGAAAGGCGGTGTGGAGGACCATGGCGAGACGCACGACCCTGGCGGTGCTGATCCTGGCGATCGCCATCCTCGCCGGCGCGTTGGCGTGGCTGAATCGCGAGTGGCTCGGCGAACATATGTCCTGGCCTGGCAGGTCGTCGAATTTTGCGGCGCAGATTCACAAAATCCGCGGCCAGGCGAAATGGCGCGCGCCATCCGACTTCACGCCGCGGTTGACGCGCCCGCTCATGCTCCAATCGCTGGCGCTCGGTTGCGACAACCTGGTCAAAAATCAACGGCCCGAAGGCAATTTCAATTACGAATACGATTGGGTCGCCCGGCAGCAGAGCAAAGACGACAACCAAGTGCGGCAGGCCGGCGCGTTGTGGGACATCGCCCTCTGCCACCAGTTCGCCCCCAACGACCAGACGCGCGCGGCGCTCGACAAAGGCCTCGCCTTCTTTTTCGCCCACGACAAGCCGGCCCCGTACGGCGGCGCGATGTCCGTCTACCCCGGGCAGAATTCCGTCGACACCGGCGAGGTCGCGCTGCTGGCGCTGACGCTGATCGACTATCTGTCGTCGGACCAGGCGCTCGCGCCCGAACGGCGGCAGGAGCTGGACGGGCGCCTCGACGGCTATTTGCAGTTTCTCAAAGGCATGCAGTTGCCAGCCGGGAACATCAGCTACCGCATCGAGCCGGGCCTCGCGGAGCGCGCGCCCAACGGCATTTCCTACTACGACGGCGAAACGCAACTGGCCTTCGTCAAAGCCGTCAAATATCTCCATAAAACGGAATATCTGCCCATTTTGCAGAAAGCCCTGGCGAGAACCGCGCCGCTGTACACCGTGGAATCGTGGCGCAAGCAGTTGGATTCGCCGGACACGAAAGGCTTCTACCAATGGGGCAGCATGACGTTCACCGAATACGCCGACGGCGGTTGGGAAAAAGCGCCGGTCTACGCCGACACGACGCTGGCGTTGGCGTGGTGGCAGGTCCACACGCACAACATACTGCACAAGCCGGCGAACACGGCGTATGCCTTCGAAGGCCTGGCCAGCGCCTATCACGTCGCCCGCGCGCAGAACGACAAAAAGGCGGCGGCGCAGTTGGCGCAGGTGATCGACGAGGGTTTGTACAAATTGTCGGCCTGGCAGGTCGGCGGGCCGCTGGCGTCGAAAAATCCGTTTCTGGCGGCGCGCCCGACGACCGACCCGTTGGCGCTCGGCGGCGTGATGAATCAACGCGAGAAACCGCCCCTGCGCATCGATGTCACGGGGCATCAGATGCACGCGCTGATGCTCGCCCTGCAATACGTTTACCCGGAATAATCGCCCCGGGCGCGTTCGCCTACGACGCCGTCAGCGAACGGTTCGTCTCGCGGCGTTTGCTCACTTGCGAAAGCCAAGCGGACGGGCGACCCAATGCTCCCATAGGCGCGTCAGCGCGCTTTTGAACGCTTTATAGTAGTCATCGTCGTTGTCGTCATTGTCGTCATTGTCGTCGTTGTCATTGTCGTCGTCGTCGCCGGTGTCGTCGTTGTCGTCGTCGTCGGTCGAGTCGTTGTCATCGTCGTCGGTCGAATCATTGTCGTCGTCTTCGCCGCTGTCGTCGTCTTCGTCGTCGTCGGCGGTGTCATTGTCGTCATCGTCGTCGGCAGGGAAAGTGTCGTCGTCGGCCGGATAGGTGTCGTCGTCGACCGGGTAACTGTCGTCGTCGGCGGCCGGTATCTCGCACTGATGATGCCGGCAAATTGCGCCCTGCGTCAGGCAATCCGCGCACAACGCCCCGCCGGAGCCGCAGGCGACGTTGGCGCCGCCGTGCATGCAAACGCCGAGCGAGCAGCAGCCGGCCGGACAAGTCGCCGGCCCGCACGCGTCGTCGTTGTCGTCGTTATCGTCGTCGTCGTCCACGGTGTCGTTGTCGTCGTCGTCGTCGCCGGTGTCATTGTCGTCATCGTCGTCGATCCAGTAATGCAGGAAAGTTCCCCGCGAGCCGACCGCATATACGTTCGCCGGAGAGCTTCCCCAGACGCCTTTCAGATCCGCCGTCGTCCCGCTCGTCATCGACGACCACAGCGCGCCGTCGTAGTGCAGAATCAAACCCGCCCCGGCGACGTTGTCCCAGCCCACGGCGAACAAATCGGAGTCGGAATTCCCCCAGATGCCGTTCAATCCTGTCGTCGCCGTGCTCGTCATCGCCGACCACGCGGAGCCGTCGTAGTGCAAAATCACGACCGGCGACGATTGCGCGGTCCAGCCCACGACGTACACGTCCGCGGAAGAGAACCCGACCGCGGCGTTCAAGGACACCGACGTCCCGCTCGCCGTCTGCGTCCACGAACTGCCGTCGTAATGCAGAATCGAACCGTTGTCGCCCACGGCGAACACGTCCGTGGCGGCGCTGCCCCAGACGCCCCACAACGGCTCCGGCGCGTTGGTGATCATCGTCGACCACGAGGCGCCGTTGTATTGCAGAATATCGGCGTCGGCGACGGCGAACACGTTCGTCGACGAGCTGCCCCAAACCGCGTGCAAATCCGTCGCGACGCCGCTGGGCATCCCGGACCACGAGGAACCGTCGTAGTGCAGAATGGCGCCGTTGCCGCCGACGGTGAACAGTTCATTGGCGGCGGCGGGCCCCCAAATGCCGTTCAACTCGTCTGTCGTCGCCGTGCTGTCGATCGGCCCGCCGTCGTAGCGCAGAATGATGCCGGCGATCGGATTCCCTTGGGCGTTCAATTCCGCGCCCACGGCGAACACATTCATGGCCGCCGTGCCCCACACTCCGCGCAAATCCGCCGTCGTCCCGCTCGCGATCGGCGACCAACTCGGCAAAGGAGGCGTGGTGTCATCGTCGTTGTCGTCGTTGTCGTCGTCATCGTCGGTGGCGGCACAGCCTCGGATGCAGGCGAGGAGCGTCTGGGTTTGCGCCGAACTCGGCGGATTCGAGCACGGGTTCGCCGTCGCGCAGCTTAGATAACAGGACCACGGATCGCTGGTGTCGCTTGCGCAGACGGTCGCAAAATCCATTTCGGGAATTTCGAATTGAATGTTCGGGGCGGCGAATTCGAACACGATGTCGCAGGAATAAATCAGGTACAAAGTGTGGCCGCAACCCGACCCGCCCGGGTCCGGCGGAAAGAGGCAATTGTTGAAGCAGGTCGCGCCGCCGTTGCAGGACGCGTCGCAATTGTTCCAGCATTGCCAGAACGGCGACAGCGCGGCGGCCTTGACGTATTGGTCGCAGACGTTGCACCAGTCAATGAGTTCGGTTTCGCCCATGACCGTGCCGTTCATATCCTTCAATTGGAACTGGCAGTTGACCACGCCGGCGGCCACCGACGCGCAGTCGGCGACGTTCGCGGAGTCGTCGCCCTCGCCGCCGTTGTCGCTCGCTGGATGGCTGGCGCCGGCGGTGCAGGACGCCAACGCGCCGAGCAACAGCAGGGAGATTACGAGCGAAATAGTCTTTGTTTTCATGGAGTATTCCTTAGAGAGAACCATCAACCAGGCGACTACCCGGCCGCGGACAAGCGGCCAATCTGTACCGAACGCGCACGCATATTCCCAAACAGCGCTACAACTAGTTCCACATTACGCGCCTCTTTTGGAAATTGTCAAATTCGGTTTTGCGCCGCGCGTCAATTTCCGGCCGCGCCGCGGGCCCCGGCGTCGTTGTTAGTGTCGTCGTCGTTGCCGGTCGTTTCCGTGTGTAACGCGGCCGTGGCCCCGTGCGAAGCCGTCGCGCCCAGGAGGAAAGGTCGCCGCCATTTCCGATTCTACGAACCGTACTCGCAACTCAGCCATTGCCACAATTGCGCGCGTTCCGCCGGGGTCGGCTTGGTCATCCAGGGCGGCGGCATGAAGGTGTTCGTCACGGCAAAGCGCACGATGGCGTTCTTGCGCGTCTGAATGCCGGTGGGTTGGTCGAAATCGAAACCGGCCGGCGCCCCGAAGCGCATGAAGCAGGACTTGTGCGAGTCGTGGCACAGGACGCAGTATTTTTGCATGAAGGATTTGCCGAAATTCTCGTAGGTCAAACTGCACTTTTCCTGCGCGCGCCCGATCTGCAGCGCGACGGCCAGCAAAAAGAAAGCGAACAGCAACGCGCCAACCCGGCTCTTGCTCTTCATAAATTCCTCCGACGCCAAACTCCGTTGTTACTTTGACCGTTAAGTCCCGAACCCATGCTTGTCAACGTTCGCCGGGGCGCCGGGCGGGCCGCAAAACACTGGTTTTGGCGGGTCAATCGTGGTACGTATGTGCTCCAAATTTCTTGGCAGGCTGCGGGTCTGGTCCGGTAAAAAATGGCTGGGCGGCAATGAAAAACGGTGCGTTTCCGGCCGAGGCGCCGGTTCATACGGTCGGCGAAACCGCTTTCGGCATCGACGAGTTGGCCGCCGTCGCGTCGTCTGAGGCGCGCGTGCGCTTGAGCGAAACGCCCGAGTTTGCGGCGCGGTTGGCGCAGTCGGTGCGCGCGCTCCGGGCCGCCATCGAACGCGGCGAACCCGTGTACGGCGTGACCACCGGCTTCGGCGGGTCGTGCGGAAACCGCGTCGCCCCGCAAGACATCGAGGTCCTCGGAGCCAACCTGATCCGCTATCACGGCTGCGGCACGGGCGCGCTGCTGCGCGTCGCGGAAACGCGCGCGGCTATGCTCTGCCGCCTGCTTTGCCTGGCGCGCGGA
>CAZHPN010000073.1:0-25933 GCA_964534375.1 uncultured bacterium | reverse complement strand
CCTCCCTGCGTCGGGGAGGGGCGCGGCCACGCCGGGCGTGGCCGGGGGAGAGGTCGATGCGGAAAACGCCGCGTGGCAATGGGCCCCGCGCCAATTCCAGCGCGTGCAAGACGCGAGATTCACGCGCAACTTCTCAATGCGTGAACACCATCTGCTGCACCTGCACGCCTTCGATCTGCGCGAGTTTCGCCGCGAACGCCGCTTGTTGCGCCGCGGCGCCGGTCAGTTCGAGCAGGATCAGGCCGTTGGGCGAACAGGCGTCGCCCTCGACGTGGTGCAGGCCCAGCCGGGTTTTGATGTTGCAGCCGAATTCGGTGAAGAGCAGTTGCACGTCCTTGGCCCGTTTGACCCGGTCGGTGATGTGCACGCCCAGAATCGTGTGGTTTTCCATCGTCGCCTCCGTCGGTTGCGGGTCGCGGGGCGGGTCCGCCGCGAGCCGGTTAAAACTCGTAAAACGCGCCGAGCGTCAGAGCCCATTTGCTGATTTCCTTGAACAGCACGAAGTAGCCGAATTCGGCGACGAGGCCCCAATCGACGCCGATCCACTGCCGGTGGTTGATGCGGGCGTCGAGGTAGTGCTCGGGCCGCACCTGCTGCGGATTCGCGAGATAATTCGACAAGAAGTTGTAGTCGCCGAACGAGACGGACACTTCGGTGTCGTGCCAGCCGTCGACGTCGTACCCGAAAAACACGAGTTGCGCCAACGCGGTGAGGTTTTTCGGCGTGCTGCGGCTGTAGATGAACTGGTAGCCGAAATTCCAGTAATAAACGAAAAACGACGGCCCCAGGAACGCGCCGTAGGCCTCGTCGCCGGGGAAATATTTCGAGTAATAGCCGCCCGGGTCGATGGCGCAGGTGAAGTTTTCCGAGACCGGAATGCGAATGGCCAGCGACAGATCGGCGCGGTCGCGCGGCAGGTACAGCGAGTTCGTACCGAACGAGCCCGCCGCGTTGATCGTGAGGTTTTCGGTCGGGTTGATCGCGGCGCCGACCGTGCCAAGGAAGGCGCGGCTGGCGGGATCCAGTTCGTTGCGCGGGCGCGAAAAGCCGGTCGCCTGCGCGTACAGCGTCAATTGCGGCACGACCTTGCCGTAAAACGCCAGGTAGCCGCTTTCCCAGTTGCCGAGCACGCGGTTCGGCGTCAAATACTCGAAGGTCAGCGCGCCTTCGAAGCGATAGCGAAACGACTCCCGCAAGGCGACGATTTCATCTTCGGTGAAATAGCTGCGGCCCAGCGCCCACGCCGGCGCCGCGGTCAGCAGGCACATCGCGGCCAGCGGCAGAACGACTGTCAGCAGGCATCCAAAATAACGCCGTCGTTTGCTCATTCCGCCCCGGCTCCTCGGATCCGGCCGCGGCCAGCGACTCGACGCGGGCGAACGCCGTGCGGTTGGCGTCCTCCCCCGAGGCTGTCGCACTTTTTGCGGTCGCGAACTTGCGCAGGAACATAGTGCTCTTGCGCGGCTGATTCAAGGGGCGTCGGTGGAGTTGCCGAGGCCGCGAAAAGGGGCGGCCGTTGATCGATTTTTGCGAACTCATTCCTCGGACAAATGGGGAATGGCGAATGGCGAATGGCGAATGCAGAAACGCCGACGTCGCTGGAAATTCGCCATTCGCCATTCGCCATTCAACATTCTTCATTCCGGTTTTATAGGACCTATGTCTTCGACGCACGCGTCAAGTTTGCGAACCGGCGCACCGGCCGCAGAAATGGGCGCGTTTGCGTGGCGCTTCATTTTGATGTTAACGTTCCCTTGGCGCGACTTACCATCCAGGGAGACATTCAAAGCGGCGCGGGCGAACTTCGCCCCGCGCTCGCTCGATTGACGAATTTGCGAGGCGGCAACATGACCACATCGAACAACGGCGGAACGAACGGCCGGCGGGTCGCGGTGATCGACGGCGTGCGCACGCCGTTCCTGCGGGCCGGCACGGATTTCAGCGAACTGAAGGCGTACGACCTCGGCCGGTACGCCGTGGCCGGGTTGATGAACAAGACGGGCGTCGATCCGCGGCTGATTCAGGAATTGACGTACGGCGTCGTGATTCCCGACCCGATGATGGCGAACGTCGCGCGCGAGGTCTGCCTCGGCGCCGGCCTGCCGGCATCGACGCGTTGCCACACGGTGTCGGTGGCGTGCATTTCGGCCAACCAAGCGATCACCGCCGTCGCCGACCAGATCGCCCGCGGCTATGCCGACGCCGGCGTCGCCGGCGGCTGCGAGACGCTCAGCGACGTGCCGATCCGCTACGGGAAAAAGATGCGCCGCAAGTTCATGGTCGCGCAAAAGGCCCGGACGTGGCGAGACAAGTTCAACCTGTACAAAGACGTGCGCCCGGCCGATTTCGCGCCCGACATGTTCACGGTCATGGAGAACTCGACCGGTTTGTCGATGGGCGAGACCGGCGAGCGGCTGGCGAAACGGCTCGGGATTTCGCGCGCCGCGCAGGATGAGTTCGCCGTGCGTTCGCACCGGCGCGCCGCGGCGGCGTTCGAACAGGGCCTGTTCGCCGAGGAAGTGCTGGCGGTGGCGCCGCCGCCGAAATACCAGCCGGTCGCGCGCGACAACGGCGTGCGCGGCGACACGACCGTCGAAAAAATGGCCAAATTGCGGCCGGCGTTCGACCCGAATTACGGGTCGGTCACGGCGGGCAACGCGAGCTTCTTCACCGACGGCGCCTCGGCCGTGCTGCTGATGAGCGAGGAGCGCGCCGCGGCGCTGGGCCTCAAACCCAAGGCGTTCATTCGTTCGTATGCGTATGCGGGCACCGATCCGCTCGAGGAACTGCTGCTCGGCCCGGCGTATGCGATTCCGACCGCGCTCGACCGCGCGGGGCTGGCGCTGCCCGACGTCGGCGTTTTCGAAATTCACGAGGCGTTCGCGGTGCAGGCGCTCGCCGTGCTGCAACTGCTGGCGAGCCCGACTTTCGCGCGCGAGAAATTCGGCCGCGACGCGGCGTTCGGCGAGATCGACCCGGACAAACTGAACGCGCACGGCGGCTCGCTGTCGCTCGGCCATCCGTTCGGCGCGACCGGCGGCCGGCTGCTGACCACCTGCGTCAACCGCATGATCCGCGAAGATGCGCAATTCGGCGTGATCGCCGCATGCGGCGCCGGCGGCTGCGGCAACGCGACGGTGCTCGAACGCGCGAATTGAGGCGGCGACGCGACGTAGCCCGACGTAGCCTTGGCGAAGTCGGGGCGAAGTCGGGAAGCCAGGCGAAGGCGGGGGCGCCGGCGCCAAGACGGGGATTGATCCCCGGTTTCCTGACAGCCTTTTCGGCTTTTTGGAGGCCGCGTTGAATAGCCGGCCGCGCCCGCGTCCCGAAGGCCGGTGGCGGAAAACCGGCGAAAACGGGTGACTGTCCCGAATCGCACTCGAATCGCACTAAGATAAGAAATTTCTCCGCGATAACAAGGGCTTATTCCGTCTCCCGTTCTGGTGCAATGACTGCGGGATTTCCGTGGTTCAGTCGCCATGTTTCACCGACCGGACTTTTCCGGCCAATTTCGCTGAATCGTGCCGGCAACGCTGTCGCGCGTCGATAATTTGCGCGGTCGGACCGTAGACTGTAACCGCACAGAATCATTACGAATATTTCTTATCTTAGTGCCATTCGTGACTGTCCCTGGTTTCCCCCCGCCGAAAACATCCGCACGACGTCAACGTCCGCCGGCTTCCAACCGCTCGCCATCAACAGCAAAAAATTGCCCCCCGCGTACGCGGCGAAAACGGCCCCAACGACCTTCATCCACCGGGGCGCTCCGGCCTCCGGATCGTCAACCGATATCGCCCAGCCGGATGCCTTCTTGCGCGGGTGAAACGCCAAGGCCGGAAAAAAAACAACAAAGACGCCCACGTGCAGAAAAGCGAAATTCTCCATCGTGGGCTTCACGCCGAGATCCAAAATCGTCGCCGCATTTACCGCCGCGGATGTCACAAGGCCGACGATCGCCAAAATGCGGAATAATCGTTTGCTCATCGATCAATATTCGTCCCGCCGGGCTCCGCGCGCAATCGCGGCCGATCGGCCCTCACCTAAAGGCGCAGGAGGCAAGGGGCAAGGATTCGAAACAGGCCGGCCGACCACTGTTCGCTGTTCACTGTTCACTGTTCACTGTTTCGGCCAATTTCGCCACAATCGGTCCGAGCAACTCGCCGTCCGGCTCAACCCCGCATGTTTCGCAGTATTGCAGATAATTCTGAATTATCGACGTCATCCATTGCCCAAACGCCCGGGGAATCTGCAAAAAATGCGGTCTTAACGATTCCACAGCCTCGCGCACTGCCGCCAGCGCCTCTTCCCGCCGGCCGAGGGCGGAATAGCTGTTGCCCAGGTTGTTGAGTGAAGCAGCGAGATCAGGGCGAAAGGCGTCGGGGTTTTTCCCCGCGAGTTCCCGATAAACGTCGACCGCCTCGTGCGCTGCCGCCAGCGCCTCCTCGCGCCGCCCGAGGCCGGAACAAATACTGCCCAGGTTGTTGAGCGACTCCGCGAGAGCGGGGCGAAAGGCCTCGGGGTTTTGCGCCGCGAGTTCCCGTCGAATCTTCACCGCCTCGCGCGCCGCCGCCAGCGCCTCCTCGCGACGGCCGAGGTCGGAACAAATACTGCCCAGGTTGTTGAGCGACTCCGCGAGAGCGGGGCGAAAGGCCTCGGGTTTTTTTGCCGCGAGTTCCCGCTGAATATCCACCGCCTCGCGCACCGCCGCCAGCGCCTCCTCGCGCCGGCCGAGGTTGGAATACATCACGCCGAGGTTGTTGAGCGAACCAGCCAGATCAGGGCGAAAGGCGTCGGGGTTTTTCCCCGCGAGTTCCCGATAAACGTCGGCCGCCTCGCGTGCCGCCGCCAGCGCCTCCCCGCGATGGCCGAGTTCGGAATACATCGTGCCCAGATTGTTGAGCGAACCACCTAGATAAGGGCGAAAAGCGTCGGGGTTTTTCACCGCGAGTTCCCGCCAAACCTTCACCGCCTCGCGCGCCGCCGCCAGCGCTTCCTGGCGCCGGCCGAGTTCGGAATACCTACGGCCCAGGTTGTTGAGCGACATCGCGAGAGCGGGGCGGAAGGCGTCTGGCTTTTCCGCCGCGAGTTCTCGCCGAATCTCCACCCCCTCCCGGGCTGCCGCCAGTGCCTCGTCGTACCGGCCGACGCCGGAATAAATCGAACCGAGGTTGCTGAGCGAAGCGCCGAGATAAGGGCGGAAGGAGTCGGGGTTTTTTGCCGCGAGTTCCCGATAAAAGTCTGCCGCCTCGCGCGCCGCCGCCAGCGCCTCCTCGCGCCAGCCGAGATAGGCATAGGTCGTGCCCAAGTTGTTTAGCGACATGGCGAGATCGGGGCAAAAGACGTCGCGGTTTCTTGCCGCGAGATCCCTATAGACGTCGACCGCCTCGCGCGCCGCCGCCAGCGCCTCGTCGCGCCGGCCGAGGTTGGAATACCTATTGCTCAGGTTGTTGGCAAAACCTGCGATCTCTGTCAGGCATTCCTCATCGCGTGGGGATTTTCGGCGCGCAAGTTCCAAAGCTAATTCCGTAATAACCGCTGAAAAATGGCGCAGATTGACGCTTTCCACCGGCAACAGATCGTGAATCATCCTGGCCGCTGCCATTGGTTTTGTCTCTTCGAACGCAGCCGCAACGCGGTCGGCCACGTCAAATTCAACCGCCGTGTGTATTGCCAGAACCGCAACACCGGTCGCCTTTGGTAGCAGTTCCACGGCCCGATCAATCCAGGTTCCGCAATCGGCTTTTCGCCCGGCAATTCGGCTCAAAACCACCAACGCGTTCGCCGCGCCCGCAAGCTTTTCCTCGTCAAATGCAGCGTTTATCAACTCATCCCGAACCGTTTGGCCCTCGGCAAACACTTTCTCGACCAACGCTTCGCCCAGCCGGTCGGGGCGCAAGGCGGGCAAAAATTCTCGATCGCCATCCGGCGAACCGCCGAGTGCGCGGCACAAGTTCGATAAGTCTTCGACGTTCCGATGCGCCAGCGCCTCGATTTTTTTCAAGAGCGGCAGGGCTTCGGATTTCTTTTTGACCCCGCCAACCAATGTGCCCAGCGCCGCCGCTTTGCGCAGCGTCGGCGCCTTTTCGGGCAGGGAGAATTGCCGTGCGTTGTTCAGCCACCAGGCTTCTTCGTGTTTGAGCAACCTTTTCAACGAGTCGTCCGCGCTCATGGCCCGGTCGCCGTGGGCCGACAGCAGGGCCGCGACGTGAATGAAAAGCACGTTTTTGTAATCGTCGTGGCGCAAATCCGGCGGCGTGGTTGGTTTCGCGTCCTTGGGACTGAACCGAGCAAATTGTTCCTGCGCCTTCTTGAAAATTTCCTGCCGTTCGCCTTCGTTGGCGCCCAAAGGCTCCAGGGATTTTTGCACGCCTTTGCTGAAAAAGTTTTCCGCTTCGACGCCCTGGCAGCACAAATCATCCCACCATGTGCCGCCGGGCCTCTCCAGAAGAACGAGTCGAACCTTGCCGCGCGCCGCTTGGAGATAAGGCGCCAGCGTCAGCAGTTCCTTGGTCTTCGCCGCGGCGTAATCGACGCCGAGCAGCAACGGCCGGCCGAGGTCGAGCAATCTCGCCAGCGCGGCTTCGTGGCCTGCCATTTGACCCACCCGCAAGAAACCGCACAGCCACTCCGGCGAGCGCTTTTCGACTTCCGCACACAATTCCGCAAACAACCGCGTTTTGCCTTCGCCGCCGGGCGCCGTGTAAACGCGGATTCGCAGATTGTCCCCGCCGTTGCACCACGCCAGCAAATCATCGATTTCCGCACGCCGGCCCCAAAACGGCGCGATGCCGTAATTGGCAATCAATAACTCCGCGACCCCTCGCCGGCCGAACGGCAACGGCCAATACGGACGCCGCAACAGAATCGTGTAATCGACAAGGTAATCGAGCGGTCTGGAACTTTCTTTTATCGCCGCTTGTAGCCGCGATACGTCGAGGTCGGCCAACAATCGCTCCGCCAGGAATGCGACGCGGTTGACGCCCGAAGCCAGAAACGCCCGCAAGATCGCTTCGTAAAAAAGGTCCGCGAGCCGGGCCGCTGTCTCGTCGTCGACGGGAGTCTGAGAATAAAGGGAAAGGTGCGAAAAAATCGTCCGTATTTCATTTTGCAAATAATGGCCGCGCAAGTCCTCGGCGAAATGATCGACGGCCTGCCGGAACGATTCCCAGGCCTCCGGCTTCAGCCCTTCGAGAACCGCCCAATATTTCTTCGCCTCGCCTTGGCGTTCCAGCCAGTCTCGCGCGTCTTTCCCCGCTCGTTCCAGCTTGCTCTTATCGAGCGCCTTCCCGATTGCGTCGCCGGCGATGCGCACCACGGCGCCCGGAAGCAATTTGGCAAAGAAAGCAGTTGCGGTGGTGACGGCGGTGACTGGCTCGACCATATTCTCGCCCCAAACGCCCTGGCAAACGGTCTTCTAGAAAATCCAACGGAAGTTCATCATTTTGCCGCGCGGTTGTCAAACAGGACGTGGGCCGTTGGCCTAGGCTGGGTTAGTTGGGGCAATCCACAGATTAGACGGAAGGGGCGAGGTTCGTACAATCCACATCGATATACGTCAAAATCAACGTACGTCAAAAATAACGTATTTTGCCAAAATCGGGCCGAAGCCGGTCATAGCCACCTGCTCGTTCACTGTTCACTGCGTTCCCGCTCCAATTCCTCCAATTTCGCCGCAACCGGCCCGAGCGATTCGCCGTCCGGCGCAACCGAGCACGCTTGGCAGCATTGCAGATATTTCAAAACCATCGCCGTCATCCAGAGCCCGAACGCCTGCGGAATCTGGGGGAAATACGGGCTCAATGACTCCACGGCCTCGCGCACTACCGCCAGCGCCTCCTCGCGCCGGCCGAGGTAGGGCCAGAGCCTGCCCCTGAGCAGAGTCGAGGGGGCGGGGAGGGGCGCGGCCACGCGGTGCGTGGCCGGGGGAGAGGTCTGCGCGAAATGCCGATTATCGAACTGCCATTTTTCTAAGAGGCTCAATCTGTCGACCGGTCGGAAAAAAACTAATTCACAATGCGCGGAGTCGTCGGCCCGCGGCGGCGCGGGTCGTCGCCGCTGTGGGCGTGCGACGCCTCCGCGCGCGGCAACTGGCCGTTCTTGAACGCCGCCAACGTTTCCTTGACGCCGGCGAACGGCGTCTGGAAAACGCGGATCCCTTTGGCAGTGAGTTTGCCGAGCGCGCCCGCGCCGATGCCGCCGACCAGGACCGCATTCACTTTTTCGGCGGCGAGGAGCGCGACAATTTGTCCGCCGCGGCCCGGTTGCCGCGTGGCGTTCGGCACGGCGCGGCAGGCGAGCGTTTCGACATCGACCAGGAGGAAAAACGGCGCCGAACCGAAATGGTTCGAGACGGCGCTGTCGAGCCCGTCGTCTTTTTCGATCGGAATGCAGATCGTCATGCGAAAACCTCAAGCAGGAGGAAGTAGTCAGTAGTCAGTAGTCAGTAGTCAGGAGTCAGTAGTCAGTAGTCAGAAGACGGAAGTCAGAAGTCAGTAGTCAGAATACGGACGGCCGCCCCCCGAATCCCTCCCGCCGTCTCCCGAATCCCGGACCCCGGAACCCGGACCCCGGCCCCCGGCTCCCGAATCCCGAATCCCGTCTCCCGAATCCCGCCCGCCGAATCCCGAATCCCGGACCCCGGAACCCGGATCCCGGACCCCGGGCCCCGACTCCCGAATCCCGTTTACTCTTTCCCAATCTCGCCGAGCACCGCCTCGGTGAATTCCGTGCACGAGAGCGGCACGGTGTTGGGTAAAAAACACGCCACGTCGGCGGTCACCCAATTGCGGCCGACGACCGTTTTGAGCGCGTGGAAGATCAAGTCGGCGGCCTCGGACCAGCCGACGTGCCGCAGCAGTTCGATCGCGGTCAGCATCAGCGAACTCGGGTTGGCGACGTTCTGGCAGGCGATGTCGGGCGCCGCGCCGTGCACGGCTTCGAAGAGCGCCAAGCCGTCGCCGAGGTTGGCGCCGGCGGCGAAGCCCAGCCCGCCGACCAGCGCCGCGGCGGCGTCGGACAGGTAATCGCCGTTGAGATTCGTCGCCGCGATCACCGCGTGCTCGTCGGGGTGCAGGATCAAATCCTGGAACATCGCGTCGGCGATGCGGTCTTTGACGACGACTTTTCCCGGCGGCGTTTTGCCGAAATATTTCTCTTCGACTTCCTTCTTCGTCATCACGGCGTCGCCGAACTCTTCATTAGCCAGTTCGTAGCCCCATTTCACGAAGCCGCCCTCGGTGAACTTCATGATGTTGCCCTTGTGCACGAGCGTCACCGACGGATAACCCTGCGCCAGCGCGAAGGCGATCGCGCGCCGCACGAGCCGCTGGCAGGCGCGTTTGGTCATCGGCTTGATGCCGATCGCCGCGTCGTCCGGCAGCGGCGCCTTGGCGCGCCACTTGCGGTTGATCAGCGCGATCAACTCCTGCGCTTCGGGCGAATTCGCGGCCCACTCGACGCCGGCGTACACGTCTTCGGTGTTCTCGCGAAAAATCACGAGGTCGACCTTCTCGGGCTGTTTGAGCGGCGAGGGCAGGCCGGGCAGATAGCGCACGGGCCGCACGTTCGCGTAGAGATCGAGCGTTTGACGGAAGGCGACGTTGCACGAGCGAATGCCGCCGCTGACGGGCGTCGCCAGCGGGCCCTTGATCGCGACCTTGCACCAGCGGATGGCCTCGTAGGCGTCGTTCGGCATCACGTCGTCCGGGCCGTACAGCGGCGCGGCGGAGAGGCCGGCGAAGATTTCGAACCAGGCGATGCGCCGCCGGCCGCCGTAGGCGCGGGCGATCGCGGCGTCGGCGACCTGGCTGGTCGCGGTCCAAATTTCGGGGCCGATGCCGTCGCCTTTGATGAACGGGATGATGGGGCGATCCGGCGTCACGATGCCGTCGGGGCCGAAGGCGATCAACTCGCCGGCGGGCGGCGTGAGTTTGTCGAAGCGGGGCGGCATCGCGCTATCTCCGATCGATCGGCACGTACGGCCGGTTGTGATCGCCGATGTATTCCTGCTTCGGGCGGAACAGGCGGTTGGCGCTGACCTGCTCGACCCAGTGCGCGCACCAGCCGGAGATGCGCGACATGGCGAACATCGGCGTGAAGAGGTCCATCGGGATTTTCAGCATTTCCAGCGCGATGCCGGAGTAGAAATCGACGTTCGGATACAGCTTCTTGTGCGACAGCCGGGCGTTGACCGTCTCCTCCAGCCGCACCGCGGTGTCGAACAGGTTCTGCATCTCGGCGCCGCCCTTCAACGCGAGCAGGCGCGGGATCATCGCCTGCAGCAGTTCGGCGCGCGGATCTTTCACTTTGTAAATGCGATGGCCGATGCCCATGATCTTGTTGCCGGCGGCCATCATCTCGTCGACGAAGGTCTCGACGTTCTCCGGCGAGCCGACCGAGAACAGCATGCGCAACACGCGCTCGTTGGCGCCGCCGTGCAGCGGACCGGACAGCGCGCCGACCGCGCCGGACACGGACGAATACAGATTGCCCAGCGTCGAGCCGATGACGCGGCAGGCGAAGGTCGAGGCGTTGGTCGAGTGGTCGGCGTGCATGATCAGCATCTTGTCGAACACGCCCGCTTCCTCCGGATGCGGCCGCTCGCCGTTCATCATGAACAGAAAGTTCTCGGCGTGGTTGAATTTCGAGACGGCCGGCAGCGGCTCCTCGCCGTGGCGGCGCCGTTCGAACGCGGCGATGATCGACGGCGCCTTGGCGATCAGCGACACGGCGCGGCGGATATTGTGGATCTGGTTGCCGACCTCGTCGAACGAATAGTCGTCGCC
Organism: uncultured bacterium; assembly: GCA_964534375.1. Taxonomy (GTDB): domain Bacteria; phylum Lernaellota; class Lernaellaia; order Lernaellales; family Lernaellaceae; genus CAZHPN01. The sequence goes on along the minus strand of CAZHPN010000073.1, from coordinate 15,149 downwards.
GGCGAGCAGGGTGATGCCCGCCTGCAGCGCGATCATCGGGTGCATCGTCACCGGAAAGTTGTTGATCGCTTCGCGCACCGCGTACGGCAGGATCCGCTGCTTGGACATCAACGTCGTGAACTGCGCCAGTTCGCGCTGCGTCGGCAAGTGGTTGTAGAGCAGCAGGTAGACCGTTTCCTCGAACGTGCTGTGGTCGACCAGGTCGCGGATGTTGATGCCGCGGTACTCCAGCACGCCGTTCGCGCCGTCGACGAAGGAAATGCTCGACCGCGACGCCACCACGCCCTCGAGGCCGGGGCGGTAATCGTCGCTGCCCGCGGCTTGGACCGTCGTTTCTTTGTCGCTCATGGTTGACCCCCCTTGATATTATTAGAAGAAAAACCAGATCGGATCAATCAGATTCATCAGGAACGGATGGAAGTTTTTGTCGATCGCCTGCTTCTCGTAGCGCCGCAGCCAGTACCCCGTCGAGGCCTGATACAGGTAACGAAATTTGTACGACGTGACGCTCCGGTTCCGGCCGGTCGAGTAGAACAGCGGGTAGCGATAATGCGTTTCGCGGGCGTGCACGGTCGCCACGAACTGCCGCGTGATTTCCTGCGCCTGCGCAAAATACGCCTGGGCCGTCGTCTCGCCGTCGGGGTTCTCGCCCAGTTCGTGCAAACGCCGCGCCGCCGCGCCGGCCCACAACAAGTGCGCGTGCGTCGCGTTGAGTTCGTCGATGCGAAAACAGTCGCTCAATTCGGCCAGCCAAGCGGCCGCAGCGGCGGGCGCGCGCGAAGCCAGCGCCTCGACCCGGCGGCGCAGCGCCGCGAATTCCGCGGCGGCGGCGGCCAAGTCGGCGATCACCCCGCTTTGCAGCGCCCGCACCTGGCCCGCGTTCATGCGGTAGAGCTCGGAGAACATGACCGGCCGCTGCTGTGTCGTCTTGCCGAAGAAGTAGCCGATTTCGTTCCAGGTGTCCTCGCCGGCCAAATATGTGGCGAGATTGCGGTCGATCAGCCAGTGCTGCTGCGACTGCGCCAGATCGCGCACCGCCGCGGACATTCCCGGGCCGGCGGCGCCGAAAATTTTTGCGAAATCGTCGAGCGCGTCGGTCCACGAGCGGCGCGAGTTCCAGGTCAGGCGCGCGACCGTCCAATCGGAAAGCCAATACGCCCACTCGTGGCCCGAGGTGAACGTGACGTGGCCGTCGAGCTTTTTGTCGGCGAGCAGCGCGATGTCGCTCCCGCGGTTGCGGATGTACAGCGGCAGGAACAGCGGCACGACGATATCGAACGAGCACCAATAGGCGGTTTCGGGATAGTAATAGACCTTGCGTTCGCCGTCGATCATCGACAGCGTCCAGCGGTAGAGCGCCGCGAAATCCTTATTGTCGTAGACCGGCGCCGGACCGTCGAGCGCGTAGTACATGACCGTGTGCGGATAGATGCCCATGCGTTTGTCGGCGAACTGCGCGAGGTAGTTGAAGTTGATGCCGCCGTAGTGCCGCGCGGCCTGGCCGGTCGAGCAATGCACCTTGACCGACGCCGTGGTCAGCGGGTGATTCGCGGCCAGCCAGGCGACGGTCTCGTTCATCCACGCGACCTGCCGCTTGTCGCTGACCGACGTAAATTCGGTGCCGCCCATTTCCAGATTGAGGTGGTCCCACGGCACGCGCATGATTCGCGCGAGGGCCGCGTGCAGCGCGTCTTTGTGGTCGGCCAGCGCGTTCGGCAAAAGTTTCCAGGCCTTTTGTTGCTGGAAAACCCAGGTCACGACGACGCCGGCGTCGACCTGGCGCGCGTGCGAATATTCGACCAATTCCGTGAAATACGGCGCGGCCTTTTCGTAATCCACGGTGCGCAGCAACTCGAATTGCCAATAATTTTGCTTGTTGCGCGCCAGCCAGTCGATCAAATGCTTGGCCCAGATTTTGTGCTGCGCGGACGGCACGAGCAGAAACTCGGACGCTTCGATCGGGTGCATGGTGTGGAAATGAAAGCCGCGGCGGCCCCAGTCCGGCTTCTCAAAAACGTCGAGCCCTTTCGGCCACGCGATGCTGTCCGCCGGCGGAACATAGCTTTGCTCGGGGTGGAAAAAACGGAAGCCGAGGCGTTCGAGAATGTCATAGATCGCGTATTGCCGGCCGCGCGCGTCGGCGCCGGCGATCGCGACGACGCGGTCGCTCATTTGGCGCAAACGGAACGACTCCGGCGGCAGGTTCGCCGTTTCCTGAGCGGTGAAGGCGCCGGCCGCGACGCCGGGGCCGGCGAGCGCAATGTTGAAGGTTGCGCCGTCGTCGACGATCGCGGCGCCGACGGCCGCCTCGAAGCCCGGGATCTGTTTCAACAGAGCCACGGCGTCTGCGGCGGCCAGCCGCACCGACGGTTCCGCATCGCCGGGCAGCACGATCAACGCTTTCATCAACGCCGCCCCCGTCGCGCCGCGCGCGTCGTTCGCGCCCCCGCGGATGAAGGCCGCCAGGAGCGCCAGAAACAAAACCAGCGCCGCGGACCGCGGGCGATCGCCGAGTCGTTTTTTCATGTCACGAGAGCCTCTTGCAAAAATGGCAGCTCGATAATTGCGGACGAGGCATCTTTTCTTCAACGCTGGTCCGCGTGTCAATGCGGCGCCCGGCAGGCCCCTCCCTGCGTCGGGGAGGGGCGGGAAATTTCGGGAACCGAAATTTCCGGGGAGAGGTCCGCGCGTGACGCCGCTTTTTGCACCTGTATTGTTGCAAGAGGCTCACGTCCCTAGAAGAAAAACCAAATCGGGTCGAGGAGGTTCATCAGAAACGGATTGAAATTTTTGTCGATCGCCTGCGCTTCGGCGCGTTTGAACCAGTACGCGTTCGAGACCTGATAGAGATAACGGTAGTCGTAGGCGGTCACGCTGCGCTGCCAGCCGGTCGAGTAGAACAACGGATAGCGGTAGTGCGCCTCGCGCGCTTGGACGGTCGCCTGATATTGCGTGGTGAGCGCTTTCGCCTGCGCGAACCATTCCTGCGCCTCGGCCTCGCCGTCGGGCGCGACCCCGAGTTCGTTCAGGCGGCGGACGGCGGCGCCGGCCCAGAGGGCATGGAGATGGGCGGCGCGCAGTTGGTTGACGTGGAAGCTATCGACGAGTTCCTGATACCAGGGTTGCGCGGCGGCCGGGATGCCGGCGCCCGCGTTCTGGATGCGCGTCAGCAGCGACGCGAAATCCGCCTCCAGGCCGTCGAGATTGGCGATGACGCTGTTCTGGAAGGCCTGGACCTGCGCTTCGTTCCAGCCGTACAGTTCGGCGAAGAACACCGGTTTCGGGTACGTGGCTTCGCCGAGCCACCAACCCAGCTCGTCCCACGTGTCTTCGCCCGCCAGGTAGCTCGCGAGTTGCTCGTTGATGAGCCATTTCTGTTCGGTCAGCGCCAGGTCGCGCACGATCGCCGACAGCGTCGGCCCCTGGTCGCCGAAAATCGCGGCGAACGAATCGAGGACGTCGGTCCATTGCTGCTCCGAATTCCACACGAGCCGCGCGACGGCCCAATCCGACAGCCAATAACCCCACTCGTGGCCCGAGGTGAAATCGACCTGGCCGTCGAGGCCCTTGTCGCGCAGCAGCGCGATGTCGGCGGCGCGACTGTAGATGTAGAGCGGCAGAAACAGCGGCACGTCGATGTCGAAGGTGACCCAATACGCCGTCTCCGGGTAGTAGTAAACCTTCCGCACGCCGTCGATCATCGACAGCGTCCAGCGATACAGCCCGTCGAGGTTCTGGTTGCCGTAGACCGGCGCCGGGCCTTGCAGCCCGTAGTACATCACCGAGTGCGGGTAAATGCCCATGCGCTTATCCGCGAACTGCGCCAGGTAATTGAAATTGATGTTGCCGTAGTCCGGCGCGGTCTGGCCCGTCGAGCAATGGACCTTCACCGACGCGGTCGTGTTCGGATAATTCGCGGCGAGATAGGCGACCGTGTCGTTCATCCACGCCACTTGCAGCTTGTCGTTGACCGAGGTGAATTCCGTCGTGCCCATTTCCAGATTGATGTGGTCCCACGCCACCTGCATGATCTGGGCCAGGCTCTTTTCCAACGCCGGCTTGTTTTCGGCGTCGGTCGCGGGCATGAGTTTCCAGGCCTTTTGCTGCTGGAAAACCCAGGTGACGACGACGCCGGCGTCGACCCCCCGCGAATGCGCGTAATTCACGAGCGTGGTGAAATAGGGCGCGGTCTTTTGGTAATCGACCGTCCGCAGCAGCTCGAATTGCCAATAGTTTTGCTTGTTGCGCGCCAGCCAGTCGATCAAATGCTGCGCCCAGACCTGGTGCTGCGGCGAGGGAACGAGCACGAATTCCGACGCCTCGATCGGGTGCATCGTGTGCACGTGGAAGCCGCGGCGGCCCCAATCCGGCTTTTCGTAGACATCGAGGTTCGCCAGCCCGCTCGCGTCGAAGGCCGGCGGCGTGTACGTCTGCTCCGGATGGAAAAAGCGGAAACCCAGGCGCTCGAGCGCGTCGTACAGGCCGTACTGCTGGCCGCGCGCGTCGGCCCCGGCGACGGCGAGCGTCGTCGCGCCGGCCGCCCGCAAGCGGAACGACTCCGCCGGCATCTCGGCCAGTTCGGCGGCGGAGAAGACCGCTGCGGCGACGCCCGGGCCGACCACGGCGATGTTGAACGTCCGGCCGTCGGTCGCGATTTTCTCGACCAGGCCGGCGGTCAGGCCGTCGATCTGGCCCAGCAACGCCGCCGCGTCCTCCGCGGCGAGGCGCACGGCCGGCGCGACGCCGGCCGGCAAAACCAATGCCACGGCGTCAATGTCCACGGACGGGCTGCCGTCGTCGTCGCCCGGCCCAACCGGCGTCGACGCGCCGGTGGATTTGCCGGCGCCGCACGCGGCGGTCAGAAGCAGGGCGCAAATGGAAACCAACGCGCCGATGCGCAAGCGATCGCCGAGCCGCCTTTTCATGAGTGCCCCCGCTGAAAAAATCGCGGCAATTGTACCAGGAATAATGGTCTCTGTACTGTGGCAAAAAAACCTTTGGTTGCGCCCCGATGCCTAGCCGCAAAACCGCCGTTCACTGCCGCAAACTCGCCGAACGCGCGTCAACGCCCGCCTTTCTTATCGCGGCGAAAGGCATGAAAAAGCACAGTATTATCAAGAAGTTGGACGAGTGAGAAAAATAATTGGACGATCGCCATAAAAAGTGTTGACTTTTGTTCAGTCATTTGGCAAAATGTAATTATCGCTTGGCCAAGTGCGCAAATCGAATCGGGCAGCCTGAATTTTTCGTTCAAGCGCGGCTGGGGGCCGCAACGGAAGACACGGACCAGTATCTTCCGACCGTTGCGTGAGCTTTAACAAAAGGAGCGACCGATGCACGTCTCCGAATTCCTGACCCGTTTGGATTCGCCGCGAAAAAACAGCCACGGGTGGCACGCCCGTTGCCCCGCGCACGACGATCGGCAAGCGTCGCTGTCGGTGTGCGAGGGCGGCGACGGCCGCATTCTGTTGAAATGTTTCGCCGGGTGCGCGGCGCCGGACATCGTCGCGGCGCTGAGCCTGTCGATGAAGGATCTGTTTCCGGCGCCGGCGCGCGAGAAGTGGCGGCGCAGAACGCCGGCCGGCCCGCCGCTGACCGTCGCCGCGCTCGCGCAGGACAAATGCCTGCCGGCGGATTTTCTGCGCTCGCTGGGGCTGTGGGACGACGCGCACCACGGCGTCATCATTCCGTATCGCGACGAAAGCGGCAAAACCTTCCGCGAGCGGCGCCGCCGCGCGCTCAAGGCGGGCGACGGCAGTTCGTGGGGCCCCGGCAAGGGGCTGATTCCGTACGGCCTCGACCGGCTCGACGCCGCCCGCGCGGCCGGCTCGCTCGTCCTGGTCGAGGGCGAGAGCGATTGCTGGACGCTCTGGCATGTCGGCTGCCCGGCGCTCGGCTTCCCCGGCGCGACGATGGCGAAAAAGCTCTCGCCGGAACTGCTGCGCGGCATCGCCCGCGTTTACGTCGTGCAGGAGCCCGACGCCGCCGGCGCGCAATTTGCGGAGGACGCCGCGCGGGTCATTCACTCCGGCCGCTGGACGGGCGAGGCGCGGCTCGTGCAGCTCGACGGCGTCAAAGACCCGAACGATCTGCTGAAGAAAACCGGCCCCGCGGGTTTCGCCGCCGCGTGGCAGGCCGCGCTCGACGCGGCGACGCCGCTGGCCGCGCCGGCGCCGGCGCCGGTCACGTCGCCGCTGACCGACATCGGCAACGGCGAACGGTTCGCCAATCAGCATCGGCACGAAGCCCGCTGCATTCCGGTTTGGCGCACCTGGTATGCGTGGGACGGGCGGCGCTGGGCGCGCGACGAGCAAGCGATCCGCGTGCGCGCGATGGCGAAGCAGACGACGCGCCGGATCGACGCCGAGACCCAGGACGCCGCGACGGAGGAGCAGCGGGCCGCCCTGCGGAAGCACGCCACACGCTCGGAGAACGTGCACCGCATCGACGCCATGGTGCGGGCCGCGGAAGCCGAAAAAGACATGCAATTCAGCCCGGCGGACCTCGAACCGGAGCCGATGCTGCTGAACCTGCAGAACGGCATTTTGGATCTGCGCACCGGCGAATTGTCGCCGCACGATCCGGCCCGGCGGCTGACGCAGCTCGCCGGCGTCGCCTACGACCCGGCCGCGCGTTGCGACCTCTGGCGAACGTTTCTGGAGCGCATCTTCGCGGGCGACGCGGCGTTGATCGACTATGTGCAGCGCTTTTTCGGCTATTGCCTGACCGGCGATGTTCGCGAGCACGTGTTGACGATCTTTTACGGCACGGGCGCGAACGGCAAAACGGTGCTGCTCGAAACGGTCAAGGGCGTGCTCGGCGGCTACGGCCTGCAAACGGCGCCCGGGATGCTGCTGGACCGGCACAACGACGCGCACCCGACCGCGACGGCCGACCTGTACCGCCGGCGGCTCGCCGTCGCGACGGAAATCGAACGCGGCGACCGCCTTTCCGAATCGCTGGTCAAGCAGTTGACCGGCGGCGACGAGATCAGCGCGCGGCGCATGCACGAAAACTTCTGGACCTTCATGCCGACGCACAAGATCGTCATGGCGACGAATCACAAGCCGCTGGTCTCCGGCCAGGATAACGGCCTCTGGCGGCGGCTGCGCCTGGTGCCGTTCAACGTCACCATTCCCGAAGCCGAGCGCGACAAGCGGCTGATCGAAAAGCTGCACGCCGAACGGCCGGGCATCCTGAACTGGCTGCTCGAAGGCTGCCTGCTCTGGCAGCATGACGGCTTGCCCGCGACGGCGACCGTGAATTCGGCGACCGGCGAGTTTCGCGAAGAGTCCGATCGGCTGGCGGAATTCCTCAACGAATGCTGCGACCGCGGCCCCGATTGCCGGGCGCCGGCCAGATCCTTGTTCGAAGCCTACACTGTACATGCCCAAAAAACCGGCGTCCGACACCCCATGACCGAAACGGCTTTTGGCCGTTGTCTCGAAGAGCGCGGATTCCGCAAAGAGCGCAAAAATACAGGGGTTGTTCGGCTCGGTTTGGAACTGAAACCAAGTCGGTAAACGGAGGTCCGCATGGGAACCGTGCCATGTTTTGCAGGGTTTGCCTGTAATTTCCTTAAGGGAAAAAAAAGTATTAAAAAAACCGGACGACTAGGCACCGGGTTGCACGAGCGACTTCGCACCGCCGCCTGCGGCGGCATCAGGTCGCACGTCGTGCCCGGCGCGCACCCCGACACCGACGAATCGAAACTCAACAACAAGTTCGGTCGGGACGTCGCATCTCACGGCGCCGAAAACCAATCACAAGAAGAACATGCGCGAACCGACGAAGAAACGGTCCGCTTGGCGAGGACAAACACCGTTGACGACGCCTTCCGCAACAGGAAGCGGAGGCTCGGCGGCACCCACCAGCATCTGTCCGGTAAGCACGTTTCCCTGCACCTTGCGAATTTCCATCACAAGTATAATACTCAGAGTGTTAGCGATGGCGCACGGAGCGCTGAAGGAATCCAAAAGATCGAGGGGAAGCGGTTGCTTTGCCGACACTCATGCACGTGGCGTAGCCAAGAGAAAGGGTCTGGTTATGCCAAACCAGACTGAAGAACGGAAAAATCCGACGCTCAAGATATCTCTCGCCGGCCAACATGACGATTGTCGGCGCGTTTCTATAACTGTTTTTGCGGCGGAACTGACCGCCATTAAGGCCGCTCTGGTTGCGGAAGACAAGGAAGTAAGCGCCGAAGGGCAGGCGCTCGGCGATTACGAAATCGTAGATATTACGCACGACAGCCCGTATACCGTTAGCGTTAGGCGCAACGCCGCGTCCCAAGACCCAGTGATCGAAGCGAAGATTTACCAGCGCGTCTGTGAGGGAATTCGTCACTTCAGAACCGGAACGAACCTCGAAGGACTGGGCAAGCGACGAAAACTTTACGAAGATATTGTACGGCCGGTTGACCACGACAAGATTCGCCGGCTTGAGTTTTGCGCTGACGATAACCAGGTAATTGTTGACAAAACCGTTCAACCGACCGCAGAAATAGCGCCGAAAGAGGAAGTGGAGATTGGTTCCATATCTGGGAAGATGGATAAGGCAAATTTTCACGATGAAACGAGGCAGATTTGGCTTTCCCCGATAGCTGGGCCGCGGCGTGTCACGTGCGTCTTCAAGGATGAAATGCGTTCCAAGGTGCGAACGGGGCTCGACCGCTATGTTACTGTCTTCGGGACGCTTCACTATAAAGCTGGCGATCCATACCCTCATCTGGTAGACCTTGACGACATTGAAGTTCATCCGACGGACGACGAACTTCCGTCTTTGGCCGATTTACACGCCATAGCGCCTAATGCAACGAAGGGCGTCGAGGCAGAAAAGGCGGTTCGGAGATTGCGCGATGAGTGGGAATAAACCCAGGCCCGTATACTATTGGGATTCCAATGTATTCATTGCTTGGTTGACGGGCGAACAGAGGGCCGATCCAACAGAAAACTGGGGCTTGCAGAAAGCGGTCGGCGAATTTATGGCCGATGAGTCCAACATCGTCACCTCGACGATAACAAGGGTCGAGGTGTTCGACACAGATTTGTCGGACGCCAACAAAGCCTTATTTAACAAATTTCTGTTAAATGGAAAGATTGCCGTCGTCGCCCCGGATAGCCGAATTTGTCGTCGCGCCCACGATCTTCGCATTGCTTATCCAAAGAAGGGGAAAAGGAAACAGAAAAACTATGATCCTGGATTACCAACGCCAGACGCAATCCATATCGCAACGGCGATCCATCTTGGCGTGAGCAAATTGCATACGTTTGACAATGACCATATGTTGAAGAAATCGGGCGACACCAAGGTGAACGGACTGATTATAGCCAAACCGGCAGCACAACAGGGCGAATTGGATCTCAAGAATCGGGACGAGCAACCGGAGCCGTCTGAAAATGAAGAAACCGGAGGAAGCGGACAAGCGCCTGGGCGTGATGATGCCGGAAAGCTGGCAGAAGTTCCACAATCTGGTCAGATACCTCTTCGCCTCCCTGGCCCGCCATCGCCAACCGATCAAGAAGCGGCGGACGAGGGGCAAGGCGGCGAACACGGTGAGTAGCTGAAAAAACAGTGCGCCCGGATCCGCATCATGGCTGCGTCAGAAGTTTGCCGATTGCGAGCGGCAAGCGCAAGAACGGATCGAAAGCGACTCCAATATGCCGCCTTCGTCGGTTCGTGTTTAGTTTCCGAGGACATGCGTTACAGCCTATTCGCACCCCGGAAGCCCCGTCAACGGCCGGGTATTGGGTCAGTTTGAACGGGCAAAAAAAAAGCCCCGCCACGGTCGGCGGCGGGGCTCATCTCATCTTACGGGTACTATGCTGCTGAGGCCGGCGCTAATTCAGAGGGCCATCTGAGTCCGACCCAATCGCCAATCAACATGCTAACGAAACCGTACAGCAACCAGCCAACGTGATACGCGGTTCCACCGAATGCAAAACCGGCGGGCCCGAAAATCAGGATCATCGCCACAAAGGCGATACCGCCGCAGACAAGACCGCGCCAGCGCGCCGCGATGAAGCGGAGCAACCTATTCTTGATCCGACCGAGCCAACTTTGTGTCTCGTCAACGCTATTAGCCCGGGCAAATCCGCCGGTCCCGTTGCTAACTGCGTTGATTTTCTTCCATATCGTGTTTTCCTTCTTTTCCAGTTCGTCCATTGTAGCGCTCCTTTCGTTTCTACATCTGCCAATCGATCACCGAAAACAAAAGGCCGAGGAACTGTTCCTCCGCCGCTACCGCGTCGATTTTCCGCCCGACGCTGGGCTGGCCCGTGTTTAACTCAACACGGGCAAGAAACTTCATCACGCCCCCTTTGGCCCCCGCGCGGTTAATTCCGCGCGGGAAAACGGGCGTGAGCATGCCACAGGCAAACCAAACGCGTCAACTGCATTTTTGCCGACTCGCCGCGCTACTTTCCAAACTGAGACACCACGCAAATCGCAATGCGACGCCGCCCGTGGCTGGCTTTCGTCCGCGAAAATCGGCTATGTTGAACGAAACTCCGAGAGGCGGCCAATAATGAGCGAGATCTTCGATCTGTTCTTGGCGTTGCTCGCGGGACCCTTCTTTCTCGGCGGAATGATTCTCGGAATCGTCGCCTATTTCCGTTCGGCAAAAGGCGGGAAGACGCAACAGGAGACCGACCGCCGGCTGCGGGAAATCGAGTCGCGGCTCGAGCGAATCGAACGGGGCATTTTCTCGCCGGCCGCGCCATCGCCGGGTCCGGCGCCGGTCGCGACGGCCACGGTTCCGGCGGCGGCTGCACCGGAACGAGTGTGGGTCAGCCCGCTGCCGCCCCCGCCGCCGGCGACGATCGCCCCGAGCGCGCCGGCCGCGGCGCCCGCGCCGCCGACCACCGCGCCGAGTGCGCGGCCGACCACCGCGCCGGGTGCGCCGCCGGCCGCGCCCGCGCCGCCGATCGACTGGGAAACCGCGATCGGCAAGCGCTGGCTGACCTACGCGGGCGCGATCGTCTTGTTTTTGGCGACGGCGTTTTTCATCAAATATGCCTTTGACAGCGGCTGGGTCGGTCCGACCGCGCGCGTCCTGCTGGGTTTGGCCGGCGGCCTCGCGGTGATCTTCGCCGGCGACCGCCTGATCCGCAAAGTCATGGCGACGCTCGGCGAGGGGCTCGTCGGCCTCGGGCTCGCCGTGTTGTTCCTGTCGATTTTTTCCGCGTACAGCTTTTACAGCCTGATTCCGCGGGCGCTGGCGATCGCCTCGTTCATCGTCGTCGCCGCGCTCGGCATGGCGCTCGCCGTTTTGCACGATGCGCTGCCGATGGCCTTTCTGGCGCTGCTCGGCGGCATCCTGACGCCGATCTTCGTCTCGACCGGCGAGAACGCGCGCGACGCCCTCTGCGGCTACCTGACCTTGCTCGACCTCGCGGTGTTCGGCGTGGCGTTTTTCCGCAAGTGGCGCGCGCTCGACGTGCTGGCCTTTGCCGGCACGGCGCTCCTCTTCGGCGAGTGGCACGCGCGCTTCTACCACGTCGATCAGCTTTGGGCGACGCTGCCGTGGCTGGCCGTGTTCTTCCTGATTTTTCTGCCGTTGCCGTTCGTCTACCACCTGCGGCGGAAGACGCCGATCCCCATCGAGCGCTTTCTGCTGGCGATGGCCAACGCCGTCGTCTGGTTTGCGTTCGCCTACGAGATGTTGCACGCGGCGTACGGCTGGGTGCTCGGATTCGTCGCGTTGTTCATGGCCGCGTGCTACATCGCCCTCGGCTCCGTGACCCGACGCTCCGTGGCGGACGCGAAATCGTTGTTCGGGTTCATCGCGTTGGCCGTCATCTTCGTCACCATGGCCGCGCCGCTCGAATTGCAGGTGCACGGCGTCATGCTGGCGTGGGCGATCGAAGCGCCGGCGCTTTGTTACCTGGGCTACCGGTTCCGTTACCTCCCGGCGCGCCTCGGCGGTCTGGCCGTGCTGGCGACCGCGATCATTCGCCTGTTCGCCGTGAATTGGCCGTTGCACAACGAATTTTTCCGCTTGTTCCTGAATGTTTCCTTCGGCGGGGCGGTCGTCGTGCCGCTGTCGGCCTTTGCGTATGCGGCGCTGCACTTCCGTTTGCAAAGCGACGACGGCGCGCATTGGGACATCGTTGCGCGCGAAGCCGCGTCGATCGCCGGCGGGCTGACGCTGCTGGTCATCGTGAGCGGCGAGATCATGCAGTTTCTGCACTACTGGTTGGCGCTGGCGAAGACGGCTTCGCCGCCCTATACGATTCCGGCGGCCGTCGCGATCTGGTCGCTCGGCGCCGCGGCCTATTTCCGCGAAGGCTTCCGCAGCCGCTTGCCGGATTTGCGCGCCGCCGGCTTCGTTTTCTGGCTGGTCGGCTGGGCGTTCGCCTTCGCGGATTACTTCGAAACGCAGCCGGCGGATTACGCCATCTTCCTCAACCTGCGCTTCGCGGCGCAACTGGTCGCCCTCGGCGCGTTGACCGTTTATCCGCTCCTGGCCCGGCGCGCGTCGGCGGCGATCGGCGGCAGTGAACGTGCGTTGACGCAAGCGGTCGTCGCGCTGCTGGCGTTCTTGCTGCTGGTGGCGCTCAGTTTCGAAGTCCACCGGTATGCGAAACAGGTGACGGAAGCCCGGCGCAGCGGTTGGTCGCTGGGGCAGGCGCTGTTGACGGTGACGTGGGGTCTGTACGCCCTGGCGACGCTCGTCATCGGCTTCTGGCGGCGGCTGCGGCCGGCGCGCCTGGCGGCGCTCGGCTTGCTCGGCGTGACGCTGGCCAAACTGGTGCTGGTGGACATGAGCGGCCTGTCGCCGTTGTATCGGATCGGGGCGTTTTTCGGCGTGGGCGCGCTGATGATCGGCGCGGCGTTCGTTTACCAATTGGCGGAAAAGCGGTTGCAGGCCGCGGGAGGGACGCCGTCATGAAATCCGCGGCGCTGGTTTTTCTCGCCGTTCTGGCGATCGCGGCGGCCTGCCTCGCGGCCGAGCAACCGTGGGCGAATTGGTCGAGCCTGGCCCCGGTGACCGTCGCCGGCGCCGGGTCGGGCCTGCGCGAAGCCGAGCTGCCGCCGGCGATCCTCGACGCCGCACGCGGCGATCTGGCCGATCTGCGCCTCGCCGACGCCGCCACCGGCGCGGAAATCCCGTACGTGGTCGTGCAGCGCGGGCGGCGGATCGCGACGGAGAAAATCGCGGCGACGTTGTTCGACCGCACGTACGCGCCCAACAAAGAAAGCGCGGTCGTCGCCGATTTCGGCGAGAAGATTTTCAAGGAGGAAATCGAAGTCGACACGGCCGGCGTCGATTTCCGCCGGCGCGTGCGCGTCGAGGGCGGCGACGACGGCAAGACGTGGAAAATCGTGCGCAGCGGCGCGCTGCTGTACCGCGCCGCGGGCGCCGGCGGCTTCGAGGTCAAGCGCGTCGACCTGCCGCGCAACGATTTTCGTTATTTGCGCGTCACGGTTTTCAACGGGGCCGACGACCCGGCGCGCCTCGAAATCCGTGAGGCGGCGACGCTGCGCCGAACCGCGGCAGCCCCGCCGGAAATCTTGGTATCGCCGGTGAAAAACAGCATCGCCGAGGACAAGACGCAAACGGTCGTCGCGATCGACGCGGGCGGGCGGAATGAGCGGCTCGGCACGATCAAGCTGGCGGTCGCCGATCCGAACTTCTGGCGCCGCGTGACGATCTTCGCCCGCGACAGCGAGAAACGCACCGTGCGCGTCACCCGCGAGGACGGCGCGGGGTTCGACAAGGAAGAAGACGTGCCGTGGACGCCGCTCGGCGGCGATTTGATTTATCGACTGGCAGACGACGAATCGCTGGCCGTTCATCTGCACGGCGCGAACGAGCGGCTGTTTCAGCTTCGCATCGACAACGAGAACGACAAACCGCTGACGATCGGCGGCGTGCTGTTGTTTCGCGAACCCGTCGCCCTGCAATTCCAGGCCGAACCGGGCCGCGCGTGCAACCTGTACTTCGGCAACGACGCGGCGACGGCGCCGACCTACGACCTGGCGCGCTTCGTCGGCGACCTGCGCAAAGCCGGCGTGCAACCGGCCGCGGCGGGCGCGATCGCCGCGAACCCGGCGCACCACAAGGCGCCCGCCGAGCAGCCGTGGAGCGAGCGCTACGCGGGTTGGCTATGGGCGGCGTTGCTGGCCGTCGGGGCGGGCATGGCGTGGCTCGTGTGGCGCCAACTGCGCGCCGCCAAAAACATGCCGTCGCCATAGGGCGAAGGGGGATTGCCGATTTCGCACACGACGCGCTGGTTTTTGTCGTATCTCTTCAGCTTTGCGGTGGAGATGCCGTTCTGGGTCTTGCTGTCGATGCGCTGGGTTTCGATTCGACGCGGCGCGCTGTGCAGCTTGGCCGGCACGGCGTACACGCATCCGCTGCTGTGGTTCGTCTGGCCGGGCGTCGCCCGCGGCGCGTGGCGAGCGTTGACGGCGGCGACGTGGTTCGCCGCGATCTGCCCGATGTTCGTGCTGACGATGCGCCCGTGGACGATCTACGTCATCTCCGGCGAGTTGCTTGTGGGCATCTTGGAAGCGGTGACGTTCTTTCTGCTGGCGCGGCCGATTCCGTTCTGGCCGGCGGTGGCGGCGTCGTACATCGCCAACGCGGCGAGCTTCGGTTTGGGCGAGGTTGTGCGGCGGCTGGGCGCGCCGTTTTGAGGTGAAATTTTAGGGCATCATTTTAACAGGATGGACAGGATGATGGCGATGGACAGGATCGGCCGGAACGATCGTCACGGGATTCTGGCGCGTCGTGTCGAGCCTCTCGCATGAATACCGGCTCGATGCGCGACTCGTCGCGCCGACCCCTGAAAATTTCGGGTTCCGAAATTTTCCGCCCCTCCCCGACGCGGAGAGGGGCCGGTGTGAGCGGCCTTCGCCGCTCAGTGCCGGTCGGCGCCCCTTGTTCGAGGTCACTCGTCATTCGACGCGATGGGAGTTATGGGAAACATGGGACGTATGGGACCGATGGGATCTATACTTTTTGGTTCAGGCGTATCTACGTGACCCGGACTGCGTGCTGATGAGCCGCTCGGCCGCCCCTCCCGGTGGCGGCATAGGCTTTAGGATTAAGAGCCGCGATGTTTCAAATGGCGCAGAATTGCGCTCATTGTTGGTCGCGCAGACCTCTCCCCGGAAATTTCGGCTCCCGCCGAAATTTCCTG
>CAZHPN010000072.1:0-26835 GCA_964534375.1 uncultured bacterium | reverse complement strand
TCGGCGCGCCGGATGCGGTGGCGGTGCAGGTGGGCGGCCCCTCGGGCCAGATGGTCGGCGAGGCCGATTTCGATCGCATCATCTGCTTCGATCACTTGGCGACCGGCGGCTCGATGATGATCTTCGGGCCGAACCGCGGCGTGCTCGAGATCGCCGAATCGTTCATGAAATTCTTCATTCACGAAAGCTGCGGCTACTGCACCCCGTGCCGGGTCGGCAATCGCCTGCTCCAGCAGCGCCTGCACCAGATCCGCGCCGGCGAGGGCCAACCGGAAGACCTGGATTACCTGCAGAAGCTGGGCGAGACGGTCAAGATCGCCAGCCGCTGCGGCCTCGGCCAGACCTCCGCGAATCCGGTGCTCACGACGCTGAAGAATTTCCGCGGCGCCTACGAGGCCTGCATCAAAGAGCGCATCGACGGCCTCCGGCCGACGTTCCATCTCGCCGACGCGGTGAAGACCTCCGAGGCGATTCAGGGCCGCAAGTCGGTCCAGTTTCACGAGTAGAGGGCTGCAAGATGAGCGACACGATCACCATTATCATCGACGGGGCTGAGGTTCCGGCCAAGCCGGGCCAGACGATCCTGAAAGCGGCGGAAGCGGCCGGCATCTACGTGCCCCGCCTCTGCTCCCATCCCGAGTTGACCCCGCACGGCAGTTGCCGCGTGTGCACGGTGCTGGTCAACGGCCGGCCGCAGGCCGCGTGCACCCAGCCGGTGGCGCCGGGCGTGATCATCGAAAACGACACCGAAAAGATGCGCAGCATCCGCCGGGCGATCGTCGATATGCTGTTCGTCGAGGGCAATCACTTCTGCCCGCTCTGCGAAAAGAGCGGCAACTGCGAATTGCAGGCGATGGCGTACCGCCTGGGCATCCTGTCGCCGCAATTCCCGTATCAAGACCCGAAGCGCGAAATCGACATGACGCACCCGGACATCTGGGTCGACCGCAACCGCTGCATCCTCTGCGCCCGTTGCGTGCGCGGGTCGCAGCAGCTCGACGGCAAGCACGTCTTCGATTTCGTCGGCCGCGGGCACGCCAAACGGGTCGCCGTGAACGCGACGGCCGATCTGGCGGACACCGACGCGGCGGTCGCCGACAAGGCGATCCAGATGTGCCCGGTCGGCTCGCTGATGCGCAAACGCGTGGGGTACAAGGTCCCGGTCGGCCAACGGTTGTACGACAAAGAGGCCATCGGGTCGGAAATCGAGAAAAAACACGCGCCGGCCGGCGTCGGCAAGTAGTGAGGTAGAACGATGGATAAACCAAAAGTCGCAACAGCTTCGTTGGCCGGTTGCTTCGGCTGCCACATGTCGATTCTCGATATCGACGAGCGCATCCTGAAGCTCGTCGAATTGGTGGAATTCGACAAATCGCCGGTCGACGACATCAAGAAATTCACGGGACGCTGCCTGGTCGGGCTGATCGAGGGCGGCTGCTGCAACGAGGAAAACGTCCACGTGGCGCAGGATTTCCGCAAGCATTGCGATATCCTGATTTCCGTGGGCGAGTGCGCGATCATGGGCGGCCTGCCGGCGATGCGCAACACCGTCCCGTTGAAGGAATGCCTCGACGAGGCGTACCTGCTGGGGCCGACGGTGTACAACGTATCCGGCCACGTGCCGAACGATCCGGAAATCCCCTTGTTGTTGAACAAGGTGTATCCGTTAAACGAAGTCGTGAAGGTCGACTACTTCATCCCGGGTTGCCCGCCGCCGGCGGACGCCATCTGGGACGCGTTGGTCGCGTTGTTGACCGGCAAACCGCTCGCCCTGCCTTACGGCGAGCTGAAATACGACTGAGCCTTCGAGGGAGCGCCAATGGAGACTGCAAACGGTTTGAATCGCGTTGTCATCGAACCCATCACCCGCGTCGAGGGGCACGGCAAGGTCACGCTGCTCATCGACGACGACGGGCGGATCAAGCGGACGCGTTTCCATGTCGTGGAATTCCGCGGCTTCGAACGCTTCGTCCAAGGCCGGCCGTATTGGGAAATGCCCGTGCTGGTGCAGCGTCTGTGCGGCATTTGCCCGGTCAGCCACCACCTCGCGGCGGCCAAGGCGTCCGACGTGATCGTCGGCGCGGACAAGCTGACGCCGACGGCGGAAAAGATGCGGCGGCTGATGCACTACGGCCAGATGTTCCAGTCGCACGCGCTGCACTTCTTCCACCTCGCGTCGCCGGATTTGCTGTTCGGCTTCGACGCCGACCCGAAGATCCGCAACGTCATCGGCGTGATCTTCAAGTATCCGGAGTTGGCGACGCAGGCGGTGTTGATGCGCAAGTACGGCCAGGAGATCATCCTGCGCACGGCCGGAAAGAAGATTCACGGCACGGGCGCGGTCCCCGGCGGCATCAACAAAAACCTGAGCCTCGCCGAGCGCGATTTCCTGCTCAAAGACCTCGACCAGATGATCACCTGGTCGCGCGGCGCGATGGCGATCGTCAAAGACATCACGCTGAAGAATGTCGACACGCTCGGGCCGTTCGGCGCGTTCGATTCGAACCACATGTCGATCGTCCGCAAGGACGGCGCGCTCGATCTTTACGACGGCGGCTTGCGCGCGGTCACCGACAAGGGCGAGAAGATTTTCGACCACGTCGACAACCAGCAGTACGTGCAGTATCTCGCCGAGGAAGTGCGGAACTGGTCGTATATGAAGTTCCCGTTCATCAAGACGCTCGGCCCCGAAAAGGGCTGGTATCGCGTCGGCCCGCTGGCGCGCCTGAACACGTGCGATTTCATCGATACGCCCGAAGCCGAAGCCGAGCGCAAGGAATACGTGAAGACGCTCGGCAAGACGGTGAACCTGACGATGGCGTATCACTGGTCGCGCATCATCGAGCTGCTGCACTCGATCGAAAAGATCAAGGAGCTGCTGAACGACAAAGACCTGCAGGGCAACGACCTGGTGGTGACCGGCAAGCGCCGCGAGTACGGCGTCGGCATCATCGAGGCCCCGCGCGGCACGTTGATCCACGCGTATCGCGTCAACAAAGACGACCAGGTGGTTCAGGCCAACCTGATTGTCTCGACGACGCACAACAACGAGCCGATGAACCGCGCCGTGCATCGCGTGGCGATGGATCATCTCGACGGCAAGAAGCTCACCGAGGGCCTGCTCAACCGCATCGAGGTCGCGATTCGCGCCTACGATCCGTGTTTGTCGTGCGCGACGCACGCGGTGGGGCACATGCCGTTGGAAGTCGAACTGATTGACGAGGAAGGCCATCTCGTCGACCGGATGGCGCGGGGTTGATCGGCGGCTTGGTCCCGCTGCTGCTGATCGGCTACGGCAATCCGGCGCGGCAGGACGACGGGCTCGGCCCGGCGCTGGCGGCGGCGATCGAGAAGCTGAACCTGGACGGCGTGACCGTCGATTCGGGGTATCAGCTCGGAGTGGAAGACGCGGAGACGGCGGCGCGGCATCGCACCGTGATCTTCGCGGATGCGGCGACGACCGGACCGGAGCCGTTCGCATTTCGCGCGCTGGCGCCGGAAAGCCCGCAGAGCTTTTCGTCGCACAGCGTCGCGCCGGCGGCGGTGCTCAGTCTGGCGCACGACGCGTTCGGGTCGAATGTCGCCGGGTATCTGCTGGCGATTCGCGGTTATTCGTTCGAGATGTTCGTTGAAACGTTGACGGAAAAAGCGGCGGCGAATCTGGCCGCGGCCGAAAAGTGGTTGGCCGCGGCGTTGCGCGCAGGGTCGTTCGGCCCGGCGCCGGGAGACGTCGCCGGAAAGTAAATCATCAATCTGGCACAGGTGCAGCGATGAAAGACGGCAAATTCGTGATTCTTTGCGTCGATGACGACCCGGACGTTCTGATGGTGTTGCGGACGATCCTGGAAAACGGCGGCTATTTTGTCGAAGAAGCGCCGACGGCCGAACTCGGCTTGAAGAAATTTAAGGAAGCGCATCCCGATCTGGCCATCGTCGACATGATGATGGAAGAGATCGACGCCGGCCGGAATTTCGTGCGCGCCTTGCGGCTCGAACGCGCCGACATCCCGGTCTATATGCTCAGTTCGATCGGCGATTCGCTGGCGCAAAACGTCAATTGGGTCGAGTTGGGCCTCGCCGGCATCTTCCAAAAGCCGATCGACCCGAATACGCTGCTCACGACGCTGAAGCTGAAGCTGAAGAAGAACTAAGCCCTCATCAAACGCAGCGGCCGCAGGGGAATCCGCAGAGGGCGCAAAGGCGGCCCGAACGTGCGCGGATTTTTCGCGCCCGGCGCCGGCGGTTTTCTTCTGTCGCCCCGCACGTGCCGCGCAGTCGGCGCTATGGATGATAAACGGCGCATCGTACCGTTTGGAGTCGTCTTGCGGCGCCAACTTCACGCGGCTACAATAACTTCAGCAAGCGATTGTCAACGACCAATCCGGTTACGAATCGTGGGGCTGACCAATGAAACCTCGAAATTGTCTATTTTTGCTTCTGGCGCTGCTTGCAGTGGCCGCTTGCGCCGGCAGCGGTACTGTGCCGCCTGCCCAGCGATCTGTGGCCGACGACGACAACGATGTTGTTTCGCCCGATGACGACGATGACGCTGCCGTTTGGACCGATCCGAGCACCGGCCACATGTGGCAGGCGGATGCTCCGGCGACGGCGTATTACCCCCCGGATGCCAAAAACTATTGCGCCGGCTTGACGTTGGCTGGCTTTCACGACTGGCGCTTGCCGGACATCGACGCGCTTCGCAGTCTCATTCGCGGCTGTCCCGACACAGCCACCGGCGGATCATGCGGCGTCACGGATCAGTGTTTGAATCAATCTTGCGAAAACGACGCTTGCAGCGCGGACAATTGCCCCGCTGGCGGCCCAGGACCATTCGGATGCTTTTGGCCGCAGATTGGCGGCCGATGCCCCGACTTGTATTGGTCGTCCTCCGCGGTCACGGGCTCCGCCGACTTGGTTTGGGGAGTAGATTTCAGCTACGGTTCCGTCTACGGAGGCTACGTCGTGGACGCGACCAACGTGCGTTGCGTCAGGTAAGCGAAACGCACCGTTGGCGCTGTGGATTACGGCCGACGAGATCGTCGGCCGGATTCGAGGGCCGGATTCGAGGGCCGGATTCGAGGGCCTTCGACCCTCGCTGGGTTAGTTCGCGCCGTTGGCGCTATGGTTTCGACGACGTGGCGCCGTCCACGCGATTGTTTTTTCGCCTGGACTCCCGTCCCTTTTTGCCGTAAAAAGCCTTTCTCAACTTGGGGCCGGGACGCCGTTCACCGAGGATTTGTCGCTGCATGAAAATTCAATTGCCTCATTCCCTGCCGTTTTCCCTCGCCGCCCTGGGCGGCGATTTGAAATGCCGCCCGGCGGTCGCCATCGGCGCCGAAGCCGACGTGCTCGACGAGATCGGCGATCTCGCTTCGCCGGAAAAACAGGACGCGCTGGAAACTGCGCTGGAGAAAATCGCGCCGACGGCAATCGTCTGCGATCGGCATCCGGGCTATTTCTCGACGGCGCTCGCCGAACGCGTCGCGGCCGAACGCGGCTGCAAGTTGTTTCAGGTGCAGCATCATCGCGCGCACGTTGCGGCAGCGTGCCTCGAATTCGGTCTGTACGAAGAACAAGTCATCGGGCTCGCCTTCGACGGCACCGGTTACGGCGACGACGGCGTCGCCTGGGGCGGCGAGATGTTCACCGGCTCGCTGGCGCAGGGCTTCGCGCGGGCCGCGCATTTCGCGCCCGTGCCCCTGCCGGGCGGCGATGCGGCGGTGCGCGCGCCGTGGCGCATTGCGCTTGCCTTGCTGCTGGAACGGGGCGTTTCGGAGGCCGAGGCCGGGCAGTGGCTCGCCTCGCGCCGGGTTCCGCTGGTCAACTCCCTCTCCCTTGGGGCGAGGGTTGGGGTGAGGGAGCCCTTACCCGCCTCGCAGGGCGAGGCGACCTCTCACAAAGGGAGAGATTTCGATTTGGCCTCTTCCAAAGGGGGAGGTTTCGAATTATTCCGCGCCGGGCTGAATAAGAACGTCGCGATCGGCCGTTCGACGGCGCTGGGCCGGTGGTTCGACGCGGTTTCGGCGCTGCTGGGCGTGCGCGTCGTCGTCGATTTCGAGGCGCAGGGCGCGATCGAATTGCAGAAATTGGCAGAGGCCAACGCCTACGACGTGCAGCCCGGTGATTGGCCGTTCGCCGTCTCCGAGACCAAGCCGCACGTGATCGACTTCCCCGCTTTGCCGGCGACGGCGCGGCGCGCTCCGACGGACGCCCCGCGGCTGGCGTACGCGTTTCACCACGCGGCGGCGGCGGCGGTCGCGGCGGCGGCGGCGCGGCTCGCCGGCGAAACCGGCGCGCGGGTCGTGTTGGCGTCGGGCGGCGTGTTCCTCAACCGGCTCTTCGACCGGCTGCTCGCCGCGGCGCTGGCCGACGCCGGCCTCGAATATCGCAAACCGCAGAAGCTGCCGCCGGGCGATCAGGCCATCGCGTTGGGCCAGATCGGCCTTGTCCTCGCCGAAGTCGCCCGGTAATGTAGGGCGCTGCTTGTCGCTCGACCCGGTGGCTTTCGCCGGGCCGCGCCCGATTCCCCCTGGAGGACGTCATGTGTTTGGCCAGACCATTCAAATTGCTTTCGCTCGCGCCAGACGGCCTGTCGGGCGTCGTGGACGCGGGCGGCGCGACGCTGACGGTCGGCCTGATCTTGACCCCGGAGGCGAAGGTCGGCGATTTCGTGCTGGTGCATGCCGGCGCGGCGATCGAGGTGCTTGCCGACGCCGAGGCGCAGACGATTCTCGACGCTTTCGACGATTTCGCGCGACTCAACGATCTCGTCGCCCCGGCCGACGACCCGCATGACCGACACTAGTTCTCACCGCAAGCAAACGGTCCGCGATCTCGCCGCCGCCCTGCGCCGCGAGGCCGACGGGCAGCCGCCGCTGACGGTCATGCACGTCTGCGGCACGCACGAGCACGAGATCGGGCGCTGGGCGCTGCGGCAACTGCTGCCGGCAAACGTGCGCCTCGTCGCCGGGCCGGGCTGCCCGGTCTGCATCACGCCGGCCGCGGCGATCGTCACGGCCATCGCGCTCGCCAGGCACGCGAGCCGGCCGATCGTCTGTGCGTACGGCGACATCGCGCGGACGCCGACCGCCGCGGGCTCATTGCTCGACGCGCGCGGCGAGGGCGCCGACATCCGCGTGATTTACGATCTGCACGAGCCGGCCGCGCTCGCCCGGCGCGAGCCGGAACGCCGCGTCGTTTTTTTCAGCATCGGCTTCGAGACGACGGCGGCGCCGGTGGCCGCGATGCTGCGGGAAGACCTGCCGGAAAATTTCTCGATTTATCCCTGCCACCGTTACGTGCCGACCGCGGTCGAGGCGCTGGCGAAACTCGACGACGGCCAGATCGGCGGCTATCTGCTGCCCGGCCACGCGTGCGTGATCACGGGCCAGGTCGCGTACGATTTTCTCGCGCAGAAATACCGCCAGCCGGCGGCGGTCGCCGGTTTCGAACCGGAAGAAATTCTTGCCGGGCTGCTCTCGATCGCGCGGCAGCGCCAACGCGGCGAACCTGCGGTGGCCAACTGCTACCGCCGCGTCGTGCGGCCGGAGGGCAACAAACGCGCGCAGGAAATTCTCTTTGAGGTTTTCGAACTCGCCGACGGCGCCTGGCGCGGCATCGGCGTGCTGCCGGACACCGCACTGCTGCTGCGCGAGCCGTATCGCCGGTTCGACGCGACCGCGGTGTTCGGCGTGCCCGAGGCGACCGGCGTGGAAGACGTCATGCCCGGCTGCCAATGCCACTTGATCATGCTCGGCCGCAAACGCCCCGAGGAATGCGGCTTGTTCGCGAAGGCCTGCACGCCGGAGCGGCCGAAGGGGCCGTGCATGGTGGGCGGCGAGGGCGCGTGCCGCGCGCATTTTTTGTACCCGGAGGTCGATAATGAGTGAGTTGATTCGCCTGGCGCACGGCTTCGGCGGGCGCCTGACGCAAGACCTGTTGGACCAGATCATTCTGCCGGCGCTGTCGGGCAAAGACGGCCATGCGGTGACGCTCGACGCCGCGGTGCTGCCGGATTTGCTGCCGCCGGTGGTGGTTTCGACGGACAGCTTCACGATCACGCCGCGGTTTTTCCCGGGCGGCGACATCGGCAAGCTGGCGGTGGTCGGCACGATCAACGACGTGGCGATGATGGGCGCCTGCCCGCAATACATGTCGCTCGGGCTGATCATCGAAGAAGGTTTCGCGTTCGACGAACTGCGCACGATCATGGCGTCGATCGGCCGCGTCTGCCGCGAAACCGGCGTGCGGATCGTGACCGGCGACACGAAGGTCGTCGAGAAGGGCACGGTCGACGGCCTGTTCCTCAACACCACGGGCTTCGGCACGCGCGCCTTCGGGCCGGTCGGGCCGGAATTGATCCGCGAGGGCGATGTGTTGCTCGTCAGCGGCACGATCGGCGATCACGGCGCGGCGATCTTGAACGCGCGCGAAAAACTCGGCTTCGACGGCACGCTGGCCAGCGATTGCGCGCCGCTGCACGAATTGGTCGCCGAGGTGGCGGCGGCAGTCGGCGGCGCGCTGCACGCGTTGCGGGATCCAACGCGCGGCGGCCTCGCCGCGACGCTCAACGAGTTTGCGCAGGACACCGGCCTGCAGATCGTGCTCGTCGAAGAGAAACTGCCGATTCGCGCGGCGGTCGCGTCGTTCATCGAGGTGCTTGGCCTCGATCCGCTGCCGCTGGCGAACGAGGGCAAAGCGCTGCTGTTCGTCGCGCCGGACGCGGCGGCGGCGGCGCTGGCTGCGATGCAGAAACACATTTACGGCCGCGAGGCCGCGATCATCGGCCGCGTCGAGAAAGCGCCGCGCCGCGGCCGTGTGGTGATGGAGACGGCGATCGGCGCCCGCCGCGTCATCGAAATGCCGATCGAGGCCGGGCTGCCAAGGATTTGTTGATGCACGAGGGAGCCATCGTCCAAGCCATCGTCGACGCCTCGCTGGCAGCGTTGCGCACGAACGGCGCGACCGGCAAAGTGAAGGAAGTGCGTGTGCTCGTCGGCGTCTGCCAGGGGCTGGTGCCCGACGCCATGGAGATGTTTTTCGAGATGCAGTCGGCGGACACGCAGCTCGCCGGCGCGAAATTGGCCGTCGAATTGCAAAGCATGGTGGCGCGCTGCGCGACGTGTCGGCACGATTTCGACCTGCCCGAGCCGATCATGTTTTGTCC
The DNA here is from genome assembly GCA_964534375.1 of uncultured bacterium. GTDB lineage: Bacteria > Lernaellota > Lernaellaia > Lernaellales > Lernaellaceae > CAZHPN01. Next base: position 17,669 of record CAZHPN010000072.1, on the reverse strand, counting down.
GCAGTGCGGCCGGCCGATGGAAATGATCAAAGGCAAGGAGGTCCTGCTCCAGGCCATCGAGGTGGAAGAATGACGACGATCGTTGTTGCGAAAGATCCCCGCAGCGAAAATCAGCAAATCGCGGACGGCATCCGCGCCGATCTCGCGCGCCGCGCCATTTTGGCCGTCAACCTCATCAGCTCGCCGGGCTCGGGCAAGACGACGCTGCTCGAACGCGCGCTGCCGCTGCTCGCGAAAGATCTGCGCCTGGCCGTCATCGAGGCCGACGCGGCGACGCGCAACGACGCCGACCGGCTGGAGAAGCTGGGCATCGCGGTCGAGGCGATCTGCACCGGCGTCACCAGTTGCCACATCGCGCAGCCCTCGGCGCGCAAGGCGTTCGACAACCTGCCGCTCGACCGCCTCGACCTGGTGGTCATCGAGAACGTCGGCAATCTCGTCTGCCCGGCCGAGGAAGACCTCGGCGAAGACGCGAAAATTGCCGTGCTCTCGGTCGCCGAAGGCGAAGACAAGCCGCTCAAGTATCCGCTGCTGTTCCAGGAAGCGACGCTCGCGGTCGTCAATAAAATCGACGCGACCATCGCGCTCGGCGCCGACGTGGATTTGATGGAGCGCAACATCCGCGCGGTCAATCCGCGGATCGAAATCCTGCGCCTTTCGGCCCGCACGGGCGCAGGCGTCCCGCTGTTTGTCGACTGGATCAAAGACCGCCTGCGCCGGAAACGCGGCGAACAGTGAACAGGGAGCAGCGAGCAGGGAACAGTGAACAGTGGTGGAAGCGTACTCCCGTCCAAGAATTTGCCCGAATGTTCCAGCAACAGGTCCGCGCGAAGCCCAACTGACTTGCGCGCACAACTGTTCACTGCTCACTGCTCAGTGCTCGCTGTTCACTGTTACTTTGTTTCGCCGTATAGTGAGCGAACTTTAAAGGGGCCTCGATGCCGCGGTGCCTGCGCTGCCAACGCGAGATTTCGGAGACCGTCCATCGGCCCGAGGCCTATCGCATCGACGGCTTTCGGCTGCACACCGGCAAGACGCGGCGGGTGCATACGCAGACCGAGGACGGGCACGCGCACTCGTACCTGCAACTCTCCGACGTCGACAACGTGCACTTGTGCGTCGATTGTTTTCGCCGCCCCGGAATGAAAGATGTTTGGCTGCAATCCTTCCCCGACATCGACGACCTCGACGCACTGCGCCAGTGAAACGCGGCGGCGTCTGAAACGGCTGTATGCGCGGGCCTACGCGCATTTCGGGCCGTTGCACTGGTGGCCGGGCGACACTCCGTTCGAGGTCTGCGTCGGCGCGATTTTGACGCAGAACACGGCGTGGACCAACGTCGACAAGGCGATTGCGGCCTTGCGCGCCAAACGCTGGCTGACGCCGCGGGCGATCCACCGCGCGCCGCTGCCGGCCCTGGCCGAGGCGATTCGCCCCTCCGGTTACTACAACCAGAAGGCGAAGAAACTGAAGGCGTTTTGCACGCACATTTTCGCAGCGCACGGCGGCCGGCTGGAGCATCTGCTGGCGCAGGACCCGGCGGTGCTGCGCGCGGAATTGCTGGCGCTCAACGGCATCGGCCCCGAGACGGCGGATTCGATGGTCTTGTACGCGGCGGAGTTGCCGATGTTCGTGGTGGACGCATACACGCGGCGCATCGTGCACCGCATGGGCCTGGCGCGCGAGGACATCGATTACGACGATCTGCAAGCGCTGTTTCAGCGGCGCTTTCCGCCGGACGTGGCGTTCTACCAAGAATTTCACGCGCAGATCGTGTACCTGGGCAAGGATTTTTGCCGCAAACGGGCGCCCCGCTGCGCGGCGTGTCCGAACTCGTACGGCGGCGTTTTCTAGGGCGGCAAAAATTTGCGCGCCGGCCGCTATCCCGGGCCGGCATTTTTGCTAGAATGCGCATCGTCATTTGCGCAAAGCGAGAACACGATGGATGCTCCAGCCCCGCCGCGGTTGTCGGTGATCATCCCGGCCTACAACGAAGAAACGCGCCTTGGCGCGACGTTGGACAAGCTCGCCGCCTATTTTGCGCGGGTCGATTACGCCGTCGAGGTGCTGGTGATCGACGACGGCAGCGTCGATAGCACGGCGCAAGTCGCGCGCGAACACGCCGCCGCCCCGCTGAATTTGCAAGTGTTGTCCTACGGCGCCAATCGCGGCAAAGGCTTCGCCGTTCGCCACGGCATGCTGCACGCCGCCGGCCAGATCCGGCTTTTTTACGACGCCGACGGCTCGACGCCCATCGACCAGGTCGAGAAATTCTGGCCGCATTTCGCGAAGGGCCTGGTCGCCATTTGCCTCGGCTCGCGGGCCGTGCCCGGCGCGGACATCGTGCAGCGCCAGCCGTGGCATCGCCGGCTGATGGGCCGGGTTTTCAACGGCCTCGTCCGCCTGTTGACCGTCTCCGGTTTTCACGACACGCAATGCGGCTTCAAAGCGTTTCGCGCCGGGGCCGTCGATTTGATTTTCCGCCGGCAGCAATTGACCGGCTTCGGTTTTGACGTGGAACTTTTGTACATCGCCCAACTGTACGGGCTGCTGGCGGTGGAAGTTCCGGTGCAGTGGATCGATTCGCCCAGCAGCCGCGTCAGCGCGCTGCGCGATTCGACGCGGATGTTTCTCGAGGTGCTGAAAATCCGGTGGCTGTCGTTGAAAGGCGCGTACAAACCGTCATGATCAAATGGAGCTATCTCGGGTTGACGCCGTATCCGCGCGCGCTGGCGCTGCAAACCGAACTGCGCGAGCAGGTGCAGGGCGGGGCGCCGGTCGATTACCTGCTGCTGTTGTCGCACCCGCCGGTGGTGACGCGCGGCGTGTCGGACCGCGGCGAGGACGGCCTGCTGGAGCCGCGCGAGCGCTTCGAGGCGGAGCACATTCCGATCATCGACATCGATCGCGGCGGCAAGACCACATATCACGGGCCGGATCAACTGGTCGGGTATCTGATTTTCGATCTGAAACGGCGCAACTTGAAAACGCGCGTATTTGTCGAGAAGACGGCCGAAGCGATCATCGCGGTGCTCGATTCGTACGGCATCGACGCGAGCTACAACGAAAGCGATCCCGGCGTGGTCGTCGACGACAAAAAGATCGCCTTCCTCGGCTTCGGCGTGCAAAAGAACGTGACGATGCACGGCTTTGGCCTGAATGTCGGACGCGATCTGAAACCATTCGATTACATCATTCCCTGCGGCAAGGTCGGCCGCAAAATCACCTCGATGGAAGAAGAGACGAACCGGCCTTTTTCGATGTACGACGTGTACTGGCGATTTGTCACCGCCGCCGGAGCGATTTTCGCGGACACGGTCGAAGAGGTGTTTGTCGACATCGAGTCGATGGTGTAGGGGCTGCCGCCATGTTTATGAAATATCACATTCTTGCGGTCGTGAAGGTCGTCGTCTTCGCGTACGTCATGCCGCTCGTCGTTGGCCTCGTCGCCGGGCTGTTCAAGAAAGAACAGGCCCGCGCGCGGTCGTGGTGGATCGCCGGCGTCCTGATCGGCTTGGTCAACGTCGTCGTGATGATCGAAAAACACGGCGTGCCGTTCATCACCGGCCACGTCTTCAATATGTTTGCGGCGACGCCCTACACCTTGAATCAGCAGTTGTTCGTCGGCCTGCTCGGCGATGCGGCGTTGTTCCTGATCTTCCGTTGGGCGCTCGGCGCCGGCATCGGCGTCGGCATTCACCTGGCTTCGCGACCCGCCAAGACATAGCGGCGACCGCGACGGAATTCGCGTGCTCTCGGCCCGAACCGGATTGCGCAAAACACCCCACTGTCCGTATAATCGCGGCGAAAAAAAGCAACCGGCATTTCGTCAGCCTGAGATTCTCTGTGGGAGTGCAATCGATGAGCGCACGCCGCGGATGTGTATTTCTTCTGCTGGCGCTTTGCCTGGCGCTGCCGGCCCGCGCGCGGGCGGAGCCGCGGGTGCTGGCGCTCAACGAACTGCGCGATTCCGCGCCGCTCGGCCTTTTTCTCGAAGTGCTGGAAGATCCGAGCCGCGCGTTGACCTTCGACGACGTTTCCCACGGCGCTTACGCCGAGCGGTTCCGGCGCGTTCGGAAGTTCATTCCCAGCTACGGCATCACGTATTCCGCCTATTGGGTGCGGTTCGCCGTGCGGAACGACAGCGCGCAGCCGCTGGACGCGGTGTTGGTCGGCGCCAATCCGCAAATGGCCGTCGTCGATTTCTACGCGAGCGGCGACGGCGACCGCTTCGTGCACTTGCGCAGCGGGCAGGGCGTGCCCGTGTCGCAACGCTCGGCCCGCGATCGGCGCCAAATATTTCCCGCGACGCTGGAGCCGAAGACGCCGCTTGTGATTTACCTGCGTTTCGAGACGGCCGGGGTGATGGCCTTCGATTTGGCGCTGTGGGATGCGCGGGCGCTCTTGCGCGCCGACAACGAAACGCAACTGGCGCTCGGCATTTATCTGGGCCTGATCGGCGCGCTCATCGTTTACAACTTGTTGCTGTACTCGGCGTTTCAGGAACGCAGCTACCTTTATTACGCGTTGTTCGTCATGGGATTCGGCGCGTACCAGGCGTGCCTGAGCGGTTTCGCCGCGGTGCATCTCTGGCCCGAGCATCCGTATTGGGCGCTGCGTTCGACGCTCTTTTTCGGCGGCGCGGCGATCTTTTACGGCGTGGCGTTCACGCGCCGTTTTCTCGACGTCGCAGTGCACGCGCCCCGGATGGACACGGTCTTCCGCGTCCTGATGGCGCTGGCCGTGGCGGTGTTGCTCGGGACGTTTATCGACATGCGCGCGACGGATTATCTGGCGACCGCGGACGTCTTCGTGTCGTTTGTCGCCATCGTGATCGCCGCGATCCTCTGTTGGCTGCGCGGCTTCCGACCGGCGCGGCACCTGTTGCTGGCCTGGGCGTTGTTCACCGCCGGCGGCCTCGTTTTCACGTTGGTGATGTTCGGCGTCGTCGAACCGAACGTGCTCACGCTCAACACCTTCCATTTCGGTTTCGGCGTCAGCGGCCTGCTGCTCTCGTTCGCCCTGGGCGATCGCGTGCGCTCGATGCACGACCGGCATGCGCAGGAAATGGCCGAGACCGTGGCGGCCCGCACCGCCGACCTTAAACGCACGATCGAAACGCTCGACCGGGAAATGGGTCGCCGCGAAGAAACCGTCCGCGCCCTGCGCGACTCCGAACGCCGGCTTGCGGACATCATCGATTTCTTACCCGATGCAACTCTGGTCGTCGACACCGATGGCGCGGTCATCGCCTGGAACCGCGCCATCGAAACGGTCACCGGCATCCAGGCCGCCGAGATGCTGGGCAAGAAGGGTTACGATTACGCCGTGCCGTTCTACGGCGAGCGGCGGCCGATTCTGATCGACCTCGCGCTTCGGCCGGACGTGGAAATCGAAAGCCGGTATTTCGACATTTCGCGCGCCGGCGACGTGGTCGCGGGCGAGGCGTACATGCCGGGCCTGCGCGGCGGCACGGTGTATCTATATGGCCGGGCGGCGCCGTTGCGCGGGGCGGGCGGCGAGATCGTCGGCGCGATCGAATCGATTCGCGACATTACGGATCGCAAGCACGCCGAGGAGCGGCTGGCCGACAGCGAACGGCGTTACCGCTTGCTGGCCGACAACCTGCAAGACGCGATCTGGACGATGGACCTGAATTTCCACTTTACGTTCATGAGCCCGTCGGTGGAGCGGATTCGCGGCTACACGGCCGAGGAGGCGATGGCCTTGCCGTTTGACCAAACACTGCCGCCGTCGTCGCTGGCGCGCGCGATGGCGATGTTCGCCGAGGAGTTCCAACGCGACGGCCAGCCGGGCGTCGACCCGTTCCGCTCGCGCACGATCGAGGTCGAGCAGTATCGGAAAGACGGTTCGACCGTCTGGACCGAGGCGGTCGTGACCTTCCTGCGCGACGAGCAATTGCGGCCGATCGGCGTCCTGGGCACGACGCGCGACGTTACCGAGCGCAAGCGGATGGAGGCGGAGGTCATCGCCGCGAAAGACAGGGCGGAAACCGCCAATCGCGCGAAGAGCGATTTTCTGGCGAACATGAGCCACGAACTGCGCACGCCGCTGAGCGCGATCCTTGGCTTTTCCGAACTTTTGCAGGAGAAATTGTCGGGTGAGTTGACCGAGCGACAGGGCCGCTATGTCGCTGCGATCCACGTCAGCGGCCGGCATCTGCTCGACCTGATCGGCGACATCCTCGATTTGTCGAAAGTCGAAGCGGGCAAAATGGCGCTGGACCTCGGCGCGGTGAAACTCGGCGACGTGATCGAAAGCGGGCTGGCGGTCGTCCGCGAATTGGCGCTGCATCACCGCATCGACATCGCGGTCGACGTCCCGGCCGAGCTCTGCGGCCTGACGATCGAGGCCGACGAACGCAAACTGAAGCAAATTCTGTTCAATATCTTGTCGAACGCCGTCAAATTCACCCCGGACGGCGGCGCCATATTTCTCGGGGCGCGACGCGAGGGCGAACTGCTGTTCGTCCACGTACGGGATACGGGAATCGGCATCAAGCCGGAGGAGCAGGAGCGCATCTTCCAGCCGTTCGAGCGCCTCGAGAACCCCTACACGCGCGTTCGCGAGGGCGCGGGTCTGGGCCTGGCGTTGACCGCGCGGCTGGTGCAATTGCACGGCGGCCGCCTGTGGGTCGAGAGCGCTGGCGAAGGCCGCGGCTCGACCTTCACCTTCACCATTGTCATCCGGCGGCCGACGAACCGCCCTTCGGCGCCGGCGGCGGCCGTCACGTAGCCGGCCGCGTCTGGCCGGCGGCGCCCGCGAGTCGCCCCGCAAAGGGCTCCGCGTTTACGCGTTAGGCGCCCGGCGACACGTCGTTGTCGTCATTGTCGTCGTTGTCGTCGTTATCGTCGTCGTCGCCGCAGGGAAGGTGTCCGGCGATGCAGGCCTCGATGTTCGTGCAATTGGCCCAGTTGTTGGTGACGCACTCGGCGATGCTGCCGGTAAGCTCGTAGCACAAATTGCCGGCTTCGCAATCGGCGACGATCGTCGATTCCGGAATCGGATTGCCGCTGCCGTCGTGGAACTGGAAGCTGCACACGGTGTACAACTGGTCGTACACGCTCTGGCAGGTCGGCGCCGCGGTGTCGTTGTCGTCGTCATTGTCATTGTCGTCATCGTTGTCGTCGTCATCGTCGCTCGGCGGCACATTTTCGAGACACGTTTGCATGGCGTCGCAATCACCCCAATAATTAATGATGCACGCGGCATACGGGCCGCTGAGGCCGTTGTCGTCGGCATTGTTCTGGCACTCTTGCACGACCTCGGATTCTGGTATGGGATTTCCATTTTCATCGGTCTCCGTCAGCGAACAATCTTGGTATGCCTCGTCAAAGACCGCTTGGCACGACGAGACTTGCTCGCAGCAGCCGTCCTCGCAGGCCCAGCCCTGTCCCATCGCCTGGCTGCAGTCGGACGTGGTGTCGCAATTGATGCACGAACCGCCGCCGCCGCCGCTGGCGCTGTTCTGATAGCCCGCGCCGCAAGCCGCCAGAATCAAGGCCGTCGCCGACGCCGCCGCCACGGCCAACACCGCGCAATATAAACGCCACATGGGGATCCCTCCTGTTCTTGTGATTTCGACTCCAAGGCGCCCGATGCGCCCAACAGCCGTCGATCGGCATGCTGTTTGAAAAATAATTGCATACGGCGCGACGCGTTTCAAGCGCGCGGCGAACCGCCCCCCGCGGCCGGCCGCGCCTTTCGCGGCGCGGGCGAAAAAAAAGGCGGGCCGCTCGGCCCGCCCCGGCGTTTTACGAGATCGAGGCGTTTATTGCGAGTCGTCGTCCACGCCCAGCAACTCTTGCACGATGGGCAGGAAGTACGACAGCGGATAATCGTTGCCGCCGTCGCTCGACTTCGCGACAATCTTCAGGTTCGTGTCGAGAACCCAGTAGAACGGAATCTCGTTGTTGCCGATCGGGCCGCCCACGCGCCAATCCGGATCGGCGAGGATCGGGAACGTCAAGCCGTAAGTCGTCGCCCAGTTTTCCAGTTCGGCGACGGTCGGCGTATTGCCGGCCACGTCCTCGCCGATCAGTTGAAGCACCATCAAACCTGGTCCGGTGTTTTGATACGGCCCGTAGAATTCCGACTGCAGATCCGGCGTCTCGGCTTTGCAGACGGGGCACCACATGGCGGACGAGTCAAGCAAAATGACCTTGCCCTTGTAATCGCTCAGCGAGACGTTGACGCCGCTGTTGGACATCTCGATGAAGTTCGGCATCGTGTCGCCGGTGGCGTACCCGACGATCGGAGTGGCGTCGTCGTCGGCCGGCGACGTGTCGTCGTTGTCGTCGTCGTCATCGTCGGCCGCCGGGCACTTGTTCATGCAGGCGATCAACGCATTGGCCTGAGCGTTCGTCGGCGGGTTGGAGCAGGGGTTGTTGTTCACGCACGTCTGGTAGCAGGGCCACGGCATCGACGTCGCATTCGGGCAGTCGAGCGCCTCGTCCATTTCCGGCACCATGTAGTAGGTGTCGAGGAACGAGAAGACGACGCCGCACGAATAGATCCCGTAGACCGTGTGATTGCAGCCCGTCCCGCCGGGATCGGGCGGCGCGGTGCAACCGTTGAAGCACGCCGCATTGCAAGATTGGCCGACCGCACAGGCGTTCATGCAGTTCCAGAATGGGGAACTCACGGTCGTCCCCCCGCCGAACAAGTCGTCGCACAAGCCGCACCAGTCGTCCACGCCCGACTGATTGATCTGATTCCCCTGCAGGTCTTTCAGCACGACGCTGCAGGTTCCGACCACGTCCTGGGCCACCAGATTGCAACTGGCCGCGGGGGACGCGTCGTCGTTGTCGTCGTTGTCGTCGTTGTCGTCGTCGACCGGGCTCGTATCGTCGTTGTCGTCGTTGTCGTTGTCGTCGTCGTCCGGGCTCGCATCGTCGTCGACCGGCGAGGCGTCGTCGTCGTTGTCGTTGTCGTCGTCGTCCGACGGAGTCACGTCGTCATCGGCCTTACTGCTGCTGCTGCTGCTCGTCGCGCAACCGGCGACGACGGCGGCCGCCATCACGACGAAAAGCAAAAATGCCAGGACCAGTCGAGTGTTTTTCATTACGGCTCCTCGTTTGGGCGCCAGAAACGCCTCAGGCATACATTGAATGAACCGCCATTTCTCTGCTGTCAGACAGCCAAAAGTCGCGAGGAATTTATCGCGTGTTTGCAAAAGTCCGTCAAGGCCGCGGTCGCCGATCGAGCAGACCGCGTGCGAACGCGAACGCGTCGGGGCCTTTCGTTCGAAACAAGAAAGGCGGGCCGCTCGGCCCGCCCTGGAGTTTTGCGAAATCGCCTCGCTTGCCGGCCCTATTCGTCCACGCCCAAAAGCTTTTGGACGATCGGCAGGAAATATGACAGCATGCAATGGTTTTGCGCGCAGCCCGTGTCGGGGTCATCCGACTTTGCGACGATCTTGAGGTTCGAATCGAGAACCCAATAGAACGGAATCAGGTTGTCGCCGATCGGGCCGCCGACCTTCCAATCCGCGTCCGCGAGCACGGGGAAGGTCAGGCCGTAGGTCGTCGCCCACGATTGCATTTCGGCGACGGTCGGCGTGTTGCCCGACACGTCTTGGCCGAGCAATTGCAGGACCATCAACCCGGGGCCGGTGTCTTGATAGGGCGTGTAGAATTCGGTCTCGAGGTCCGGTGTCTCGGCTTTGCATCCCGGGCACCACATAGCCGACGAGTCGAGCAAAATGATTTTGCCCTTGAAATCGGTCAACGAGACGTTGGCGCCGCTGTTGGACATCTCGGTGAAGTCCGGCATGGTGTCCCCCGTGGCGTAGCCGATCACCGGGGTGGCGTCGTCATCGGCCGGCGACGAGTCGTCGTCGTCGTCGTTGTCGTCGTCATCGTCGGTCGTGTCGTCGTCGCCGGAGCCTTCGTATTCGACGGTCGGGCGCACCATCAGCACGCCGGGGTAACCGGCGTTCGCGTCGACGTTGTACCACGTGCCGCCGCCTTGATACCACGCGTCGTTGTTCGGCAGACCCTGTTCATCGAGCCCGATCGAGGGGCCAGTGCCGGCCACCGTGTAGGCGAAGCCGACGTAGAGTTCCCCGGTTGCGACGGGCGTTTGCAGTTCCACGACGTCGCTCAGATCGAACTCATTCCAGCCGTCCGTCGTCGCCACGGTGAACGGGGCGGATAAGTAGACCGGAGTGGTCGACCCCGGCCCCGTTCCCTTGGTGGCCGTGGAATAGTAGACGACGAGCTCCACCTGATTCGTCGCGCCCTGCGTGCCGAACACGTAAATCTGCGCGGACAAAAGTTTCGCCGGGTGATGCTTGAGGAAGAAGCCCTGCACCAGATCCGTGTTGGCGGCGCTCATATAGACGCCGGTATTCGCGCTGCCGTCGTCAAGAATGATCTCGATGGGGGAGGAATCGTCATCGTCGTCGTCGTCGTCGTCCGGGCTCGCGTCGTTGTCGTCGTTGTCGTCGTCATCCGGGGACGCGTCATTGTCGTCGTTGTCGTCGTCGTCAGGCGAGGCGTCGTCGTCGTCGTCCGGGGTGGCGTCGTCGTTGTCGTTGTCGTCGTCATCCGCCGGGGTGACGTCATCGTCGCCCTTGCTGCTGCTGCTGCTGCTCGTCGCGCAACCCGCGACGCCGGCCGCCGCGAGAACGAGGCAAAGTAAAATTGCCAACACTAGGGGGGTAGTCTTCATTACGGCTCCTCGCTTGGGCGCTAGAGACGCTCCAGGGGAAAATTGAGTGGCGTGCCAATTCGTTTTTGTCAGACAACCAAGAGTCGCACGACTCTTATTGCGTGTTTTGCGCAGATCGTCAAGGCCGCGATGGCGCCGGGCGTCGTTTTGCCGCGGCGTCAGCGCCGGCAATCGCCTGACGCGCGTCGAAAAAAATCGCCGCTCCCCGCGGTCGCCGATTGCCCGCGCCCGTCGCAAATACTAAACTCGCGCGTCTATTTGCGAAAGGAACGGCGACATGCCCGAACTGGCGTCGGTAAACGGAAAGATTTCGCCGATCGGCGAGGCGTGCATTTCAATTGACGACCGCGGCTTTCTGCTCGGCGACGGCGTGTACGAGGTGATCGTCGCGCGCCGCGGCAAACTTCTGTTTCTCGACGAGCATCTGGCGCGGCTGCGGCGCAGCCTCGACCAGGTGCGGATGAGCGACGTGGCGATGCCGCCGGTCGCCGCGGAAATTCACCGCCTCTGCAATGCCGCGGCGTTGGCCGACGCCAAGATCTACCTGCAAATCACGCGCGGGGCGGCCCCCCGCAACCACGCGTTTCCGCAGCCGCCCGTCGCGCCGAACGTCGTGATCACCGTGCGGGAACTGCACCCGCTGTCGCCCCAGTTTTTCGCGGACGGCGTCGCCTGCCTGACCCGCCCGGACAACCGGTGGGGCCGGGTGGACATCAAAACCATCAACCTGTTGCCGAATTGTCTGGCGAAACAGGACGCCTGCGAACAGGATTGCTTCGAAGCCATTTTCATCGGCCCCGACGGCGAGGCGCGGGAGGCCACGGCCGCCAACTTGTTCGTCGTGTGCGACGGCGCCGTTTGGACGCACCCGGCGAACGAACGCATTTTGTCGGGCGTCACGCGTAACGCCTGGCTGCGCTTGATGCGGGACTCGGGATTGAAAGTTGTCGAGAAAGCCGTGTCCCAGACACAAATGATGGCCGCGGACGAAGTCTTTCTGTCCGGAACCACGACCGAGGTGATGCCGGTGGTGCGCATCGACGGCCGGGCGGTCGGCGACGGCCGCCCCGGACCCATGTCGCGACGGATCCTGGCGCTCTTTCGCGAATGGGTCGACCAGCAGGGGATCTGAATCAGCGCCTTGCGCCCGGCGCAAGGCCTGCTCTTTTCGCCAGGGCCAGCCATTTTGGCGCCGGTTATTATTCATACCGTAGCGCCTCGATCGGATCGAGCAGCGCCGCCTTGCGGGCCGGGTAGACGCCGAAGAACACGCCGACGGCCACCGCGAAGCCGACCGCGAGAACAACGCTGTCCGCCGCAAACGAAATCGGCAATTTGTCCGTGAGGTTGCGCACGAGCATGAGCAGGCCGAACGCGAGCGCGATGCCGACGGCGGCGCCGATCAACGACAGCGTGATCGATTCGATCAGGAATTGCCGCGAGATGTCGCGCCGCCGCGCGCCGAGCGCTTTGCGGACGCCGATTTCGCGCGTGCGTTCGCGCACCGAAACCAGCATGATGTTCATGATGCCGATGCCGCCGACGAGCAGCGAAATGGCGGCAATCCCGATCGCCGCGACGAAGATCGAGCCGGTCAGGCTCTGGTAGGTGTTCATCAGGCTGTCGCGCGTGACGAGTTCGAAATCGTCCGGGTCGGTCAGCTTGAGCTTGTGCCGGACGCGCATCACGCCGCGCACTTCGTCCATCGCCGCCTCGACCGACGCGCCTTTTTTCGCCTTCAGGTAAATGTTCATCAGGTCTTTGATTTCCCACTTTCGCGTGTAAGCCGCTAGCGGGATGGCCACGAAATTGTCGCGGCTTTCGCCGAAAATGGCGCCCTGCCGCTCGGCGAGGCCGATGATGCGGAAGCGGTCGCCGTGCACCATCAGGTAACGGTCGATCGGACTCCCGTAGGGGAAGAGCTTTTCCATGATGTCGTAGCCGAGGATCGCGACGCGCGTGCCGTCGGCCGACTCCTGCGGCGTGAAATTGCGGCCGAGGTCGAGGCTCTGGCCGGCCACGGCGAGGTAGCTGTCGGTGACCGAAGCGATTTGCACGTCGGCGTCGGTCTTGCGGCCTTCGCCGCGCACGACGTCGCCCATCCAGTTGTAGACGATGGGGCTGACCAAATCGATCGACGGGCAGGCGCGCTTGATCGCCTCCGCGTCTTCGAGCTTGAGGTCTTTGCGATTGCGGAACTTGTTCCAATCCATCGTGATCGCGATCGCCGGATATTTTTGCAGGATGAACACGTCGGCGCCGACGCGCGAAAATTCCTTGACGACGATCTGATCGATTCCGCCGACAATGGTCATCATCGAAATGACCGTGGCGACGCCGATGATAATGCCCAGGCTCGTCAGCCCCGCGCGCAACTTCGCCGAGCCGATCGACCGCAGGGCGATTATGAAGTTCTCGATCAGGCTGATGCGGCGTTTGAGGCGCTTCGGGGTCATTGTGGGCCCCGAAATTCCGTGCGTAGGGGCGCCGCTTGCCGCGCCCCGATCGCGGTTTGGCGATTGGCGCTCGCCCGCGCGAGGCGCGGCCGAAGGTGGGCGCAGCAAGCAGCGCCCCTACTCGTAACGAAGAGCTTCAATCGGATCCTTCTTCGCCGCCGCGCGCGCCGGGAACAGCCCGAAGAAAATCCCGACGGCGCTGGAAAACGCCAGGCCGAGCACCGCGCTCCACGTTTCGACCCGCGCGGGCAGCGAGGTGAAGCGATCGACCAAATGCGCCGCGAGAGCGCCGAGCAGCACGCCGAGCACGCCGCCGGCCGATGAAATCAGCATCGCTTCGAACAGGAATTGCAGCAGAATCGAACGCCGCCGCGCGCCGAGCGCTTTGCGCACGCCGATTTCGCGCGTCCGTTCGGTGACGGAAACCAGCATGATGTTCATGATGCCGATGCCGCCGACCAGCAGCGAAATGCCGGCGACGGCGAACATCGCCGCGTAAAGGCCGCCGGTCAATTTCTCGTACAGGTCGCGCAAGAGATCGACCTCGTTGATCGAAAAATTGTCGGGCTTGTTGAACGGCACTTTGCGGACGCGCCGCAGAATGCCGCGGATCTGTTCTTTGACCACGCCGATTTGGGTCGTGTCGGCGACCTTGACGCCGATCGAGAAATAGCGCCGCTCGGCGCGAATCGTCTTCACGAAAACCGTGTGCGGCAGCATGACGAACTGGTCGAGGTTCTGGTCGAAGAAATCCCCGCGCTTGGAAATGACGCCGATCACCTCGAACGAGTTTTCGCCGATGCGAATGCGGCGGCCGATCGGGTCGCGCAGGCCGAACAGCCGCTCCGCCACCTCGTAGCCCAGAATGCAAACATAGCGGCCATGCGCCACGTCCAGCGCCGTGAAATTGCGGCCCGTCTCGGGGAACACGTTGCGGATGATCGCGTACTGCTCGTTGACGCCGAGCACCTGAATGCGCTCGATCTTGCGGTCCTCGAACTTGATCGTCTTCATGTCGCTCAGCAGCGGGCTGAGGCCGGCGACGCCCGTCGCCTCGCCCGCGATGGCGTAATATTCCTTCCAGTAAATGTCGGGATACGCGCGGAACTTGCGCCAATCGTTGCTCGCCCAGGGAAATTTCTGCACGTACAGCACGCCCTGGCCGATCGCCGAAAGCTGGTTCGCGAACGAGTAGTTGAGGCCGGCGACAATCGACACGATCGCGATAATCGTCGTAATGCCGATGACGATGCCCAGCGTCGTCAAGAGCGAACGCATCGAATTCGCCCGCAACGCGGACAACGCCATGACGAAGATGTCGCGCCAGCGGGTCATTTCGGGTCGGCGTTCGGCGCGTCGGTTTCCACGACGCCGTCGCGCAGCCGCACAATGCGCCGGGCGTAGCGGCTGATGTCATCCTCGTGCGTCACCAGAATGATCGTGTTGCCGCGCGCGTGAATGTCCTTCAGCAAGTCCATGATTTCCCAACTGGTGTGCGTGTCGAGGTTGCCTGTCGGCTCGTCGGCCAAAATCAATTGCGGCTCGGTCACAAAGGCGCGGGCCATCGCCACCCGCTGGCGCTCGCCGCCCGACATTTCATTCGGCCGGTGCCCGACGCGGTCGGCCAGTCCCACCTTGGCCAGCGCGTCCCGCGCGCGCACGCGGCGCTCGTGCGCCGGGACGCCGGCGTAAATCAGCGGCAACTCGACGTTGGCCTGGGCGGTGGCGCGCGCGAGCAAATTGAACGTTTGAAAAACGAAGCCGATCTTCATGTTGCGGATGTCGGCAAGTTCGTCGTCGGTCATTTCATCGACGCGCTCGCCATCGAGCAGGTATGCGCCTGCGGACGGCGTATCGAGGCAGCCGAGCATGTTCATCAGCGTCGATTTGCCGGAGCCGGACGGCCCCATGATCGCCACGTATTCGCCCTTTTCGATGGCCAGGTTGAGGCCCTTCAGGGCGTGCACGGTCTCGCCGCCCATTTGGTAGTTCTTGCGAAGATCGCGGCATTCAATCAGGGGCACGGGAAGGCTCCGGGGGCCGTAGACAGTAGGCAGTAGGCAGTAGTCAGTAGGACGCGCGCCGGGCGGCGCGGGGGAATGGCGACCGCCAGATTGGGCGCGGCGACCACGGGCTTAGGAGTGCGCATTGGCGACAGCTCGTGAGTACGCTTCGAGCAATTTGCTCACTTCGTCGAGAAACGCGTGCAGGTCTTCGGAATCGCAATAGCCCAAGTCGTGGGCGAGAATTAGATAATAACGTGTTTCTTCGAGTGAGCCTTGCGCAATATTGTAGAAGCGCGTCTTGTCCAACCGCGACCGCTTGCGAAACCCTTCGGCGATGTTTGCGGCGATTGAGACGGCGGATCGGCGAAGCTGAGAGGTGAGCCCGTATGTTTCGGTCTTGGGAAACCCGGCCGAAACTTCATATATGCGCAATACAAACGTGTGCGCTTTTTGCCACACGGGCACGTCCTGAAATCTCTTCGACCTCTCGCCCATGTTGGCTCCTTGAGGGGTGAGTAGCCAGGAATCAGTAGTCAGTAGTCAGCATTTGTCCGCGAGAATTGGTCGCCAAAATAAAAATTTGACGACTTATTCATCTTTGCCTCTGCGACCAGCGTCCGCGTGCAACTACTGGCTACTGTCTACTGACTACTTCCCCGGTCCCTTCTCCGCCTTCACTTCTACCCTGTCTCCCGGCTTCAACTCGCGATTCACGGTCTTGAACGGTCCGCAGGCCAACTCCTGGCCTTCGGCGAGGCCGTCGCCGGTCAGTTCGATGTGAGTGTCGGAACTGATGCCGGGCTTCACCCAGATCGGCTGCACCCGGCCGTCGCGGACGGCGAACACCATTTCTTTCATCTTGTTCATATCGCTGCTGATGCCAAGGTCGGCGTCGCCGCCGGTTTTCTTGTGCTTTTTGTCGGCGAGTTTTGCGAGCGCTTCGGGGTCGCGCATCGTGACGCACTGGATCGGCGCCTGCAGCACGTCTTCCTTGGTCGCGGTGACAATCTCGGCGGTGGCGCTCATGCCCGGGCGGATCGCGGCGGTGTCGCCGGACAGCAGCACCTTGACCTCGAAGCTGACGGTCTGCTCCTGGGTGCCGAGTTGGTTGATTTTTGCGCTGCCGGCGATTTCGATGACTTTGCCGTCGAATTTTTTGCCCGGCAGGGCGTCGATCTTGACCGTCGCCGCGTTGCCGATTTTCAGCGAGGCGACATCGGCCTCGTCCACGTCGACCGTGGCTTCGATTTCGTTCGGGTTGGAAACATCCATGATCACGTCGCGTGTGAACATGTTGCCGATGGCCATTTCACCTTCCTGTTTCGGCAGGCGCGTGATGACGCCGTCCATCGGCGAGCGGATCAGCGTCTTCGACAAATCGTCGCTCGTGACGTTGAGCGCGGCCTCGGCCTGCGACACGGCGTGGCGCGCCGCTTCCAGCGTGGCGGTCGCGACGTCATGCTGCGTCTCGGCCGTGTCGAGCGCTTCCTTGCTCGTCATATTCTGTTTGAATAACTCGGTTTGCCGCTCTCTCGTTTTTGCGGCGAGATCGGCGTTGGCCGCCGCGAGGCGGACCTGCGCCGCCGCGGCCCGCATGGCGGCCAGCGACTGCGAGTTGCTCGCCTCGTAGCGCCGGCTGTCGAGCAGGACCAACGGCTGGTCTTTGGCGACGCGATCGCCTTCCTTCACGTAGAGTTTGCGGATTTCCGCCGAGATATTGGCGCTGATTTCGACTTTGATCGCCGGATTGGCGCGGCCGGAGGCGGTGACGATCTGCGACAGTTGGCCGCGCGTCACTTTGTCGAGCTGAATCGCCGCCGGTTTTTCGCCGGTGAAATAGTATACGCCGGCGCCGATCGCCGCGGCGAGCGCGATGCCGACGGTCAGCCAGATCCATAGGCGTTTACGAGGGGCGGATTTTTTCATCGGAGCGCGATTCCTTGTGACCGGTAGTTGTCCCGCGCGGCGCGCGCGTCAGTTTCTCGGCGCCGGGGTCTCCTCGATCGGGGGCGGTTCGCCGAATTCGATCGCCTTCAGGTCTTTGAGGCGAACCATCATCTTGCCGAGGTCGCTTTCGCCGTAGCAGCGCGTGAGATCTTTGAAGCGCATCGCCTTGCTCTGTCCGTCGCGGAAGAGGACGCGGCCATCGGCAAAGCCGCCGTCGCCGGGCGTGAAGTCCACCTTCTTGATCTTGTCGAACGACAACTCGATCTGCATCTCGCCGAGAAACCCCTTGATGGTGGTCTTGCCTTCGCAGTTGACGTAGCTGACCGCCAGCGTCTGCATCAGACGGTCGACCACCACCGCCGTGAAATTGCGGCCGGGCCGCCGCGGCGCCCTTTCGTCGCCGCCCAAGCCCATGTCGCCCATGCCCAGCGCCGGCGCCGCGGCGCAGAGAACCAGCGCGACCCACCAATATTTACGGCCTTTCATCGACGCCGCCTTTCCGGTTGCAGCCGGGTTTTATTGCTACGGCGCCCGGGCGCGGGTGTCAAGCGGCGCGCGCCTGCCA
>CAZHPN010000071.1:0-26878 GCA_964534375.1 uncultured bacterium | reverse complement strand
GCCGGGCGCCTAGCATGAAAATCGTCGTCCTGGCCGGCAGCCCCAAAGGCGAAGTCAGCGTGACGATGCAGTACGTCGAGTTCCTTCGCCTCGAATTCCCCGAGCACGAGTGCAAAGTCATCCAGGTTTCGCAGCGGATTCAGAAGATCGAGAACGACCCGCAGGCGTTCGCCGAAATCATCGAGGAGGTGCGCGCCGCCGACGGCGTGCTCTGGGCGGTTCCGCTGTACGTCTACCTCGTGCCGTCGCAGTACAAACGCTTCATCGAACTGGTGGCGAAACGCGGCGCGCAAGACGCCTTCCGTGGCAAATACGCCGCCGCGCTGACGACCTCGATCCACTTTTTCGATCACACGGCCCACGAATACCTGCGGGCGATTTCCGACGACCTGGGCATGTGCTACGTCGGCGGCCACTCGCCGGCCATGTACGATCTGATGCATCGCGAGGGCCGGCGGTTGACGAAGCTCTTCGCGACGCATTTTTTCCAGGCGATCGCCGAGCGCCAGCCGACCGTTCGCCGCTATTTCCCGGCCACCGCGCCGGCGCTTCGTTATGAGCCGGGCGCGGCGGGGCCTCCGGTCGAAACGCGCGGCAAGAAGATTCTCCTCCTGCACGACGCCGCCGACGGCCAAAGCAATCTGCGGCGCATGGTCGAGCGGCTGCAGGGCGCGTTCGGCGGCGCCGCGGAAGTAGGGAATATCCACGATATCGACATCAAAGGCGGCTGTCTGGGCTGCCTGCAATGCGGGTACGAAGGCGTTTGCGCCTACGCCGGCAAGGATGACGTGCGCGATTTCCACCAGGCCAAGATCGCGCCCGCCGACATCGTCGTGTTCGCCGGGTCGATCGTCGACCGCTACCTCTCGTCGCGCTGGAAGATGTTCTTCGACCGCGCCTTTTTCCACAATCACATCCCGTGGCTGGATCGCAAACATATCGCCTTCCTCGTGTCCGGCCCGCTCGCGCAAAACGCGTTTCTGCGGGAGATCGTGCAGGCCATCGGCGAAGTGCAAAGCGCCGATCTGGTCGGCATCGTGACCGACGAGGCCGCCGATTCCGCCGAACTCGACCGGCAGTTGGATGCGCTCGCCGCGCAACTCGTGCGCCGGGCCGACGAGGATTTCGTGCCGACCGGGACGTTTCTCTCGGTCGGCGGCAAGAAGATTTTCCGCGACAGCGTGTACGGCCGCATGCGCCTGGTTTTTCCGGCCGATCACCGTTATTTCAAAGAGCACGGCGGTTATGATTTTCCGCAAAAGAACGTCCGCCAGCGGGTGTACAACCTGCTGCTGGCGCCCCTGTTCTGGATTCCGTCGTTCCGCAAGCGGTTCTTCCGCGAGGAAATCAAACCGGGCATGATCCGGCCGCTGCAAAAGGCGCTGGCGCGGCGATGACCGACGACCGGCGCTTGGCCGTCAGCGAACTCGCCGCGCTCGTTTTTTTGACCGCGCTGCTGACGTTCTATTTTCTTCCCGCCAACTGGACCTCGATTTGGATGGACCCCGATTTCGCGGGCTGGGTCGGGCCGCTCGCCAACCGTTTGGCGCGTGGCCAACTCCTGTACGCGGACGGCGCGCATCTGCCGTTGCCGCCGTTGGCGCACGTGCTGATGCGCGTGCTGTTTCACGGCCGGGCCGTCTGGCGCGACGAGAATCTGCTCTTCCTCTTGTTTCGCGCCGCCGAGCTGTTGGTCTTGTACCTGGCGTTCGCGCGGGCGCTGCCGCGACCGTGGCCGTTTCTCGCCGCCGCCGCCACGATTCCGTACCTGTACGCGCCGGCGAAAATGGTCCTCTGCGACGCCGCCGCGCAGTTTTTCGCCGCCGCGGCCTGCGCCGCATGCCTGTGGCGGTTTTCACCGCCGACCCCCGAGATCGGGCCGCCCGCGCCGCGCTGGCCGACTCGGGCGCCGCTGTTGCCGGCGGCGTTGGTCGCGGCCGCGTTCGCCGCGAAACAGAACACCGGCGCCGGCGCCGCGCTGGGCGTCGCCGCGTTCTTTTTGCTCTGGCCGTTTGCGGAACCGTTCGCGACGCGCCTACAAAGGACGGCGATCTTCGCGGCGACGGCCGCCGGCGCGTTCGCCGCGTTGCTGCTGGCTTTCTCCCCGTTCATTTCCGTCGCGGGGTTTTTCCGCGATGTCGTGTGGCACGGCTCCGAGCCGAAAGGCGGGCCCGCGCTGTTGATGTGCCGGCTCGGCGGTTTTCTGTGGGAGACGGCGAAGTGTCTGACGCCCGTCGCGCTCGGCATGGCGTTGGCGCTCGGCACGCGCCGCGCCGCCGGCCCCGAGCCGCCGTCGGCCGACGGTGCGCCGGCCGACGATTCGCCGCGTCGCTGGCTCTTCTTTGCGGCGGGCGCGGCGGGGCCGCTGGCGTTTCTGGTCTGGCAGCGCGTCGGCCAGGAGCCGCCGGCCGCGGCGCGCCACGTGCTGGCCACCGCGAATTGGCTGTTCACCTACGCCGCCTTCGCGGTCGCGACCGCCGCGGCGGCGCTGCTGTGGCATCCCGAGGCGCGGCGGCGGCCGGCGTTGGCGTTCGTGGGGTTGGCGTGCGTCCTGACGCTGCCGGCGGCCCTGCTGCACAACCTTTCGGTGGCCTACTTCCACTGGGATCTCGATGACAACCCGTTCATCGCCGTGGCGCTGCTGGCCGGTTTCTTGCCCCTGGGCCTGTCGGCGGCCGGCGGGCCGCGGACGCGGCGTCTGGGCGCGGCCGTCGCGGCGGCGCTGATTCTCCTCGCCCAGACCGCCTGTTGGTTTCATCTGGACGACACCTGGAAGCTGGCGGCGCGCTGCACGGAAGCGTGGCCGGAGATCGCGCATCTTGCCGGCGCCCGGCAACGTCCGGAGGCCGAGGGCCTGCGCGTGTTGACGGCGGCGGTGCGCGTAGCGGCCCTGAATCCGGATGACGAGGCGCTCTTGCTGCCCGACGACCCGAACGTCGCGGCGTGGTTCGAACGGCCGCGCCCGCCCTTGACCAGCGCGATCGTTTTCGCCGATCAATATTGGGACCGTTTTGTGGATGAAGATTTCCGCCGGCTCGCCGCGCGGCCGCCGAAGGTCATTGTGATCGGGCCGCGCAACGGTTGGCGAGCGTTCGGCGGGCATTGGCATGCGAATTGGGGCGTCGAGCGCCTGATCGACCGCGTCGCGCTCGAATTGCTGCCGGCGCGCTATCAGCCCGCCGGCGCGGTCAAGATTCTGTTCATCACCGGCGCGCCGCCGGATTTCATGGATCTGTGGGTGCGCCAAGACGCGCCGTAGGCCCGTCTATTCCATTTGAAACCGAATCGACTGCACGATCCAGGCGGAAACAGGCCGGTTCTGCACGGTTGGGGTTTCGAACAGCCACGCTTGGACGGCGGCGACGGCGGCGTCTTCGAAGCCGAGGCCGGTCGGCGCGGACAGCACTTTGACGTTCGACACGTGGCCGTCCTTGTTGACGAGAAAGCGCACGCGCACCACGCCCTCGCGATTGGTGCGCTTGGCCAGCGCCGGGTATTCCGGCTGAACCATATGCTTCACCTTCGGCGGGTGGTCGAGTTCGCTTTGCGAGACGACGTCGGATGCCCCGTAGGGTTTGACCTTGCTCGGGTCGGTGAAGTTCTTTTCCGGCTCTTTCATCAGCGTGTTGCCGACGCGCATCGCCACGGCGGAGTCGCCGTCGACCACGGAGTCTTTGGTCACGCCGAAGATGGGCTTCGGCGGTTCGGCGGACGGCGGCGTCTTGACGTTTTGATTCGGCGGCGGCAACGCCTTCTGTTTCGGCGGCGGGGGCGGCGGGGGCGTCGGCTCGACCTTCGGCGGCGGGGTCGGTTCGGGCTTCGGCGCGTTGAAGACCATGTCGACCGTGTACGATTTCGGCACGGCCCCGGTGGCGATGGCGAGAAAGCCGGCGATGAGGATGACGTGAAACGCCGCCGATGCGATCAGCGCGATGCGCAGGACGCGCGATTTCTTCGGCGGCGCCGGTTCGATGTACATTACTTGCCCGGCTCGCGATCCGCTTCGACGTTGATCGCGAATTTTTTGACGCCGTGGCGGCGCACCAGGTCGACGAGGTGAATCACCTGCCCGTGGTAGACCATTTTGTCGGCGCTGATGACCGCCTGCAGGTCCGGCGTGTTCTTGATGCGTTCGTCGATGTTCGCGGCGATCTTGTCCTCGTCGGTCGGCTGGCCGTTGAGGTACAGCAGGTTGTCTTTGGTGATGACGATCGCGAACGTCTGCAAATCGGAGTTCTCGGCCGTCGCCGCCTTCGGCAACTCGACCTTGATTTGCGGCGAGACGATGTAGGTCGCCGTGACCATGAAGATGATCAACAGCACCAGGGTGATGTCGACCAGCGGCGTGACGTTGATCGCGGTGATCTCGTCGTCGTTATTGCTGCCGGTTCCCGCCATTGCCTTCTCCCTGCGTGCGCTTCGCGTACGCGAGCAAAATTCGCGCGTTGGCCTCGGCCTCGTCGAGCAGCGCGCGCGCCCGGCTCTTCAGCCAGTTGAACAGCACGACGGCCGGGATCGCGACGAACAGGCCCACCGCCGTCGCCACCAGCGCCTCCGAGATGCCGGCCATGACCGCCGCGGGGCCTTGCGTCGTCGTCACCGACAGGTCGTGGAACGCCTTGATGATGCCCATGACGGTGCCCAGAAGACCCACAAACGGGGCGTTGTTGCCGATCGTGCCCAGGATGATCAGCCGCCGTTCGAGCCGCCCGCGTTCCAGCACCGTCCGCCCGTTGATGATCTCCTCGATGGCGGCCGGCCCCTCCTTGAAATTGCTCAGACCCTCGCGCAACACGGCCGCGTTCGCCCCGCGCACGCCCTCGACGGCCTTCAACGCGCCGGCCACGTCGCTCTTTTCCAACAATTTAACCAACTCGCCGCGGAACGCCGGGCCGAGCGGATTGTCGCGCCGGTACTGCACGTACTTTTCGATCGCCACCGTGACGCTCAGGATCGACAACAAAAACAACACATACAAAAGCGCCCGGGCGCCGACCATCGAAACGCTGACCAAGTTTTGTTCCATCGAAAAACACTCCTCGCCCGAACGAAGCGGTTCGTTTTCAGGGCGCAGTATGTTAATTTCTTTTGCCCGCCAATTCAATTCGCTCAAACCGAGAAGAAACGGAGCCGCGGAAAGGCCGAAATGCGCCCGCCCCGGGGCGCCGCGCCGTGCCGCGCCCGCCGGCGCTGCAGGGCGGGTCCCCGCGCGAAAACCGGAATGTAGAATGTTGAATGGCGAATGGAGAAATTCGGGCGGCGCCGCCAATTCTTCATTCTCCATTCTCCATTTTGCGACGGTTTTTTCACCGCAAAGACCCCCTTCGACTTTGCTCGGGGCAGGCTCCGTCCGCAAAGAAGGCAGATGCTCTGGTTTTCTTCTTGGCGCTCTTTGCGTCTTTGCGGTAATGAAATCAATCATTCGGTCGGCCGGCCGCTTTTCCCTCTCCCGTCTTGCCTTCCCGGCTTGATCGTTCTATGTAAAGCGCATTGCAACGGCGATTGTTCATCGGGGATGTGACCTCGGCTGTCACAGTGATCGGCGAAAGTACGCGATGAATCGTCGCGGACAGGGGCGTGAATTTCATGGCGCGGGCGAAGAAAACCAACGGCGACAAAAAAAACGGCGGAGCGAATCTCGGCTTCGAGGCCACGCTGTGGGCCGCAGCCGACAAGATGCGCAACAACATGGACGCCGCCGAGTACAAGCACGTCGTGCTGGGGCTGATCTTTCTCAAATACATCTCGGACGCCTTCCAAGAGCGGCACGACGCGCTGAAGGCGGAAAAATACGCCGACGCCGAAGACCCCGACGAATACCGCGCCGAAAACGTCTTCTGGGTGCCCAAAGAAGCCCGCTGGCCGTTTCTGCAAGCCAAGGCCAAGCAGCCGGAGATCGGCAAGTTGCTCGACCAGGCGATGGAGGCCATCGAGCGCGACAACCCGACGCTCAAAGGCGTGTTGCCGAAGGATTACGCCCGCCCGGCGCTCGACAAACAGCGCCTCGGCGAGCTGATCGACCTGATCGGCACGATCGGCCTGGGCGACAAAGAGAATCGCTCGAAAGACATCCTCGGCCGCGTGTACGAGTATTTCCTGTCGATGTTCGCCAGCGCCGAGGGCAAGCGCGGCGGGCAGTTCTACACGCCCCGGTGCGTCGTGCGCCTGCTGGTCGAGATGCTGGCGCCCTACAAGGGCCGGGTGTACGACCCCTGCTGCGGCTCCGGCGGGATGTTCGTCTCGTCGGAGAAGTTCGTCGAGGCACATGGCGGGCGCGCCGGCGACATCAGCATTTACGGCCAGGAGTCGAACCCGACCACCTGGAAGCTGGCCAAGATGAACCTCGCCATCCGGGGCATCGACAACAACCTCGGCCCGGAACACGCCAACAGCTTCCACCGCGATCTGCACCCCGACCTCAAGGCCGACTTCATCCTGGCCAATCCCCCGTTCAACGACAGCGATTGGGGCGGCGACCGCCTGGTCAAAGACGTGCGGTGGAAATTCGGCGCGCCGCCGGCCGGCAACGCCAACTTCGCCTGGGTGCAGCATTTCATCCATCACCTCGCGCCGACCGGCATCGCCGGCTTCGTGCTGGCCAACGGCAGCATGTCGTCGAACCAATCCGGCGAGGGTGAGATCCGGCGCAAGATCATCGAAGCCGACCTCGTTGACTGCATGGTTGCGCTGCCGGGGCAGTTGTTCTACTCGACGCAAATCCCCGTCTGCCTGTGGTTCCTGGCCCGCAACAAGGGCAACGGCCATGCCTGCGCCGCCGGCGCGGCAGGCAGGCAGTTCCGCGACCGCCGCGGCGAGGCGCTGTTTATCGACGCCCGCAAGATGGGGGCGCTGATTGACCGCGTTCACCGCGAGTTAACCGAGGAAGATATTCTCCGCATCGCCGGCACGTATCACGCCTGGCGCGGCGACCTGCCTGCCGCGGCGCACGCGGCGCAGGCAGGCAAGTACGCGGACATCGCCGGGTTCTGCAAGGCGGCCAAGACCGCCGAGATCGTCGGCCACGGCCACGTCCTCACGCCCGGACGGTACGTCGGCGCGGAAGAAGTCGAAGAAGACGACGAGCCGTTCGCCGACAAGATGAAGC
Source organism: uncultured bacterium (assembly GCA_964534375.1). GTDB lineage: Bacteria > Lernaellota > Lernaellaia > Lernaellales > Lernaellaceae > CAZHPN01. The sequence continues at coordinate 19,773 of CAZHPN010000071.1, read as the reverse complement.
GCCTCGTGGCCGACCTGGAGAGGCAGTTTGCGGAGTCGGCGAAGCTGGAGAAGGAGATTCGGAAGAATTTGAAGGGGCTGGGATTTTGAGATCGAAAACTGCAATTCTAAGAAATGCGGGAGATGAAGCATGCCGCTTGACCTTCGCAGCCTGAAGAAAGCCGTTGCCGCGTTGAATGGCGTGTTGGCGACAAGCAACAACGTGGAATTTATGCGCGGACTGGATAAAATGGCCCGGAACGCGATCAAGTCCGGCGTCATCCAGCACTTCGAGTTCACCTACGAATTGTCCTGGAAGTTCATGAAGCGCTGGCTGGAAACGAACGTCAGCCCCGACGCCGCGGACGGCGTGACGCGGCGCGAACTCTTTCGGCTGGCCGCGGAGAGCCGGTTGATCGACGACGTGGAGCAATGGATGCGGCACAACGCCGCGAGGAATCAGACCTCGCACTCGTACGACCCCCACATTGCCCAGAGCGTCTATAAGGCGGCGCACGAGTTCGCCCGCGACGCCCAGAAGCTGCTAAAGGCCCTGCAAGCGCGAAATGATTGACGTCAACCCCAACCATTTGCAAACGATCCGGTGCATCCTGGCGGCGCACGTGCCGGAATGCGAAGTTCGCGCCTTCGGCTCCCGCGTCGCCGGAACGACCAAGAAATATTCGGACCTCGATCTGGCCGTCGTCGGGCGGCGCAAACTCGACTCGGATACCTTGCGCCTGCTGCGCGAAGCCTTCGAGGAGTCGGACCTGCCCTTTCGCGTCGATGTGATCGACTGGGCGGCCACAACCAAAAGCTTCCGTAAGGTGATTGAAAAGAAATATGAGGTGATCCAAGGTACATGAGCAGGTAGGCGAGTGGAAGCGGAGTTTGTGGCTTGCCGTTGCTTCGGCGCGACAGAGAACGAGGAATACGACGAGCCGTTCGCCGACAAGATGAAGCGCCTCGTGGCCGACCTGGAGGCGCAAGTCGCGGAGTCGGCCAAGCTGGAGAAGGATATTCGGAAGAATATGAAGGGGTTGGGGTTTGGCGAGTAGTTGGAGCGACATAGGCCTTGGCGACTTCGTTACCCTTCAGAGGGGGCATGATCTGCCGGATCAAGTGCGCCGTCCTGGTAAAATACCAGTAATGGGTTCTTTCGGTTTGACCGGATGGCATGACGAGGCGAAAGCGAAAGGCCCTGGTGTCATGGTAGGTCGGAGTGGCGCGTCATTCGGCGTCGTCAACTACTGCGCGTCCGATTACTGGCCATTGAACACCGCGCTCTATGTCATCGACTTCCATGAAAACGATGAACGTTTTGCTTACTATCTGCTAAAGTCTATTGACTTCTCTCGCTTCAACTCCGGCAGCGCGCAACCGTCGCTGAATCGGAATTATATTCATCCAATTCGCATCCGCGTTCCGCCCCTCGTCGAGCAAAAGCGTATCGCGCACGTCCTGAGCACGCTAGACGACAAGATCGAGTTGAACCGGCGCATGAACGAGACGCTGGAGGCGATGGCGCGGGCACTGTTCAAGTCGTGGTTCGTGGACTTTGATCCCGTCCGTGCCAAGGCCGCCGGCCGCCGCCCCGATGGCATGTACGACGCCACCGCCGCGTTGTTTCCCTCCTCGTTTGTCGATTCCGAGTTGGGGAAGATTCCGAAGGAGTGGGCCGTTGCGACGATCGAAACGATCGCACTGCGTCTGGCGATGGGGCCGTTTGGATCGAATATCAAAACCGACAACTTCGTTCCCGCCGGTGTTCCGGTGGTTCGCGGCAGAAATATGAACAACGGTTTCGTTGATGACAACTTCGTCTATTTGACGGCACAGAAGGCCGACGAACTAAAAGGCTCCAACGCTTCGCCCGGTGCAATCGTCTTTACACATCGGGGGACGCTTGGCCAAGTTGGGATGATTCCGACAATGGCACGGTTTGACCGATACGTCGTGTCTCAAAGCCAAATGCTGCTTGAAGTGGACGAGAAGAGGATCAGTCGTACCTACGTCTATCTTCATTTCGCTGTTTCGTCTGGAATGCGTGATCTTCTCGCAAACACATCAACCACGGGCGTTCCGGCGATTGCTCGTCCTTTGACTTCCCTTAGGAACCTGCGGATCGTCGTGCCGCCCGCGGCCATTTCGCTTGCATTTGATCGTATCGTTGGCGCTCTGCTTGATCGAAAGGTACAGAACGAACGACAGATGCGCACGCTTTCTGTCGTACGCGACGCGCTGTTGCCGAAGCTGCTGTCGGGGGTGTCGAATGGCATATTACCTTGAAGAACACGCGGAGCCCCTTCTTGCCGCACTTGCGTCGTATTACAAGAAAATGGACGAACAGCCTCTCATAGCGGCTGTGGTCAATTCGAAATATAGAGTCGAGCATCAGTATCACGATGACTGGAGCGGGGGCTGTGATTACTTCTCCCTGACGTTCCGGGTGCCGGAAGACACGTTTCACCTGAAGGCCGCCGACATCATGGCGCCTCGGCGCGCCTTTCGGCGGACAGAAAGCATGCGGCCGAGTCGGATCGGTCAGACAAGTCAGACGGGTCAGACAAGTCAGACTCGCCGCAGGGGCCGCGCGGGTCGAGGCGACGAAAAATGGCGGCTGAGTCGCGCCAATGTGACTCGGCGCCGAGACGGCGTCGATTGGCGCGAAGAACGAACGCGGCCGATCCGGGCGGGTCGGCCGGGTCGGACGGGTCAGACAAGTCAGACCGGTCAGACTCGTCCGACTCGACGCCAAGACAGGGCCGCGTGAAACATTAACCGGGGGGGGCGGCGATGCCTGATGACAGCCGGTTGATTCCGCCGCATGGCGGCTATCGCAAATTGCGCAGTTTCCAAACGGCGCAGGCGGCTTACGACGCCACGGTCGTCTTCTGCGACCGGTTTGTGAACCCGCGGTCGCGCACGCACGACCAAATGGTTCAGGCCGCGCGGAGCGGCGTGCAGAACATCGCCGAGGGCAGCATGGCGTCGGCGACCTCGAAGAAGACCGAGTTGAAGCTGACCGGCGTGGCGCGCGCCAGTCTTGAAGAGCTGCTGCTCGATTACGAAGATTTTCTGCGCCAAAAAGGCCTGCGGCTGTGGGCCAAAAATTCGCCCGAGGCGCTCGCCGTGAGACGCAAATATCTGCCGGGCGGGTCAGAAAGGCCGGCCGGGTCAGACGGGTCAGACAAGTCAGACCGGTCGGACTCGTCAGACCCTTACAACATTCGCGGCGCCGCCGCGGAGACGGCGGCCAACACGATTATTTGCCTGATTAACCAGGCGAGTTACCTGCTCGCGCGCCAATTAGAGGCGTTGGAGCGGGCGTTTCTGGCCGAGGGCGGGTTCACCGAGCGGCTTTATCGGCAGCGAAAACAAAACAGGGACTATTGAACCGATGGCTCTGAGACGCACCGCCACCGGCCGCCATTTCGCTCCCGGCGTCACCGAGAAGCACCTGGAAAACGCCGCGCTCGATTGGCTCGGCGAGATGGGTTACGCTGTGCTGCACGGGTGGACGATCGGGCCGGCGTCGGCCGAGGCGCTGGCCGGCGGGCCGGACGGCGTCTGCCCCGAACGCGATGACTACTACCAGGTGATTTTGCCGCAGCGGGTGACCGCCGCCGTCGAGCGGCTGAATCCGAAGATTCCGGCCGAGGTTCGCGACGAGGCGATCCGCAAGATTCAGCGGCACGACGCCCCGACGCTGGTCGCCAACAATCGCGCCTTTCACAAGATGCTGGTGGACGGCGTGCCGGTCGAATACAGCCGCCGCGCCCTGCCTGCGCCGCGCCTCAATCTGTTTTTCGTATACGCGATCAAATGCGACGACGGAAGCGTGCACATCGGACAGACCGATGATCTCGAAAGGCGGTGGGAACAACATTGCAATGGACAGGGCGCGGAACACACCAAGCTTCACAAGCCGGTGGAATTGGCTCACTTCGAGGAATTCTCAGCGCGCGAGGAAGCTGTTCGACGTGAGAAACATCTAAAGACAGGGTTCGGGCGAAAGTGGCTCAAATCGATTATTGAGTCGGGGCGGGCGCGGCAGGCAGGCGGCGGCATCGCCGGCGACATCGTGCGGTTGATCGACTTCGACCGCCCGGCCGACAACGAATTTGTCGCGGTCAATCAGTTCACCGTTTGCGAAGGGCAGACCAATCGGCGCGCGGATATCGTTGTTTTCGTCAACGGGCTGCCGCTCGTCCTCGTGGAACTGAAAAACCCCGCCGACCAGGACGCGGACATCGAAAAAGCCTTCCAGCAACTGCAAACGTACAAAGCCGACATTCCGTCGCTGCTGGCGATGAATGCGCTGCTGGTCATTTCCGATGGCCTGCACGCCCGCGTCGGTTCGCTCACTGCGAACATGGAACGCTTTGCCCCGTGGCGCACTATCGACGGCGAGGAACTGGCCCCGTCGTCAATGCTGCAACTGGAGGTGCTGACGAAGGGCGTGTTCGACAAGGCCCGATTGCTGCGGCTTGTGCGTCACTTCATCGTCTTCGAGGAAGACGACGGCGGGCAGATCGCCAAGAAGATCGCCGGATACCACCAGTTCCACGCGGTCGAGAAGGCCGTGGAAACGACGGTCAAGGCGTCGAAGCCGACCGGCGACAAGCGCGCTGGCGTCGTCTGGCATACACAAGGGTCGGGCAAGAGCCTGACGATGGCTTTCTTCGCGGGGCGGATCATCCTGCACCCGGCGATGGCCAACCCGACGCTTGTTGTCTTGACCGACCGCAACGATCTGGACGACCAGCTATTCGGAACGTTCGCCCGCTGCCATGAACTTCTGCGGCAGAGGCCAGTGCAGGCGGAGAGCCGGGCGGATTTGCGGCGGCTGTTGGCGGTCGCATCCGGCGGCGTGGTGTTCACGACCATCCAGAAGTTCTTCCCGGAAACCAAGGGCGACACGTTCCCGATGCTGTCCGACCGGCGGAACATCGTCGTCATCGCCGACGAGGCCCACCGGAGCCAATACGACTTCATTGACGGCTACGCCCGCCACATGCGCGATGCCCTGCCGAACGCCTCGTTCATCGGGTTTACCGGCACGCCGTTGGAGCTTTCCGACAAGAATACCCGCGCCGTTTTCGGCGACTACATCAGCGTCTATGACATCCAGCGGGCCGTCGAAGACGGCGCGACGGTGCCGATCTACTACGAGAGCCGCCTCGCCAAGTTGGAACTCAAGGAAAGCGAGAAGCCGCACCTGGACGCCGACTTCGAGGAAGTGACCGAGGGCGAGGAGCAGGAACGCAAGGAAAAGCTGAAGACGAAGTGGGCGGCGCTGGAGGCCATCGTCGGCGCGGAAAAGCGCATCAAGCTGATCGCCGCCGATCTTGTGGACCATTTCGAGATGCGCAACAGCGGCCAGATGACGCGCGGCAAGGCGATGATCGTCTGCATGTCGCGGCGCATCTGCGTCGAGATGTGCAAGGCGATCACGGCCCTGCGCCCCGCGTGGCACGGCGACACGGACGAGACGGGCATCATCAAGGTAGTGATGACCGGCTCCGCGACCGATCCGCCCGATTGGCAGCAGCACATTCGCAACAAACAGCGGCGCGAGGAATTGGCGAACCGCTTCAAGAATCCGAAAGACCCTTTCCAGATCGTCATCGTGCGCGATATGTGGCTGACCGGCTTCGACGCGCCCAGCCTGCACACGATGTATATCGACAAGCCGATGCGCGGGCACGGGCTGATGCAGGCGATCGCGCGCGTCAACCGCGTGTTCAAGGACAAACCCGGTGGATTGGTGGTCGATTACCTGGGGTTGGCCGACAACCTCCGCCGCGCGCTGGCGGCGTACACCGAGAGCGGCGGCGCAGGCAGCACGGCGATTGACCAGGAAGAGGCCGTCGCCCTGATGCTGGAGAAATACGAGATTTGCTGCGACATGTTCCACGGCTTCGACTGGTCGGCGTGGAAGCGCGGGCAACCGGCGCAAAGGCTCGCGCTATTGCCGGCGGCGCAAGAGCATATCCTGGCGCAAAACGACGGCAAGAACCGTCTGCTGGCGGCGGTGGGCGATCTGTCGAAGGCGTTCGCGTTGGCCGTGCCGCACGACGAGGCGATCCGCATCCGCGACGACGTGGCGTTCTTCCAGGCGGTGCGGGCGGCGCTGGCGAAGGCGACGAGGAGCACGGCGAAGACGGCGGAGGAATTGGACTTCGCCATCAAGCAGATCGTGTCGAAGGCGGTCGCCGCGGACGAGGTGGTGGACATTTTCGCCGCGGCCGGGTTGAGCAAGCCGGACATCTCGATTCTGTCCGACGAATTTCTGGCCGAGGTGCGCGGCATGCCGCAACGGAACCTGGCCGTCGAGGTGCTGACAAAGTTGCTGCGCGGCGAATTGAAAACCCGGTCGAGGAAGAATTTGGTGCAGGCGCGGTCGTTTGGCGAAATGTTGGAGAAGGCCGTGCGGGCGTACCAGAACCGTTCGGTCGAAACCGCCAAGGTGATCGAGGAGTTGATCGGGCTGGCGAAGGACATGCGGGAGGCGCAGGGCCGCGGGGAGAAACTGGGGCTGTCCGAGGACGAGACCGCTTTCTATGACGCCCTGGAGACCAACGACAGCGCGGTGAAGGTGCTGGGCGACGACACGCTCAAGTGCATCGCCCGCGAATTGGTCGCGACCGTCCGCAAGAACGCCACGATCGACTGGACGATGATGGAGTCCGTCCGCGCCAAGCTGCGCACGCTGGTGAAACGGATTCTGCGCAAGTACGACTACCCGCCCGACAGAGAGGCGCAGGCCGCGCAATTGGTGATGGAACAGGCGGAGTTGCTGTGCAACGGGATCGCCGCGTGAGGAAGGCGAAAAGCTAATCCGGCGCCGCCAAAGCCGTCCACGCGCTTGCGCGATCCCTGCGTTCTTCTTATCTTGCCGCGATGCCGGAGCCAACGATTTCACCCTCGCCGTTGACGGAAAAGTTGCTGTTCTGCTTTTTCGCGGGCGGCTCGCACGCGGCCGTGCTCGCGGGCGGGATCGTCCGCCCGGAGCCGCTGGCCTGGATCGCCGCGGCGCAATCGGGGCGGGGTTGGTGTGATGCGGGGCGCCTGTGGGCGGCGCTGCTCTCGCCGTGGCGCGACGCGGCGGCGCCGTTCGTCGTCACCGTGGGCTGGACGCTGCTCGGCTTTCTCTTGGCGTATCTCGCGGCGCGCCGGTTGTTCGGCGCCTTCGTCGCCCTGGCGGCGGTCGGCCTGACGACCATCGCCGGCTACCCGGGCTGGGATGCCGCGCTGCCCGGCGTGTTTCGTTTGTGGCTGACGCCGGCGGCGCTGGCCGCGTGGCTCTTGAGTTTGGCGCTGGCCGGGCCGTTGGCGCCGGTGCGGGAATGGCTGACTCGCCGTAGCGAGGACCGCGCGCTGAAAGCCCTGTGGGCCGGCCTGCTCGTTTTCGCCTTCTTCTCGACTGCCGAGCATTTGCGGGTCGGCTTGCGCGGCGCGCACAACGGCCGGTTTCCGTACGCGGACTGCGGCCTGCCGCACGGTTTCGACAAAGAGTTGACCGATCTTCGCCGGCTGCATCACGCGTTCCCGTTCGCGCCGGCGATGCGCTGGCTGACGCGCGGCGGTCTGCTGTACGACAATGAGGCGTGCGGCCTCGCCGGGCATGGCGCCGCCGCGCGGTTCGTCGGCCGCATCGGCGCGGCGCGGCCCGACGTCACCCGCATGCGGCCGGCGCCGCACGGCGGTTGGCGGCCGCCGCGGTATTTGACGCGCGTGGGTTGGCTGCTGCGGTCGACGGAGGCCGGCTGGGCCGCGCTGCCTTGCCCGGACGGCATCCGGTACAACGAGTGGCGCGGCAAGCTCGAAGACGTCGACGCCGGCGATTGGACGGCGACGCGGCGGCGGATTCAGCTCGCCCAACCCGTCGCGGCGGACATCTCCGGGCCGGTGAGCGCACGGGCGGTCGCCAAGATGCTGTGGCTCGAAGTCGAATGCGGCAATCCGGCGGACGTCGAGGCGCAGGCGAAACTCGCTGGCGAGCCGCTCGGCCTCGTCCGGCGCGAACTGGCCGCCGGCGACCGCGTCATCGTGCGCTTCGCCGCAATTCTGCCGGATCGCTTGGCGGACCCCACGCCGCTCGAAATCAGCGTGCAGGCGCCGCAGCGCATGTGGGATCTGGACTTATTCCTGCAAGCGCCGGAGAATCCGAAAGAGACCGGCGTCGGCCCCCGCCCGCGCTGACCGCGGCCCGTCTTACTCGCCCTTCTCGGCGGGGCGGTCCTTCTCGCCGTCGTCGTTCGGCCCGGCCGCCGCGGGGCTCTCGCCGGGCGCCGCCGGCGGACCCTCGCTGTCGGCCGCCCGCCGCCGCAGAACGCGGCGCGCCAACGTCGCCGCCAATGCCGGCAAGACCGCGAGCGCCCAGAGCAACGGCACGAACAACACGGCGTTGTTGAGCCCGGGCCGAAGCGCCGCGAAAAAGCCGACCGGATCTCGCCGAATCCAGCGGGCCGCCCGGTCGAGATTCAGGAAGAAAGCGTCGTGAATCGACGCGGGCAGCGGTCCGTACGGCGCCCCGATCGCGAGCGGCGGCGCGCCCGGCGCGCGGATCAGCGCCGTCAGCGCGTGCGGCGGCGCCCCGCCGGCGGCCGCCGCGGCGTCCCACCAGCCATTGGCCAGCGACACCGTCAAGGCGCCGAGGAAGGCCAGCCGCAGTAGGTTTTTCCAGATGAGTCCAGGCATGACGACGAGGTGGTAGTCGAGGAAAAAGCTGAGGCCGACGTACATCGAACAGCAGAATGGCAGCAGCGCCGCCGCGTCGAAGTGGGCCGGGTCCGCAAAGTGCGCGGCCGCGGCGCGCAGACCCACGGCCAGCCAGAAGCCGATGCCGAGCAAACGCAGCGGCAGACGCAGCGCGTCGTTCCCGCGCATCGCAAACGCGCCGAGCCAGCCCGCCGCGAGCAGCGGAAACCACGCGAACAGACCCAGAAAGACCCGGCCCCGCAACTCGGCCGGCAACTGGCGCGTGAACGCGAGGCTCTCGGAAACCGTGCCCTGCTGGAACAGCCAGAAACCGGCGCCGGGCGCGAGGCGATGGAAAACGAAGTTTTCGAGCGAGGTCGCATGGGCGCCGTATTCGCGCCAGAAATGGACGCCGAGCGACAAGCTGTCCGGCGCGGCGAACGGGCTGCCCCAGGCCGTCGCGTTCACCGCAAAGAACAGCAGCGCCCCCGCCAGGAACGGCGGCAGGAACGCGATCGCCCAACTCGGGCGGCCGACAAGCTGCCGCGCGCGGCTGGCGGCCCACAGCAGCATCGCCGGCAGCAGCAAGAGCATCGCATCGTCGAGCAGGAACATCAGGCCCAGGCCGGCGCCGAGCAGCAGCCGCGGCAGCAGCCGCTCGTCTTTTTCGCGCAATTGCAGCAGCGAATAGACCGCCAGCGCGACGGCCAACACCCCGAAGATCGGCGGGGCCAGCCGCGAGCCGTAGGCCGTCAACGGCGAGCCGACCGCCAACAGGATGACGGTCGTCAACGCCGCCGCCGGATGAACGCCGAGCCGCACCGCGATCAGGCCAAGCAGCGTCAACGCCGTCGCGGCCGCGGCCGCGGCCGCCAGGCCGGTCGTCTGCGCGGCGACGCCCAGCGGGTCGGCCGCGTCGTCGTGCACGATGCCGCCGATCCAGCGCCCGAGCGCATAAAACGGCAGCGCGGCGAGCGCGGCGCCCGGCCTTTCGCGCAATGGCAACGGGCCGGCGCCGTTCTCGCCGAGCAGGCGCCGATCGGGCGCGAGGTCCGGCGTCAGCCGCGCCAGCGCCCGCACCTGCGCGTACGTCAGCCGTTCGGCGGGGGTCGCCAGGCCGCCCACGCCGGACGCAAACCAAGCGGCCAGGCAGAGCCAGAGAACCCAGCGGAACAAGGGGCGAAGCATGGAGGGAGCATAAAGGAAAAAGGAAAAAGGAAAAAGGAAGAAAGGGCGGGAACAAATGAGCAGGCCGGTTTTGTCAGGCGCGGTCAACGCGATCGATCGCATCCATATCGTTGCGCGGCCGCGGCCGGAGAATGCGGCGAGCTTTGCGCAAAGACCGCCGCGCTTTGTCAGCCGCGCCGGCGGTCGCCCCCGCGGCGGCGTTCGTGCATGACGTCCGGGTCGTACGGCCGGTTGTCGTCGTAGGGCAGCATCCAGCGGGCCTGTTTCTTCTTGCCGAAAAACAGTTTGAGGTGGTTGAAGATGACGCCGCGCGAGGTGTTGACGGTGCGCGCATAGCGGAAACGCTGCTCCGAGCCGACCTTGATGCGGCTGCGCAGGATCGCAAAGATCTCGCTCGCCGTCAGGTTGCCGTCGAAACTTAGGTAGGCCGAGCCGACCTCGTCGAGGCGGTGCGCGTCGGAGCCGGCGCTGACCGATTTGTCGAGGATTTCGCTAAGCATGAACGCCTTGAAATTGCGGCCGTCAGTCACGTGGCTGTTGATCACCTCGATCAGGTCGACGTTCGCCAGGAAGTCGGGATCGAGGAACTTGCGTTTACGCGAGGCGTTGAAGTTGAAGTTCTTCCAGCCCGGCGCGAACGGGTGCGGCAGGCAGACGACCGCGCCTTCCTCCTTGGCGGCCGGCGCCAGCGCCACGAACGAGCGGTCCAGCATCGCGAAGAACCGGCTTTTCTTGAAGGGCTCGACGTTCCGCACGTAGTAGCCTTCCAGCGCCTCGGGCGTCGGGAAGTACAGCAAAAACTCCATCCGCTCCTGACTGCCGATTTCGATGCCCGGCAGCGTCACGACTCGTCCGCTGTCCCACAGCGCGATCGAGCCGCGAATCTCGTTGTGGTCGCAGACCGACACGCCGAAGCGGCGGCGCTGCACCTCCGCGATCAGCTCGGCGACGGCGATCTTGGCGTCGGAGAAGTTCGTATGGACGTGCATGTCCATCGCCGTGGTGCGTAGCGCCTGGGCGTCGCCCCGCCGGCGGGCGCGCTCGGGCGTCACGGCGCGGCCTTGCCGGCCGGCGGCACGGGCGGCGGGGCCTGGCCGGCGTGCGGCCAGCGGTTCAGGCCGAGCGCGTAGATGCGCACGTTGCGGTAGCCGAGGCTGCGCAGGCAATCGGCGACGGCGTACGGGCGCGCGTCCCAATGGCTCTGGCCGAAGACCACCACCGGTTGGTCCTGGGCCGCCGGCAGGTTTTTGGCGCCCGGGCGGCATTGGTCGGGCGGCAGATTCCGGCCGCCCGGCGAGGTCTGTTTGGCGAAATCGACGGCCGAGCGGGCGTCGACAAGCTGCAGCGCCGCCCCGGTCGCCAGCAGCGCCCCGAAATCGGCCATCGCGAGCGCCGGGGAGTCTTCCTGCTTTTTGGTCACGAGATTCTGGCCGCGTTCCAGCCAGCCTTGCGCGCCCTCGTCGTAGACGTAGACGTTTTGGTAGCCCAGGTCCAACAGCCGTTCGCCCACGTACTCGGCGATGCCGCAATGGCCGCCGCTGCAATAGGGGATCAGCATCAAGCTGCGGTTCTCGGGCAGCCCGGGGATCTGGTCTTTGTCGAACAGCGGCCCGGGCAGGTTCACGGCGCCGGGCAGGTGGCCGCGCGCGTACGACTCCTCGGCGCGGGTGTCGATCAGCAGCTTCTCGTCCGGCGCGTCGAGCAGCGCTGTCAGCGCGGCGTAGTCGACGATGTGGATTTTCGGCGGCCCGGCGGCGCCGGCCGCGAGCGGGAACCAGGCCAGGCAGGCCAGGACGAGCGACGAAAGCAGGGGGCGCGGCACGATGATTCTCCCACGCGAATTTGCCCTAAACATGGCGCCGCCGGCGCGTCTTGACAAGGCTGGCCGGCGGTCCTACTATCCGCCGCTCTTTCGGGAGACTTTGCGTAAGGAGCGAAAATGGACAAGCAAACCCTGCTGAAAATGACGGTCATCAAGCTGCGCGAAGAGGCGCTGAAGATCGAGGGCCTCGTCGGCGCCCACGGCATGAACAAGCAGCACCTGCTCGACGTGCTGTTCGATCACTTCGGCATCCCGCGCGACGTCAAGCCGCGCAAGAACAACGCCGTGGTCAAGAAGACGATGCGCGAATTGCGGGCCAAACGCGAAGAAATCCGCAAGACCGCCGACAAGAAACAACTCAAGATCCTACAGCGCCGCATCCACGCGCACAAACGCGCCACCCGCGGCTAACGCTTCTTTTTTCCAGCGACGCAACGAAGAGGGCGCTCAGCCCTCTTTTTTTGCGCCTGTCCGCCAACCGAAATTGGCTTTGTTTCGTAATTTTTACAATTCGCCGTCCGGCCGCCCGGAAATTCCGGCCAAATTGTTTCACGTGAAACAGCGTAATCTACGATTTATCGCTTTTTGTCGCCATGAAACCGCGAAAGCGGGGGTACTTTCATTTTCTGTTTTCTTTAACCGCGAATGCACGCGAATAGGACAACGTCCGGCATAATTTGCGGTTGATCGAGACTGTATTGCTGACCGCCAACGGCCGCACTCCGGCGACCATGAGCAACGGCCGACCTTTCTTGATTCTTTCCGCCGGTTTCGCTACGCTTTCCGTCACTGGAACGGCAATTTGGTCGGTTTCCGCAACGTGCGCAATAGTTCCGCGTTGCGAAGTCGGAGGTCTGGATGAACCGCCGCGCTGATTCGACGTCCGCATGCTCGGTCGGCGTGCCGCGCCGATGTTGGAATTTGCTCGAGACTGGGAAACGGCGTCAGTCAAAACTTGCATTTCCGAGACTCCAAGGGGCTTTTCCTTGGTAAGAATGCGTCGGTTCCGGTGGTTGATCTTATGCTTGGCGGCTTGCGTGCTCGCCGCACTGGGAATTGCGTGGGCGCTACGGGGTCCGTCGCGAGCCGGCATGGTTCGCCTTCCGGGGGGCGCGTTTGTCATGGGCTGCGTGGACGCGGACACAGAATGTCTGGACTGGGAAAAACCGGCGCACCGGGTGGTGCTCAGCCCTTTTTGGATGGACATCCATCCGGTGACAGTTGCCGAGTATGCGGAATGTGTACGCGAAGGTTCCTGCGGCAAACCCGAGCCGGCATTGTTGGGCGGGCCCGTTGCAGCCTCTGTCAGGAATTGGCGAAAAATAAGCCGTCGGAATCACCCGGTAACGGAAATAAATTGGCAGGACGCGGCGACGTATTGTCGTTGGAAGAATAAGCGCCTCCCGACTGAGGCGGAATACGAGTACGCGCTTCGCGGAGGTCGAACGGGGGATATTTATCCCTGGGGTGCTGCGGAGATCCCGCCGGCGGGGGCGGGCAACTACGCGGACGAAAGTTACAAGAAACGCTTTCCATCGGGGAATCCTGAGGAAGTGTTCGAAGGCTACGACGATAGGTTTGCGGCAACGTCGCCGGTATGTGAATTTGCGCCGAATCGTTTCGGACTATGCGACATCAGCGGCAACGTAGAAGAATGGTGCGCCGACTGGTACGGAGACAATTATTACGCCGAGTCTCCGGATCGCAATCCAAGAGGGCCTTCCGCAGGTGAACGCCGGATTCAACGCGGCGCGTCGTGGACGGATAGCCGCCGGTCGGCGCGACTGTCAAGCCGGGGGGTGGGTGCGCCTCCCAAATTGGGCAGTGTTTCAGTGGGCTTCCGTTGTGTGCGCGATCGCGCAAAGTAAGTGCGACATGAACAAAAAACGCACCGGGCGCGGGCTTATTGTTTGCCTTCATTTGCTGCTGGTGTTCAGCGGGGCCGCGGGCTGCGCGGACGCCTGCGGGAAAAACCCTGCGGATCGGGAAACGAACGCGAGCAGCCCGAAGAATAACGAACGACGAATGGATTGTGAGGCTGGCCGAACATGCGGCGACGACGGCTGGTATTGGCAAAATCCGCTGCCCCAAGGGAACGGGCTGAAGGGCGTATGGGGATCGTCATCGACGGACGTGATTGCGGTCGGCGATTACGGGACGATTCTTCGTTTTGACGGCTCGGTTTGGTTGCCGATGAGGAGCGGCACGCGTGTGGACCTTCACCGCGCGTGGGGGACGTCGATGTCGGATATTTATGCCGTGGGCGGGGCGCCATCGATGAATAACGCCGCGAAAATGTGTACGATCCTTCACTACAATGGATCGGTTTGGGAACGAATTCCGTACCTGATTTCGCTGGATTTACGTATATGGGGAGATTTGGAGGGCCTCTGGGGCGTCGACGAACACGACTTGTTTGTCGCAGGATCGGAAGGCAGCGTCTTTCACGTCGATCCTTCGTCGTGGCGCAAGATTCGGCATCGCAAACGGTTTGAGTTTCCGCCTGTGACGGAGAAAAAGTGGATGAGCTACGGCGACGTTGGAGATCACGCAGTCGTTAGGCTAAACAGCGTGTGGGGGATTTCGCGCACGGATGTTTTTTCGGTCGGCGACGTCCGACTTCGACCCAAGATGCCGCCAAAAGACGTAATTATTCACTTGGGCGACGGGGGCTGGTCTGTCGCCGAGACCGGAGCGACGAAAGAAATGCGCGGCATCTGGGGCCCCTCGTCCTCCGACGTTCTTGCAGTGGGGTCGGAGGGTACGGTTCTCCATTACGACGGCATGGCCTGGACGAAAATGTCGACGCCAACGGAGGAGCAACTCAACGACGTTTGGGGAAGTTCCGGGTCGGACGCGTTTGTGGTCGGCGATCATGGGACCATTTTACATTTCGACGGAACGGATTGGGCGGCGATGGAATCCGGCGTGGTCGACGGGCTGTCGGGTGTGTGGGGCAGTTCGGGGACGGACGTCTTCGCCGTCGGCGACGGCGGCGTGATTCTGCACTACGATGGCGCCAAATGGACCGAAATGTCGCGGCGCGCGACAACCGCGACGTTGCGCGGCGTATGGAGCGAGTCCCCGTCGAACATCTATGCGGCGGCGGACGCGGGCGGAGTATTGCACTATGACGGCTCAACCTGGGCGCGGCTCAAGCCGGCGATCGCGGGCGTTTGGCGGTCAGTCTGGGGAACTTCGGCTAAAGAGGTGTTTGTCGGCGGCGGTACGACGGCGGATGAGTCGGAGCGAGGCGGCATCGTTCTGCGGTACGACGGCTCGACGTGGCAGGCGTCGGCGACGGGTTTGAAATATGTCATAAACGCCATTTGGGGTTCGTCGCGATCATCCGTTTTTGCCGCCGGGAAGCCGCTGCCGCACGAACAAGGCGAGATCCTGCGATTCGATGGCGCGGGGTGGACGCCGACGAAGAACGGCGGCGGCATGAACCTTGCCGCCATATGGGGTCTTTCGCGGAGAAACGTTTTCGCCGTCGGCGGGGATGCGCGCGGCGGCCTGATTGTGCGCTTCAACGGCTGGTCTTGGACGACGATGAACGACCGCGCGCGCACGTCGTTCGACGAGAAACCTGGTCTGAGACAGCCGCTCGACGGCTACACGCTGACCGGCGTCTGGGGCGCTTCGCGCAATAATATCTTCGCGATCGGCAGTGACGGCCGCACGCCGCCGGACGTTGGCGTGATCCTTCGTTGGGACGGCAAGGAGTGGCTGCCGGTCGAGGAGGGCATTCGGGCCACGCCCCGGGGAATTTGGGGCTCATCCGCGTCGGATGCCTGGGCCGTTGGCGACAACGGTCTTATTCTTCATTACAATGGCGTGCACTGGTTCGAGATGGAAAGCGGCACGGCGCGTTCGTTGCTTGCCGTGACGGGAACCTCGGCGGGCGACGTATACGCCGTCGGCGAGGGCGGCGCAGTTTTGCATTTCGGCGGCAAGCCGCCGATCGTCAAATAGCGGTGAAACGGAGGGATCAAGTCATGACGCGCTGGCAGTGGTTATTCATCCTTTTGCTAATCGCCGTAATTTTAGCCTCCGCCTTTGCGTGCGGCGGTTCCGGCGGCGGTTCGTTCGCCCGGCTAGGCGGCGCCGATGACGACGATGCCGCGCCGCCGGACGACGACAACGACGCCTCGCCGGACGACGACGACAACGATGACGACAATGATAACGACGACGCGGTTGCGCCGGGCTTCGTCTTGATCCAGCACGGCACGTTCGTGATGGGCAGCCCCGTTTCCGAGCCGGGGCGCAACACCGATGAAACGCAGTACACGACGACGCTGACGCACGATTTCGAATTGAGCGTGAACGCGACGACGCAGCAGCAATTTATGACAGCGATCGGCTGGAACCCGAGTTTTTTCGGCCCAAACGGCGCAGGCGGCGTGTGCGGCGACAACTGCCCGGTCGAAAATGTCAGTTGGTATGAAGCGGCGGCTTACGCGAATGCAGAATCGGCAACCGCCGGTTATCAGGCGTGTTACATGTTCAGCGGCGTTCAATGCGTAGACGGCGCCAACGCCGGCGCAAATTACCAAGCTTGCCTGAACACCACGCAAAAAGGCATCGCTTCCGCGACGATCGCGCTCAACGGGGCGGCCACGGTCTACGAATGCGAAGGATGCCGGCTGCCGACCGAGGCGGAATGGGAGTACGCGGAGCGCGCCGGGACCGCCGCCGCCTACCATAACGGGCAGGCAAGCGACGCAAATCATTTGCAATGCGACGTCCCGTTTCACTTGACGAATTTCATGGTACTGCGCCGACGACAGCATCGACGGCAAAAATACGCAGCCGGTCGGGGGAAAAACGCCGAACGCGTGGCAGCTTTACGATATGAATGGCAACGTGTTCGACTGGGTTTGGGATGCCTACGGCCCCTACCCGGCCCGGCAGGCGACGGATCCCGTGGGCGCGGCCAGCGGCACGCGGAACGTGTTTCGCGGCGGAAGCTTCGGCTCCCCCGCGTATGAATGCCGCTCGGCGGCTCGCGCTTGGGAACCCGCCGGCTCACGCGTTTTCGGCCTCGGCTTCCGCCTCGTGCGGACGATGCGCTAAACAGTGGCCAGTGGCCGAGAGCCAGTGGCCAGTGGTCACGGGCCAAGAGCGAGTCTCCAGTGGCCAGTGGTGTGCGGTCAGTCAGCAACAAGGCACGCCGGAAAAACGCGGGCGCCGCGTGGCGCGGCGCCGGGTGCGTAGCGCAGCCGCCCTCGGCTGTGCCGGAACTGCGGGCGCAGGGCGCCCGCCTCGACGCCCGGAAGTACCCGAATTCCGAACCCCGATTGCCGGCTCTCCGATGCCCAAAACCGGCGGCCGGCCCGCCGGCTGAAGTGGCGCTTTCTTGCTTCCTGCTCCGAATTTCGCTACGCTATCTGCGCAAAGCCGAGGAAGGCCCGGAGAATAGTATTGCGTCCCCGGAATTGGCCCCATATCAGGCGCGGCTCGCGGCGCGAGCGGTCGAAACGGCGGCGGGACAGTAGTTTATGTTGCCAATCGGCCGGCCAAGAAACGAGGGGCCCCGGGAATCGCGGCTTGTCGTGAAAACAACTGCGTCGATATGGGTGGCCTGCGGGATTTGGTGGATATTTTATGTCACATGCTCGCCTGCCTGCCGCCTGGGGAATCCCTTACCGGCGACGAATAACTACATGGAGAGCAAAACAGCGCACCGGGTTGCAACGGAGTTGACCGCGCCGGCCGAAAGCAACGAGATCAGTTCCAACGCGAAGGAAACCCACGGCGTAATGATCGGGCAATGGCAACGCGTGGCCTCCGGAACGGAAAAGGCGCTGAATCGAATTTGGGGTAGATCGTCGAACGACGTTTGGGCGGTGGGAAGCTCAGGGACGGCGCTTCACTATGACGGAAATCGTTGGAATGATGTATCGCCGCCGTGGGGAGTGAACCTCTACGATATATGGGGAGACTCGGAGTACAACGTTTTTGTTGTACACGACGCCGGAAGCCCGACTTTTTACGAAGTTCGTGGCCGCGAGTTGCTTCATTTCGATGGCGCGGGTTGGTCGTTCGTTGCCGGTCCGCCTATGATGGGAGGCGGCAGCCCAACGGCGATTTGGGGCGCGTCAGGGGACGCGATATTCGTGGTTGGGGGCAATGGGATCATTTATCGTTACGACGGCGTGGCGTGGCGGAAAATGATCGGCTGGCCCCCGGAAAGGGGGTTGATGGCCATTGTTGTTCCGTACGCGTTGTACGCGAGCGTCGGCGAACAACATACGCCTTCGCGATGGCCGACAAATCTGGTTGCGGTTTGGGGATCAAGTGAAAGTGATGTCTACGCGACGGCTGGGCCTGGCAACATGGTGCATTACGATGGGAAAAAATGGTCGGTGATGGAAAGCCCGGAGCTGCGGGGAAAGGTCCATATTAACGGAACATCGCGAGACAATATTTTTGTAACCGACGGCGGGGTCATGCATTTCGACGGGAAAAAATGGACGACGATGAAGCCCGATTGTCCGCCGTGTTGCGGCCTCGGCGCGGTTTGGAGTGGGGCGCCCGGGAAGGCCTTTTTTCTGAGCGGATCCAGCAGGATATGTTATTATGATGGCGCCAAATGGACAAAAATGGAATCTGGCACGAAAGAAAGACTGACTTCGATGTGGGGCGCGTCCGAATCCGACGTGTGGGCGGTCGGCGCTCATGGCACAATTTTGCATTATACGGGCAAATGACGGAGATAAGCGTGAACCAACCCGCAACTGCTGCGCCCGGTCGCTCCGGTCGAAATGACGAGGCGGACCCGACTGCCGGGGCGAAGCCGAAGAAGAGAGGCGGACCCGACGCTCAGGACGGACCTTACGGCCGGCTCTCTGCGGCGTCGGAGCCTGTCCCGAACGCAGTCGAGGGGTGTGAGGTCCGGATCCCCATCCTCGTCTGAGGGCGCCTGTCGCGGCCGATCCACCTACAGCCGTTCGATCGTCGCGAGCCACGCCTGCGCCGCGCCGTTTTCGGTATTGCCTTCGAAACGCGCGGCGTGGATGTCACGGACAGACCAACCTTCCCGGAACGCGTGGCGAATTTCGGCCTGCGTGATGCGGCGCGGGCCAAATGTGCCGGGCTGATTTTCGCTGAAGCACATGACGAACACGCGGCCGCCGGGCCGGACCAGGCGCGCCAGCGTCGCGACATAGTCGGGCTGAAGATCGAGGTTGAAGGTGTGAAACAGCCCGCTGTCGATCACCGTGTCGAACGCGCGCGTCAGTTTGCCGGCCTCGAGCGCGTTGTCGGTGACGAATTCGACATCTACGCCGCGCTGCTTCGCTTTCTCTTTGGCCTTCTTGATCGCGCGCGGGGCGAAATCGAGGCCCCAAACCCGCAACCCGCGCGCCGCCAGGTACAGGGCGTTCTCGCCCGTGCCGCAGCCCATGTCGAGGATCTCGCCCTGGATCGCGCCGGCCTCGGCCAAGGCGACGAACTCCGGCTGCGGCCGGCCGATGTCCCACGGCGGCGTGCCGCGATAGATGTTGTTAAAAAACAAATCCTCGATTCGCTCCCGCAACTGCCGCCGAAGCGGGCGTTTGGGTTGCGTCGAACCGGGCTGGTCCATGGTCGATCTCCTTTCCCTTAAAGCGAATAGCCTTTGCGGCGGTTTGGGAGGCTCGGGCAGGCGAATCCGTTTGCTTTGTCGGCCGGCCAGACGCGGCCTCCCCGGCAAAGATGTTGGCCCCGCAGTAGACTGTCAAGCCGCCTGCAAGGTTAAGAAGTGGCTTCCTTAGTAGTCAGAGAGAAACGTGCCCTCCCGGTTCGCGTCGATTTCCCGGCAGGGTGAACGGCGCCGTCAAGAATTTCGGATCGGCATTGCTGCACCCAACTGTTCTGATTACGCGAAGGGAATCCGGCGATTCGATTCAGCGTCGAGGCGCGTTGCAAAACAAACCGGCGAGTTTCCCTGGCACCTTCCGAGTTTCTTTGATAGGGTCATCGGCATTGAAATCGGCGGCAGTTCAGGGAAAGTCGGCCGGGGCGGTTGGACCAATGGCGCGCCCCGCGTTCGGAGGAACCGGATCGTGAAAAATATTGCCTGCGCGGCCTGCG
>CAZHPN010000070.1:0-27290 GCA_964534375.1 uncultured bacterium | reverse complement strand
AAGTATGCGAATTTACAGAATCACGACCCCTGAACTGGCGAAGTTGGGCTAGGGGATTGCCTGCACAATTTGTTGCCTGAAATTTAAGCCGCTGGGTTCAATTATCGCATCGTTCCCATAATTCCCGGGCTTTTCGCCGCGCGCCTCAGCGCGGGAACGCGGCGGCGACCGCCCCGCGCAGGCGCTCGACCTCGGTGCGAAGCTCCGCGAACACGGAGCGCGCGAGGGCGAGATCGGCGGCCTTCGCGGCCCCTTCGAGCCGCAAGGCGGCGTCGGTGACGCGCGTGGCGCTGATGTAGGACGAACCGCCCTTGAGCGAATGGGCGATTTGCTGCAATTGCGCGAAATCCTGGACGGCGATCGCCTCGGCGATTTTCTCGGTCCGGGCCGGCGCCTGACTCAGGAACAAATCGATTAGATCGTGGAGCAGCGGCGCATCGCCGTTGAAGCGCTCGAGCGCGACCGGCATGTCGAACACGGACTTGTCCACCGCGACGGTGGCCGGCGCGGCGGCGACAATCGGGGCCCAGCGGGTCAGCAGCCGCTGCAAGTCGTTTTTCATCACCGGTTTGCTGAGGTAATCGTTCATGCCGGCGGCGAGGCATTTTTCGCGGTCGCCGCCCATGGCGTTGGCGGTGAGCGCGATGATCGGCGTGCGGCCGGCCGGGCCGGGCAGGGCGCGGATCTGCCGCGCCGCCTCATAGCCGTCCATGCCCGGCATTTGCACGTCCATGAAGATCGCATCGAAGCGCTCGGCCGTCGCGAGCGCGACGGCCTGGGCTCCGTCTTCCACACAAACCGGACGGCAGCCGAGCTTTTCCAGCAGGGCCGCCGCCGCGAATTGATTGATGGCGTTGTCTTCGGCCAGCAGGATTCGCCGCGACGCCTCGGTGGGCGCGGTTTCGTGCTGCAGGGCCGCGAGGACAGCGTCGCCGTGAACCGTCGTGAAGGCGGATTTCGGCAGCGCGAAGGGCAACGTGATGGAAAACGTTGCGCCCCGGTCCGGCGCACTCTCGACGCGAATCTCACCGCCCATCATCTCGACGAGATGTTTGGTGATCGACAGGCCGAGGCCGGCCCCGCCGTGGCGGCGGGCGGCGCTGCCGTCGCCCTGGGTGAACGGTTCGAATATCGCCGCGTGTTGATCCACCGGGATGCCGATGCCCGTGTCGGTGACGCTGACGCGAAAGTCGGCATGGTCGCGCCGCCGGCGAATGCAATCGGCCTGCACGACGATGCGCCCCTGGTCGGTGAACTTGATGGCGTTGTCCAGCAAGTTGGTCAACACCTGCCGCAGTCGCAGGCGATCGCAAAAGACTTCGCGCGGCGCGCGCGGATCGAACATCACCAAAAGCGTGAGGCCCTTCTGTTCGGCCTTGGCGCGGAAAATACCGGCGACCTCGAACAATTCGCTTTCGAGATTCGCCGCCCGCGACTCCAGCCGCAATTTGCCGGCCTCGACTTTGGCGAAATCCAGCACGTCGTTAACGATGCTGATCAACGAATCCGCCGACACGACGGCCATGCGCACGTAATTGCGCTGTTCGTCGCTCAGCGACGTTTCGTTCAACAGATTCAACATGCCGACCATGCCGCTGAGCGGCGTGCGGATTTCGTGGCTCATGGTCGCCAGAAAATCGCTCTTGGCGCGCGCCGCCGCCTCAGCCGCACGCTTCGCGTCGCGCAGTTCGGTTTCGATCCGTTTGCGCGTCAGCGCGTTGGCGAACATCTCGCCGACCACGCGCAGCAAATCGACGCTTTCGTCGTCCCACGCTTTATCCTCGCGGACGCGTTCGAAGGCGACGAACCCCAGCGCTTTTCCGGCGTGGGCGACCGGCGCGAGAATCCCGGAACGCGCGTTCCGCCGGGCCAGCACCGTCCGTTCCGGCGCGGTCGCGGCGATCATTTCGGCGACGCTGGGAACGTGGGCGACGCGCAATTCGGCGAGCAAGTCGCGGAACATCGGATATTCCGCCACTTGCAGCGGCGTCGCCGTGGCCGCGCTCGACGCAACGCCCGGCGCGCACCATTCGTTGGTCATCGTGAGCACCGCGCCCGGCGCATCGAGCAGCAAGAGGAGCGCGCGGTCCGCTTCGCTGAACCGGCCGATCGCGGCGAGGGCCCCGTTGACGCCGGCGTCGATTTCGTCGGCGGAAAGATTGATGAATTGCGTCGAGAGATTCATCAGCAGTTCTTTGAATTTTTCGCGGAATTCCAGCCCCGCGAGCGCGGCCTGGCGTTCGGTGATGTCCTCCGAAATTCCCAGCAGCGTTTCCGGGCGTCCCTGATCGTCGTAAATCGGCACCTTGATCGTGTGGATGGTGCGCCGGCCGCGGCTGAGGCTGTCGATCGGCTCCTCCGGAATATCGACCGTGTCGCGTTTCTCAAAGGTCTCGCGATCTTTGCGGACGAAAAAATCCGCTTGGTCCTTCGGGAAAAAATCGTAGTCGGTTTTCCCGAGCACCGTCTCTTTCGGAATCCCGTAAAACCGCTCGCTGGCTTTGTTCCAGACCGAAAAACGGCCCGCCGCATCTTTGCCGAAGATCGCCACCGGCAGGTTGTCGATCAGTTTTTTCAGGAACTCGGTGCTTTGGTTCAGCGCATCCTCGGCCCGCCGTTTGGCGATGAAGCCGCCGATTTGCAGCGCCAGCGCCTCCAGCGCGTGGCGGGCCGCCGGCGCGATCTCCTCGTCATGGCGCGACCCCGCGACCAGGCACGCGATCGCGAAACCCTCCCGCCAGACGGGGTTGATCGCCACCGCGCGCAGGCCTTCGCGCCGAAGCGGATCGCCGATCTCCGGCTGCAGCACGGCGACCGAGGCGTAGGTCGGCTGGTCGCCGAAAGCAAGCCGCGCGTTCGGCGAGTCTACGGTGTAGTGCATCGCGCGGCCGGCGAATTCGGCGGAAATGCCCTGGTGGGCAGCCAGCCGCAGATCGTTTTTTTCGTCGATCAGATACAATGCCCCGGCATCCACCCGGGCCGCGGTCTGCACCGTCGCGAGCGCCGCCCGCATCGCGCTGCCCAAGTCAGGCGCGCCGTCGAGCGCCAATTGCAGATCGCGTTGCGCGCGCGCCAAATCCTCAACCTGCTGACGCGCGGTCTTGAACCGCGCCTCGCTTTCGCCCACCGCGCGATGGATCGCCGCCAACTCCTGCTGCCGTTTTTCGCGCTGCTCGGCGTCGGTCAGGTTGCGGAGCGCCGCCGCCGCCTGCCGCAGAATGAAAGACAGCAGCGCGACGTCGAGGTCCGCGAAGCGGTCCAGCCGGGCGTCGGCGAGACCCATCGCGCCGAGGCAATCTTCGCCGTCCAGCATCGGCAGAAACAACAGCGACGCGGCGGGCGGGGCGTCGGGCGCCGCGATCGTCCGGAAGACAGCCGCAGCCTCTTCGCCCGCAACGAGCAACGGCATTCGGTCGCGGCACACCCGGTTGAGCGGGCCGCCGCTGATAGCGGCCGGGCCGGGCGGCGAGTCACCGGCGGGGACCAGGCGGCGCGTCGTCGGGTCGAGCAAATACAAGCCGACCCAATCGACCGGGATATCGGTTCGGATGATGTCGCCCAGAATTTGCACGAGATCGTCGCGATCGGCCACACGGGCCAGCCGCGCCCCGACCTGACCGAGACGTTCGACCAACTCGAGGCGGGTCTTGTACAGCATAAAGAACCCTCTCGACCGCGGCGGATTGCCGGGTCGGCGGCTTTGCCGATGCGGAAATGACCCCCCATTGCGTAATGGGAAGCTGCGCCGCCGAGGAACAAATAATAACACGCGCCGGCCGCCGCGGGCAACAATTGGCGGCGTCGTCCGTTGGGATTGCCGCGGGCGTTTGGACTTTGACATTCCGCCTCTCTTCGCTAGACTGCGTTGGCGGCATTTCACGGGAAAAAGTCGTTGCGACAATTCGCGCCCGGGGGAAGCGATGACGCCTGACGAAAAACTGCGGCGGGAGCGGTTGGGAATTCCGGACGGCGCCGAGCGGGTCTTGTTCTTTGCCGAGGCGAGCCATTGGGATCCGAACTGGCTGTTCACCTCCGACGAGTATTACCGCTGGCGCATCCGCCGCATCCTCGACGGCGCCTTGCGGGAATTGGCGCAGGAGCCGCGGCGCATCTACTCGGTCGAGTGCATCTTCTTTCTGAAGATGTACTGGGACCGCAACCCGGATAAGCAGACCGCGATTCGCGACCTGGTCAACGCGGGCCGCCTCCGCCTCTACGGCAGCGGCGTCACGACGCCCGATGTCATCATTCCCGAAACCGAGGCCCTGCTGCGCGATTATCTGCTCGGCCAGGAGTGGCTGCGGCGCAACGGCATGACGCAGGAACCGCGCGTCGCCTATTTTCCCGACGATTTCGGCATGGGCGCCGGTCTGCCGTCGGTGCTGCGCGCGCTCGGCGTCGACTACTGCGCCGTCACGCGCATCGACGGCATGCACTTCGGCGGCTCGGATTATCGGCCGAAAAAGTTATATCCGTTTCCCGGCTCCAGCGCCGAGACGCTGCTGAAGACCGAGCGGACTCTCGACTTCGTCTGGCGCGGTCCCGACGGTGCGGAGGTCCTCGCTCACTTTTGCGCCTTCACGTATGGCCAGGGCGATTTCATCGACCTGAAGGGCGTTTGGAAGTGGATGGGCCTGCGCCTCGGCCTGACGCGCCGCGACCCGGTGCACGTGGCGCGCCGCATCGCCGGCTACGTCGGTCAACTGGCGCCGTTCGCGCGGACGCCGTACATGTTTTGCCCGATCGGCTTCGATTTCGTCAGCCCGATCCGGGGCCTCGCCGGGATGCTCGACCGGTATAACGAATTGACGTATCCGACCACCGGCGTTTGGGCGACGTTGGCCGGCTTCGACGACTACCTCGCGCTGGTCGATTGCCATCGCGCGAAACTACCCGTGCTGGCGCTTGATCCGAATCCGTATTTCATGGGCTTTTACGCGTCGCGTCCGGAGATGAAGCAACGCTGCAAACGGTTGGCGCAGAAGTTGATCGTCGCGGAAAGGCTCGGGCTGGCCGCCGAGACGCAGGCGGGCCGCGAAACCGCCGCGACCTGGGAAAAAGAGCTGGGGCCGGCCTGGGAAACGCTCGCGGTCAGCAATCATCACGACTACATCACCGGCACCGCCCCCGACCGCGTCTGGCGCAAAGAACAGCGGCCATGGCTCGTCGACGGCGAGGCCCTGGCCGATCGCACGCTGGCGAAAATCGTCGCGGCCTGTCCGACGCCGCCGCCGGCCCCGGATCCGACGCCGCCGCGCTGGTCGCTCGCGAACGGCCGGTTGCGCGTCGACGGCGATTTTTATTCGCTCGAGTTCGACGAACGCGTCGGCGGCTGTCTGACGAACTGGGTCGACAGGCAATCCGGCCGCGAGTTGCTCGTCGGCCTCGGCGCCGACCTGATTCTTTACGAAGACTCCGGCGGCCTATGGCGCATGGGCTGTGAATTTCGCGGCGGCGCCTGGCGGGAGTTGATGTCGTCGAGCCTCGGCCGCGCGACGATCCGCGCGCGCGAGACGAGCGGTCTGTTGGTTGTCGAATGCGAATCGCAGATCGAAGGCCGGGTTTGGCTGCGCCGTTTCTGGCTGCGCAACGATTCGCCGATCGTGCGGCTGCAAACGGCCGCCGCGCTCGGCCGGCGGCGCAGCGCCGCGATCCGTTTCGCCTTCGATTTTCGGCCCCAATCGCTGTGGATGGACGTTCCCGGCGGCGTCGTGAATCGGCCGCTGCACCGGCACTTCGAGCCGACGTTCTGGGCCGCGCAGAACTTTGCGCACGTGTGCGCCGGCGACGGCTGGGGCCTGGCGGCGGCGTTTTTTGCGCCCGGTTCGATCGCGGCCAACGAGACCGGCGCCGTCGAGTGGGTCATCGGCCGCAACGCGACCCGCGAGCGGGCGTTCGGCTTCCTGCCGCTGGCCGGGCACCCGGCCCGCGGCGTTGTCGACGAGGAGCAGACGCTGGATTGCGCGTTTTGGCCGACCGCCGCCGGCGGTTGGCGCGCCAACCGCCTGCCGGAGACGGCCGCGCAGGCGTTGCGGCCGTCGTGGATCGATCCGCGGCAGCCGAACCTCGGCGCGGCGGCCGACGCGCTGGTAGTCGCCCAGGGCGCCGGCGCGTCCGTCGCGGCGGTGAAGCGCGCCGATCGCGGGGACGGCTGGATCGTGCGCTTGTTCGCTTTCGGGGCCGAGCCCGCGGAGACGCGATTGACCGTGGCCGACCGACCGGTCTTCGTCGCCTGGCGGTGCGACGCGCGGGAACGCGATCTGGAACCGCTGATCGTCGAAAACGGCAGCGTGCGCGTCCCGATGCACGCGGGGATCGAAACCGTGCGCCTGCTCTTGGCGGGCGGACCGAATTGAAATCAACAAGGCGGACGGCGGCGTCACGAAACGTACGATAGCCCACCATCTTCACGCGCCCGCGCGTTTTCTGGCGACCGTCTCGCGCAGATTGTCGCATGGCGTCTGGGTTTTGCTGACGGCCGCAGCGGTCGTCTACGCGATTGCGTTCGTCGGCGTCGCCATTTACGAGGTCCTTTCCTGGTCGCTCGACAAAGGCAATGCCGAGTTCACGCAGGCGTGCGGTCGGTGTCATTCGCCGATGACGCCGCATCATTATGCGATGGCCCCGAGCGAATGGCGAAAGACCGTCGATAGCATGTTGGATCGGGACGGGGGAGCGGCACACGGCGATTCCCCCGCGCGCCGCCAACGTCTGGCCGAGTTTCTGATTCGACGGCGTTCCGCCGACGGCCGCACGCTCTTTGCGTGGCGGTGCGGCCGTTGCCATGCGCGTTCGGCGCTGACGCCCTATCTGGCATTGGACGAACGGGCGCTCCGGATGCTCCTGCAGCAACATATTGCGCAGAACAATTTTGCAATTCAAAAATGGGAAGGCGACTTGGTCGTCGGCTACGTCCTGGCGCAATCGCGCCCGCGGCCGAGCGCTACCGGCGCCGACGCCGCCCAACGGCAGGTTGATTTCCAAGCTTTTTGCGGGCTATGTCACAACGTCAGTTTTCTTTACCGGCGGATGTGCCTGCCGCCCAAGAGCAGGGCTGATTGGGAGACGGTTGCCGAACGCATGCGGAACAAGGCGCCCGATGCGGCCGGCGCCGACAACACCGGGGCGTTCGTCCAGCGGTCCCTGGAAATTTGCGCTGCGAAACATCCTCCCACGTAAGTAGTTTGTTAACGCGACCCGCTCCGGCCGCTTCGCCGCAATGTTCGCGGATGCCAATATCGACGAACGATCTTTTCGACGGGGACAACGCCAGCGACGCCCGCCACGAAGGACACCGCAATCGGCAGCACTTGAGCGGCGAGGACGAGGCGAAAATAGTTGATTTGATCCTCGGGCGAAGCCCGCAGCCACAACCAGTAGCCGACGCGATCCGAGAAGCTGTTCCTCGCGACGAGATGGATCGCCAGACAAGCGGAAAAACAGACGACGAACGCTGCAAAATGGACGGCCAGCCAGAAATACGTCTTCTTCATCGATGCGCCTCCCGGTCGCCGGCAAGGAACGCGGCTGGAATCAACGCCCTGTCGCCGCGGAGAATGAACTTTCCCCCCGCCGTAGCGGCATCGCCGTTCGCGCCGACGCCCTCGACAAAGACGGTGATCTCGATCGTGTCGGACAGGACTCGCCGCGTGTGGCCGGCCAGCAAGTTGCCGACGTGCTGCGCCTCGCCGGCGTAGCCGCCGAGCTTCATCGAGAAGATGGCGGGGTGATCGTGGAGATTGGCGAACTCGGCGGTGATCTGGTCGGGACTTAACGTGAGGCGAAACCGGCTATCGATGAGATCGACGGCGCCTTCATCAATGAGAATTCCGGGCGCGACGATCGAATAATAGGCGCGCCCGACGCGCAACGATGGCGAGACCTGGCCATCGACGACAATCGGGCTCTCAAAGGTCGGCCGCCGGGGAGGCGGGGGACGAAAAAGCACGCGATACGGGGTGTCCGCAGCGACCGCATAGACCTGGTGCCAACCGGCGCGGGCTCCGGGCACGCCGCCGACCCGATCGCCGTCGGAAAAATGAGCGTAGACCCGATAGACGCCGGCGCGGTCGAAAACCAGCGATCCATCGGGGCAGAAGAAATTGCCGAGCCGATCCGCGCGGCCGCGACACTCCATCGTCTGGCCGTCGGGTTTTCGGATCCGGATTTCGACGTCGTGCGGCGCCATCGGGATGGCGATCGACCCTACGCCTTTGACGGCTCCGGTTTCGTACATGGTTCCGGGCGATGGCCCAACGCCGGCGAAAATGCCGAAATCGACGCCGTTGACGCTCGCGACCGGCATCGTTGCGGGTTTGTCGAAGACGTCGAAGTCGCCGCGCGGCGCGGCGACGCCCGCCGCGCCGTACGCGCCGTAGAATTCTCTGTTCGCCGGCGGGTCGGCAAAAAGGCCGGCAACGACGGACCAAATGATGTCCCCGGGTTGGTCGCCGCGTTTTGCCGCGCCGATCGTCCCGCCGTAATCGCTGGCGCCGACATACCAGTAATTCTCGTTGATGGTCGACGATGCGACCACGAAGTACACGGGGAATCCCGGGCGCGACGCGGCGATGTAGAAATAGCCCCGGCGATCGACGAGTTCGGGGTATTCGAACGGTGAATAGCCGCCAGCAGCCGTGCTTATCAGCGGCAGGCTTTTGCCGCTGCCGTAGTCCCGTCCATAGGCGCGCATCATCTCCTGACTGCCCGGAAAGACGATGCCGTGCGCCGCCGCGTAGCGCTCTTCGCCGGGTCGATTGTGGAGTTTCACCAGCCCCGGCGGAAACGAACGTTCGAGAATGCGTTGCAAATAGCCGCTTGGCTCCTCGGCGCTCATGTTCGGATTGACCGTTTGGTCCCACAGCGAATTCCCGAAAAAGCGATAGATCCCCCCCGACTCACGGGGGAAAAAGACATTGGAAAACTGCGAGTAGAGATCGTTGAACGCACGACGCGAATCGTGCTCGCGCGCGATAGTCGATTGTGCGCCGCCGAAAATCGCCAGGCTGTCGTCGTTCGCGATCACGACGGACGCGTTGCGCATATTCCCCATATACACGCGACCGTTCGGGTCGGTCCAAACGGCGAAAATATCATACAGGTACTCGCCTTGCTCCGGGAAGACAAACGGTTGTTGCGTTGGGGCGGGATAAAAATAACCAAATCGCTGCGCGGCGCCGGCGTAGACGGTTTCGCTTAGATCGTGCGGATGAAGCCCTGGGTAAAAGCGAACCGTGGCCGTTACCGACGCGGGCACGGGCGGGTTGATGGTCGCCGCCACCGGATACGAATCGCCGACCCGCAACGGCGTGCCTGGCTTGATGGCGGTGGCGAAGGTTAATGGATAGGCGACCCAGACCTCGTACGTCCCGCCAGCCTCGAATCGGTTGCCGAACCGATCGTACATCTCGCCGGTCATCCTGATTTCATAGCGGCCAAACCAGTCGAAACGGTAGCCCGTCCCCGGCGCCTGGACGGTCGGCCCACCTTCGCCCAGGCCGGTGAAACCGTGGCGACCCAGGTCGTCAACGCCGCCGTCGGGCCGTTTGACTTGCACCGCGACCTCGCCGCGGTGAAAGTCGAGTTCGAGCGTTTCGTCGAGATATTCCTTGGCGTGAAATAGAAACGGTCGCGTTTCGCGGAGAGTCGGCAGGTCGGGCGCGATCGCGAATTGGCAAGTCTGCCGGTCGGGCGTACAGGGCAGCACGTAGCGGGTTTGCGGCTTGAAACGGTTGGACATGGCGAAAAACGGCGCATCTTCCTGCGCCACGACGCCCGACACGCCGTTGGAGCGCACCGCCCCGAACAACGTCCAGATCAAGCGCGGTTGCCGAAAGTCGCCCACCCGCAACGGCGGCAAGAAAATCTTGCGGTAGAAATAGCGGATCTCATAATCAGGATCGCAGCCCGCGCTGCGGCGCGGGTCGGCGGCGCCGAGCGCGTGCAACGGGAGCCAATGGCCGTCGACGGACGCGTAGAATGCCAGCTCGATGCGGAATAATCCCGCCGGGAAATCGGCGCCGAGCGGCGCCTTTACGGGCAGGGTGAAGCTCAGACTGTCGCCCGCGATGCGGATTGCCGCGCGCGGCACGTCCTGCACGATGTCCAGGGGGGTGCGGTACGGCCCGCCAATGCGGCTGTTGGCGATCAAATACTGGTACCCTTCGATCGGCAGGCCGCTCGGCGTCAGATAGGTTGAGGTGAAGTAACCGTTCTGATCGCGGTAATGGCCCTCGGCGTCGCACACCCGACGAGCGGCAAGCGCGAGTTTGATTTCGTCGATCTTTGCCGCGAAATCGCGAACGGCCGAACTTTTCATCGCGAAACGAACAGTCCATTCCAGGGTGTCGCCCGGATTCGCCCGCGTCGGTGGGCCGACGACTTCGACGCGCCAGGAACCGTCGGGGAACGCCTCGCCGACCTTTCGGTAAGTCTGACCGTCCCAGTCGCCGCCGGCGCCCGAACACGCAAGACACAGGCCGCACGCAAGGACGACAAGGAGCGGCCGACGAACCCGCATCGGCCCGGAAAAATGAGCCGCAAGAAAGAAGAAACCGCCCATCACGTCCTGCGCGCCGCGCGTCAACATCGGCGAGGCCGAAAAACGCCGCAGTCGGCGCCGCTGCGCCAACCGCCGGCACCTTTTCTTGTACGATTAAACGGCAGCGCCGGCAACCGAAGCCGCGGCGGGGGACGGGGCGCGTCCGGCCGGCCGATTGGCTGGAACGGGACGCCGCCGTCCGCGATTTTGCGCTGGCCAACGGATGCACGCGAACCGACGCGAGCTTGACGCGGGCGCTCGGGCTATGGTGGACTGCTGGCCGCCGCACGAAACGGCGGCGGGGCGTGGATGAGCGACAGCCCGTCGAGAGATGACTTGACGCGGCTCACCGAGCCGGCGGCAGGCGCGCGGAGTCTTCGGTCTTCACGCCTCGCCGGCGACGTGGGATGTGAAGAGTTGGCCGCCTGCCGATTTTTAAGCGGAAAACGGGGCATGCTCTAGTTGGCGATGACAGTCGACCAATATCGTCGAAACACGAGGCGCGTCGCGGCCGCCGTGTCGCGGGCGATCATCCCGGCCGGCGTCGTGGGCGTGTGGTTCGCGGCGGTGATTTTCATCCATCGCCATGATTTTCGAATTTGTTATTTGGCGGTCGGCGACATTCTTAGGAAGAGCATCGAGCTTGTCGATGAAGGCCGTTTCGAATATGCGGGAAACGCGTTCTTCAAGGATCTCACCTTAGGGCCGCTTTCGCACTTGACGACGGCGATTCCGTTGTTGTTCCGGAGAGATGTTCAATTTCTTTATTATTTCTACAGCCTGACTTATTTTCTCGCCAGCCTCCTCTATTACGCCGCCTGCCGCCGAATGGACATCGACAAATCGGTCTCGTTCGTGGCGGCCGTCATTTTCTCCAGCCTCGTCCTGGAGAATTACAGCCCGCTGATCGCCGACAACTCTTTCCAACTGCCGTTTTACATGGCGGTGTATTTTTATCTGCTCGCGAGCGCGATGCAAGGAAGCCCGATCAACATCGTCCTGGCCTGGGCGGCCGTCGGGTTGTGCATGCAACTGAATATCTCGTCGGGTTTATTGGCGCCCGCGACGCTCGTCGCGCTGAAACCGCGCGACGCCCGGCAGTTCGCTGCCCACGCCGCGGGCATTGCCGTCGTCCTGCTCATGCATTTTCATCTCGCGTATCAATTGCCGGCGTTCCTCCACCAGTCAGGAGGCTTGGAGCGCCAGGTCGACGTCTCGGAAGCGACGCCGCCGGCGAGCGCCTATTGGAAAATGCTTCGCGCTTGGGTGATGTGGCCGCTCAACAATCCGGGCGGCTCATTTTTCTGGCTGTTCATCATTGCCATCTTGCGCCAAAAACGGGCCGTTATCCCTACCGCGATCAAACACGGCGCATGGTGTTGTTGCGCTTTCGCGATTCTCGTTTTTCCGATTTTGAATTACTTAAAGGATAATCTGGCGCTTTACTACTTCAATTCTTCGTTCGTCTTCTGGGGCGCTTTATTCGCGGGGTCGCTCCACGCCTTGCTGCCGCGCGCCGGGAAACAGTGGACGATGCAACTCGCCGCGCTCGGCATCATGCTGGCGGCGGCAGGGGATGTCGACGCGCGGGGCGCGGCGCCGCCGCACGACACATATTTCGACATGGAACGCCTAAACGATCAGATCGCGATCGCCGAAAGAGTCTCGCAAGTTATTTATGACAACGATTTGCGGGATTTTGAGATCTACGAACACACCTGCGATTACCGGTGGGGCTCGCGCTTCCTCCGGCTTGAGGCCGAGACATCGATGACGTTCGCCAGTCTGTGCCGCTATCTGCACCCGGATCTCCGATTGCGGCTCGACGTGAACGCCGCGAATTTTCTGGTGATATTCGTTACCCCGCGAACTGCCGCCAGCGAAGCGGATCCCGCGGATCCGGCGGTGCAACGGCGGATCGTTTACGATCAGTTTGACGCGGGACTGATGACGGCGACCGTGTTCCTCATTCCGCGTGCTGTCTTCGATCGGGCGCCGGCCTGCGCTTGGTGAGCGGCGCGGGCTGCGATGGGCATTCTTCGCAGCGGGTATTGACGGAGGTCGCGCGTCGGACGCGCCTGGGACGGTTGCATCGGGCGGCCAATGCCGCTACCTTCTGCAACACGTGGACTTCGTCTTCCGAAGCCGCCTCGTGCACCTCCGGAGAAGGCCGTGACCGCAAGTGCGCCGACAAAAGAACGTGTGCTTCTGCTTAACCCGCCGGGCGCCAGGCGATACGCCAGGGACAAATACTGCACGTCGATTTCCTTTGCTGACTATTACTGGCCCCAGATCGATCTGCTGGTGCTGTCGGGGCGTCTGAAGGAAAAGTACGCCGTCACGCTGCTGGATGCGATCGTGGCCCGCCAACGGCCTGCGAAACTGCTGTCGCAGTTGGCGGCCGAAAAATACAAAGCCTGCATTTTCCTGACTTCATTGGCCAGCCTCCCGGAGGATTTCGCGTTTATCGAGGCCCTGAAACGATTGTGGCCCGAGACCGAGATGATCGGCAACGGCGGCATTTTGCTTGCGCGCGGCGAAGAAATCATGGCGCGGAATTGGTTCCTGGACGCCGCGCTTCTGGATTTCACGACGGAACACATTCTCGATTATCTCGACGGCCAACGGCCGGCGCCGGATATGATAACCCGGAAAGACGGGCATATCATCCGCGGTCCCCGCCGGCAGGGCGCGACGTTCGCTTACCCGACGCCGCTCCACGAACTGGTCGGCCGAGGCCGCTATCACTTGCCGATCGCGCCGGCGCCGAAGTTCACCGTTTCCATCACCTCCACCGGTTGTCCCAACGGCTGCGTTTTCTGCGTGCCCCGCCAGGTCGGTTTTCGGCGGCGCGACCAGGACAACGCGCTCGAGGAATTGGCCGCCGTGGAGCGGGCCGGTTTCAGCCACGTTGTGTTTCACGATGCGACATTCGTCAACGATCGCGACTACGTCTCCCGATTGTGCGACCGAATGCTGCAAAATCGCCTTCGATTGAAATGGGCGTGCCAAACCCGCATTGATTCGGTGGACGAGGAGATTCTGGGGCTGATGCGGAGCGCGGGATGCCGTGTGATCGAATATGGCGTGGAAAGCGGCGACAACCGAACGCTGGCCGCCATGAACAAGGGGATCACGGTCGAGCAGATTCGCGAGACGCTGGCCGCGACGAACCGGCAAGGCCTGCGTAGCGTCGCCTTCTTCATCGTCGGCATGCCCGGCGAAACGGAAACGACGATGCGCAAGACGGTCGATCTGGCGGTCGCGATCAACTGCGACTACGCGTCCTTCAGCGTCCCAAGGCCCCAACCGGGAACGAAGCTCGGCGAATCGGCAGGTCCGATTCCCGCCGCCGCGGACGAACTGGCGCAGCGAATGCGCGCGCTGGCTTACCGGAAATTTTACCTGCGTCCGGCCTATTGGTGGAAGCGCCTCAAGGGCACGGAGTCATTTTATGAATTGCGATTGCAGTTTCGCATTTTTGCCAGTCTCCTCGGCGGATTGCTGAAGCCCAAGAGCCCTTGACGAGCACTTCTCAATTCCCGGTCGCCGCCGATGTCGTCGCGGCGCTTTTGCCGTCATTGCCCGCGAAATTCCGCTTCCATCTGGCCTTCAAACACGGCCAGGCGGTTGATTTGATTGGTCCCCTCGTAGATTTGCGCGAGGCGGGCGTCGCGGGCCGCTTTTTCCACGCCGTGACCGTGCAGATAGCCGTGGTCGCCGAGCAGTTCCATCGCGGCGTTGCAAACCTCCCACGCCTTGTCCGCGCAGAACGTCTTGGCCACGCTGCCGCCGGCCTGAAAGGGAACGCGATAGCGCGCAGCGTGCCAGGCGGTCGCGCGCATGGCGGAGAGCGTGACCATCATGTCGGCGAGGGCGATTTGCACGTCTTGGTAATCCAGCAGGCGGCGGTCGCCGAGCCGCGTTTCCCGGCAGAATTGCACCGCGCGTTCGAACGCGCCGCGGGCCGTACCCAGCGCAATCGCGCCGACGACCGCCCGCGAATAGTTGAGCACGTTGCGGTTGATCGCCCAACCGGCGCCGACCGCGCCGATCACGCGCTCGTCGGGCGCAAAGACGTCTTCCAGCACGATCTCGGAGGCGTCCGACGCGCGCTGCCCCATCTTTTTCTCGCGCCGGCCGACCGAGAGGCCCGCCATCGACTTGTCGAGCAGGAAGCAGGTCCAGGATTCCAGGCCCTTGCCTTCTTCGGCGGCGAAAAAAGTGATCCAGCGCGAGGCGCCGCCGCCCGAGATGAAGCACTTCCGGCCGTTCAAGCGATAACCGCCCGCGACCTTCCGCCAGCGGCAACCGAGGCGCGCCTTTTCGCCGCCCTCGGTGTCTTCGACGTCCGAGCCGGCGCCCGGTTCCGTGATGGCGAAGGCGGCGACGGCGGGCTCGCCGGCCTTGATCTCGCGGTAGATCCGCCCGAGCCATTTGAAATACGCGCGCCGGTCGCCGCTGACGAACAGCGGCGCGATGCCGAGTTCGTGCGCCAGCAACGACAGGCCGAGCCCCGCGCAAGCCGTGCAAAATTCCTCGGCCTTCAGCACCGGCGCCATCAGCATCGAGCGGACGAAACCCGCCGGATTCAACGTGCCCCACGGCCACGGCATGAACTCGGTTTGAAAGCCCGCGCGCGCGGCGAGGACGAACAACTTGTGCACGTCGAACCCATGCGGATCGAGATCGGCCTGCAGCGCGAAGGGCGCAATGTGCGCGGCGGCAAAATCGCGGCAGCGGCGCCGCAGCCGGCGGAAGGTCCAGGGCAGGGTGGCCGTGTCGCGGTCCCAGAGGGTTTTCGGGTCGGCGTCGTAAAGGAGCCGGCCGAGCGCATTGAGCTGCAAGCGCGCGACTTCCGGCGCCAGCGCGGTCTTCATCGTGCGCCCTCCGTCTCGGCCGCCGCGCACAGCTCGCGCAGCGCGTCCGGTTTCACGGCCATCAGCTTGAGCATGATCGCGTCGCGCAGCCGTTTTTCGAGGCGGTAGTCTTCCATGTAGCCGTAGCCGCCGAGCACCTGCAGGCAATCGGTGACCGCTTGCGCGCAATCCGTCGTGATGCGCAGCTTGGCCGCGCACGCGCGCGCCAGCGACGGCGGATCGTCGCGGTCGTTCTGCGCGACGGAGTCGAGAAAGCCGGCGGCAGCGGCAACGCGCGAGCCACTGTCGCCGAGCAGCCGCCGAACGGCCGGCAGCGCGTCAAGCTGTTCGCCGCCCTGATAGCGTTCGGCCGCATAGGCGAGCGCGGCGCGCAAGGCGCCGGCCGCGTTGCCGACGGCGATCGCCGACAGGCCGAGCAAGTGGCGGCGTAGAAAGGCAGCCGGCTCGCCCGCGCGCACGGCGCTCGCCTCGATGCGGCAATCGCGCAGCGTCACGTGCGCCATTTCGATGGCCGCGAGGCCGAGCCGCGGGCCGGGGTCGGCCAGTTCGACGCCGGCGGCGGTTTTCGGCGCGAAGGCGAGCCGCCAGCCATCGGAAGCCGCGGCGAAAATCAGCAAGCCGGCGAATTCCGGCGCGGCGTGCACGAAATGCTTGACCCCGGCGATGCGGAAGGCCCCATCTGCCGCCGGCGTCAGGCGGCAGGCGTCGGCCGGCGGGCGCCGCAGCGACGGCCAATCGACAATCCACGCCGGCTCGAAAAAGGCGACCGCCGCGGGCGGTGCGCCGTCGTCCGAAAAAAACGCGGCGAGCCCGGCCAGGTGGATGCACGCCGCGGCGCCGGCGCAGGTCCGCGCGATTTCCTGCAACACGGCGAGCGATGCCGCGGGGCCGTCGGCGCGGCAGGCCCGGCCCCAGACGCCGTATTCCCAACCGGCGCCGGCCGGGTCGGCCGTCGCGGTCAGCCCGGTTTCCCGCGCTTTTTGCAAGATGCCCGGCAGCAGCGACAAGTCGCCGTCGCGGCCCTCGCGGCCGAGCAGGGGTTCGATTTCTTTCTTCGCGAACAGCGCCGCCGTTTGACGAAACGCGTCGAGGTGCTCCGACATCCTGCGCCTCTACTCGATATAGACCGTAGTGTGTTGGCCTTCGCGGTCGGCGCCGCGCCAGCCGTCGAGCGCCGCCACGCCGGACTCGATGACTTCGCCGGCCGGCAGAATGCCGCTGCGTTCGACGTAATACCGCGACTGGATCGGCCGCTCGCCGATGCCGAGCGCGCGGATCGTCTCGGCCGCCGGGTGGTCGCCGAGCTTCAGGAACGAGGCGCGGGGGCGCACGTTCATGCGGCACGCGCCCTTTTGGCGCACGATGGTTTTGATCAGGTTCCCGTCCTTCACGGAGTAGGTCACCAGCGGCTGGCGGTCGCGATGAAACATGCCGCGCTTGGCGACGCGCATCGTCAGAATAGGCGTTTGCTCGTCGGACATCTCGCATTGATGATATTCGGGCGTGCTGGTGAATTTCATGTCCGCCACGAATTTCGTGTAGCCCCACTGGCCGCGGCCGGCGTCGCGCGCCACGGTCTTGGTCACCGGCAGGTGCAGGACCAGCACGCCGAAGCCGGGGTAGCGGGCCTCGAGCAAGGCCGGGACGCCGGGCAGCGGCGGTTTGGCGCCGTACACGGCCGGCAGAATCACGCCGACCTCGCCGTAGGGGCCGATCGAAGTGTCGTGATAATTGAACGCCGCGACGCCGAGCATCGTGCGGCCGCCCGGCAACGCGACCGGGTGGAGTTTGGGCGAGGGCATCAGCGCCTTCGCCTTTTGATAATCCGCCGTAAAGAAGAGCGCGAACAGGTCGTCGCGAAAATACAAGATCGGCAGCTCGAACGAAGCCGCGCCGAAAACCGCGGGCTGACCCGGACGGGTCGAGGCAAAGAAATCGGTCATGTCACACCCCCCATCGGCAAAGTTCGATCGCTAACGCGGCAGCGCCGGCCGCTCCGGCGCGATCCAGCGCATGTCGCAAACTTCATCGCCGGCGGACAGCGTATGCGCCCGCTCGTAACGGCCGCCATCGGCCAGGATTTCGGCGAGCGGGTAGTCGAGCGTGCACCACGAACGCCGGAAGAATTCGCGGGCCTCTTCATCCTGCGCGCGGAAATAGTCCCAAACCGGGCAGCGGTGAAAGTCGGTCTCCAGTGCGTCCCCGGCGCGGCGCGCGGTCCATTCGTAACCCGGGCGGCCGAACGGAAACCGCAGGCCCGCCCGCACGAACAGGTGCATCCGCCGGCGCGGGCTGCGCGCCAGCAGACGGCAAAAAACGCGCAAGGCATCGCTCGATCGCTTGTACGACAGCCAAATCGCGTCCGTCGCCAGTTCCGTTGCGTAGCGGCCGTCGCCCACTTCGCGCTTCAGCGCGCGGAACAGCGCCAGGCTCCAAATGCCGGCGATCACGTTGCGCCGCGCGCCCCAGCCGCGGGGCAGGGATGCGCCGCGCAGGCCTTCCGCGAAATTCTCGGCCGCACATTGAAGCACGCGGTCCACGTCCGCACGGCGAAATCGACCCGGCGCGGCTTCGCCGTGCCGCCGCTCGCGGCCCACGAGGGCGCGACGGACATCGCGTCGCGCCTGATACTCGGCGAGTTTGCCCAAAGAGATCCCCCGCGATCGGCGTGCCGGCGCCGCAAATGTCCCATGACGCTGGCATTTTGAAGCATCTTATAATGGCGCGAATCCGGAATACAAGCTGTGCGCGCCGGTGGGCCGCGCCAATTACACCGTCGATATCGGACGCTGTTTGCGCAGCAGGATTTCATCGCGGCCGGCGCCGAGCAATTCCGGAATGACGCCAATCTCGACGAAACCGCGCGTGCGATAGAAGCGTCGAGCGCCGGCGTTGAAGGACGAGACCAGCGCCCAGATGTTGGCGGCGCTGTGAAACGCCTCCGCCTCCGCCCAATTCATCACCGCGGCGCCGAGTCCGCGTCCGCGGAAGCCGTCGAGCAGCGCGATCAACTCGAGCTGCGGCCCGCGCAGCCACGGGAACCGCAGGCAAACGACCCCCGCGAGCGCCTCGCGGGCAACGATCGCGAAACGCGCCAAGGCGGGATCGGCGTTTCGTAAATAGGCTTCGAGGACCGTCGCGCGATAGCCGAGCGTACGCCAGGGGTCGATCGCGGCCAGCGCCGCGGCGAGCCGCTCGGCGTCGCCGGCGGTCAGGCGCCGCAGGTTGCAAGGCGGCAGTTCGTAGCGATCGCGCGAAAACAACGCTTCGGACACAGGGTGCTCCGCGCTAGCTGCCGTAGAACACGACTTCGGTGCGTC
The DNA here is from genome assembly GCA_964534375.1 of uncultured bacterium. Classification (GTDB taxonomy): domain Bacteria; phylum Lernaellota; class Lernaellaia; order Lernaellales; family Lernaellaceae; genus CAZHPN01. The sequence goes on along the minus strand of CAZHPN010000070.1, from coordinate 8,550 downwards.
GCCAGTCTTCGCCGGTGATGCGCGTTTTCGTCGAATCATCGTGTTCGAAAAAGTAACTCTGCCGCAGTACGAGATAAACGGCGTAGCCGCCGTCGGCGTCGGGGGCGAGTTTTTGCGTGGCGCCGAGGCTCGGTGCGAAATCCTCATAGGTCGCGAACCAGTGATAGGTCAGGGCGCCGAGGTTCTGCTCCGGTTGGGCCTCGAGCACGGCGGTGCCGCGAGGGGCGAAGTAACTGCCCTTCGTGCCCGGCGTGATCTGCTTGCCATTGGCGAAAACATCCACGTATTTGATGGTCGGATTGATGTCCCGCTCCGCCGCCGGCTTGTCGGAAATGATGAAGAGCTTGAAGGCGGCGAACGATGCGCCGTTGAGATCGCCATTTTCGAACGCCATCGCGGCGACCGTCACCAGATAGCCGTTTTTCTCGGGCGAGCCGAATTTCGCGGGCAGATCGGCGGCGGCCGGCGCGAGCCAGGCGAAGCCCGGTTGACCCGGCATCTGAAGGTACTCGTCGTTGGGATCGATGTTCGCCTGGCCTTGTTCGCGCAACGTGTCGCCGGTGACGACGGCCCAGGCGACCGGACCGGCATAGAGCGAGCCGTCCTTGTTGGTGATGACCGCCGAAAACGTAAACGGGTCGCCGGGCGACGCCTCGAGCGGGTCGGCGATGATGGCCAGGAACCGTTGGTCGTTGATGAAGCTGGCCGACGTAAACGGCTTGCCGCAGCCGCACAGCGCGGCGGTCGCGAGGCACGCCAGTGCGGCCGCCGATCTCCTCCACGCCTTGGTTTTCATGCAGCCTCTCCTTGCCTCAGAACCGCGCGTCGATGCCGATCGACGGGAAAAACGGCGCGAGCGACACCTCTTTTTGCTGCGTGTAATTGTAGTTGTACAGATAGCCGACCGGGTATTTGCTCCAGTAAACGTTCTGCAAGTCGAGATAGGTGTTGAGCGTCCAATTGTTGAATATCCACAACTTGTCGACGCGCACGTCCAACTGGCTGTACGACGGCATGCGCTGGGTGTTGACGCGCGGGTCGTACAGCGGCAGATAGCTGTCGGTGTCCGAGTTGTAGATCGAGCCGATGATCGGCGTGTACGGCATGCCCGTGAAGAATTGCCATTTGGCGCCGAGTCGCCATTGCTTGGTCTCGCCGAACGTGTAGTTGGCCAGAATGATGAAATTGTGCCGTTGGTCCTCGTCGAAATAGCGCCACGGAGACGTGGGCGTGTCTTTGCGCATCGAGACCGAATAGGTGTACGAGAGCCAGCCCATCAGCCGGTCGGTCAGTTTCTTGCGCGCCAGCAATTCGGCGCCGTAAATGTAGCCGATGCCCGTGTTGAGATACGGCTCGGCGGCGCCCGGATTGGTCGGCGTCGCCAGATTGTTCAAATATTTGTAGTAGCCTTCGCCGTCGACGGTCCAGCCCTGGCCGAAATCGTATTCGCAGCCCAGCACGCCCTCGTATGCCGCCTGCGCGTCGAGATGCGGATTGCCGTAGCCTTTGACGATTTCATCGCCCGAGGGCCATTGATGATAAACGCCGACCGTGGCTTTGATCGTCGTCTCTTTGGTGGGAAACCACTTCGTCAACAGCCGCGGATCGTAGCTGGCCCGCCCGAGATAGGCGCTGTAGTCGGTGCGGATGCCCGGCGTTATTTGCACCCACGACGCCGGCTTCATTACATCGTCGAGATACGCAAAGCCGCCGTACGCGTTGAGCGTGAACTGCTGCCGGGAAATGTCGCTGTTGGAAAGGCCCTCGCCCGGGTGGCCTTCCGCCGGCGGATGGATGACGTTCAGATTCAGGTCGTAGTTCCCCATGTCGCCTTCGACGCCCCAGCGCACGTTGTTCCAGGAGCCGATTTTCACCGAGAAGTCGTCGCGGATGGTCGGGGCCAGCTCGGCGATGTCGACCTTCATGCCGGCGCCGAAGTTGTCGAGGGTGACGGAGTAGAGGAAGTTCACCGCGAGCGTATTGGCGATCGACGCCGTGGGCGTGGCGTCCCAGCGAATGTTCCCCTGGTGCCAATCGACGACCATGTTGAACGCCGAGCCGGCGAACGGCTCGTTGGCGTCGACGTGGCCGATCAGGCCGACGCGGTCGTCGGAGCCGGCGAACGTCGCGCGGATGTGGTTGTTGGCGTTGGGCGCGTACTCGAAGATCGCGCTGTAATCGTAGAAGCTCGGCAGCAGCGTAAATTCCGCCTCGTTCTTCGGCACCACCAGCGGCAGCAGAAAGTCGATGAAACTGCGCCGCACCGACCCCGCCCAACTGAAGTTCGGCCCGGCCGGCCCCTCGAACATGATGTACGACGAATAGGTGGCCAGGTCGACGACGCCGCCGAAGCGGTCGGTCCGCGGGCTCCGGCTGATCACGTCGACCACGCCGCCGAGCGCCTGGCCGTATTTCACGTCGAAGCCGCCGGGGTAATACACGATGTCGTCGATCAGCTCGGAGTTGATGGTCGAAATCGCCTCGCCGAAATGAAAGAGCTGCGGGATCGGGAAATCGTTGAACAGGTACGCGCTGTTCTCCGGGCTCGTCCCCCGAATGACCAGGCCCGTCGGGTCGCCGAAGCCGCCCGGGCCGGTCGCCGCGACGCCGGGCAGATTCTGGATGACGCGGATCACGTCATTGTTCGCGCCCGGCACGCCGGTCAGCTCCTGCTTGCTGATTTCGTTGCGCGTGGTTTCCGAATCCTCTTTCTTGGTCGTGACCACGACTTCGTCGAGCGAATAGCCGAGCCGGGTGATGTAGCAGCGCAATTTCGCGGTCATCGCTGATTTCACGACGACGGTCAGCGAAAATTTCTTGATCGATTCCTCTTGGATGGTCAGCACGTACGTGCCCGGCGGCACGTCGGCGAACTGGAATCGGCCTTTGGCGTCGGTCGTCGTTTCACGTTCGGCCTCGACCAGTTTCACCGTCGCTCCGGCGACGGGATCTCGCACGCCTTTGACGATCGCCAGGCCGTCGATCGCGCCCGGCGCGACCGCGGGAGCCGGTGCAGCTTCGACCGGCGCAGGACTGGCGTCGATCGGCAGCGCGTCTTCGGCGCGCGCCTGGAATGACCAGGTCAGGGCGGCGAGGGCCAGGATCAGGAGGAGGTACCGCCGGGGCGCGCGGCCCCGAAGGAACAATCCGGTCATTTGACCAGCCGGTTGGCGAATGGCATGAGCACTCCCAAGAGAATGTAGCCGGCGACGGCTTGATACAGCAAGTGAGTATACCCGAAGTTGACGATCATCGTCATCGCGTACGAGGCGCCGGCGACCGACGAGAGCGTGCTGACCGCGTAGGTGATCGGCACGGCCGAGCCGCGGCCGTTGTTGGTCAACCACGTGACGACGTACGGATAAAAGAGCCCGAGGCACACGCCGACCGGGAAGGTCAGCAGGATCACGAGCGGGATTTTGGCGATCAGCGGCAGGCCGAGCAGGTTCTCGACCATCGGCTTCATGGCGGCCATCGTCAGCAGGATCACGCCGGCGACCAGCAGCGGCGCGACGGTCATGTTCAAGCGCGTCTGCAGCTTGTTGTAGAGCCAGCTTCCCAGCGCGTTGGCCATCAGGAAAATCGTCAGCAGCAGCGCCATGCTGTACAGCGGGTTGCCCATGAACAACTCGAGCTTCGCAATAAAGGCGATTTCGCACAGCATGTAACTGACGCCGGTCAGCAAGAGGTAGAGCATCATGTTCGGCGGCGGCATGTTCGCGCGGCCGATGTACAGCCCGGCCAGGATCGCCACGAGCACGATGCCGATGACAATCAGCGTGACGATCTTGATCCAGCCCTTGTAGTAATTGACGTTTCGCAGGATCTGCAGCGGCGGAAACAGCTTGAAGCTGTGCACATCGATATGGACGATGAACGGATCGTCGTCGGTGACGAGTTTGATCTGCGGCGTCTCTTTGCCCTGCATCAGGCCCAGCACCATCGGATTGTTATGCTCCCCGCCGGGCTGGTACTGGATTTCCCGCGGCCGCATGAACGGCGGTTTGGCGATCGTTTCGATTTCCTCGGGCGTGAAGCCGGAGGCCGAGTACACAAGATAGTCGCAGTCGTCCATCCGCGGCGACGCCAGGATCAGGTTCTCGCCCAGGTTGGTCCACCCGCGTTCCTTGTAGATTTCGTGCAGCGACAGCAACTTGTGGCCGGACGGCGTGCAGTGAAAGACCATCATGCCGTTGGGCCGCAGGTGGCGCAGGTATTCGGCCATCGCCTCCTTGGTGTCGAGGTACTTGCGGCTATGGCCGGTTTTGACCTGCGACGTCGCCGCGTCGGAGCCGACGAAGATCACGTCGTACTGCCGCGGGTCGTTCTCCATGAAATAGCGGCCCTCTTTCAAGACCAGATTGACGCCCGGCGCGCGGTAGAATTCGTCGAGGCGGAACTTTTTCATTTCGGGCGTTTTCAGGATCAGGTCGCGCACCAGCGGGTTCAGTTCGACGCCGGTGACGCGCACGTGGCCCTGCGACTGCATGTAGTACTGCACCATCTGCCGCCCGCAGCCGGCGAACATGACCAGCACGTCGTCGACCCGGCGGTTGGGCAGGAACATCGGCAGCGTGATGCGCTTGTCGAGCCCCTCGAGGCTTTTCGGCGCCGGGTCGTAGGCGTCGAGGTAGACGTTGCTTTCCGCATTGTCGTGAATCATGCGGTAGGTCGATTCTTTTGTCGTCTTGTCGGTGATTCGCAGCAGCGAGACGCGCGAGTATTCGTTCCACCGGTGCGCGATTTCCGTAACCTTCTGGTTGGCGTTGGCCAGAATCGCGTGCGACAGATCGTAGGAGCCTTCGAGGAAAATCAGCGCGCCCAAGACGGCGACGTTGACCGCCGCGAACGCGGCGAACGCGGCCCACCGGCGCCGCGGCAGGAACAGCACCGAGACCACGCTCATGCCGAACAGGCAGATGAAGATCAGGTACGGCAGATCGAAAAAGTGGAACAGGACAGGCGTCGCGAACGCGCCGAGCGACGCGCCGAACAGGTCGCCGGCGTACAGCCGGCCGATGTGCCCGCGATTCAAATAGAACAGCGCGGTCAGCGTCATCCCGATGAAATAGAACGGCGGCAGAAAACCGATGACGAACGCGGCGGTCTTGAGCGTCGAGACCCAGTCGATCTGAAAGGGAAAACTGATCGCCAGGAAGCGGCTGAACAACAGGAAGATGAACGCGAACGAGAAAAACGACGAACCGACCAGCCAGGCCAATTGCCGACCGATGTGGACCTTCTCCAGCGTGTCTTTGCCGATATGCATCCGCAGGCTGCCGATCGCCAGCCCGAACAGCGCCAACGGAATGGCGATGAAGCTGTTGGAATAATTCAGGTAGAACACCGACATCCGCGAGATGATCAACTCGAACATGATCGCGGAAAACGACAGCGTTCCGACCAGCAGCGTCGTCCGGAAAACCGAACGGTCAGCGGATTCGGTCATAGGCCCCTATCCCTCTCCCCGTCCCAGGGCGCAAAAGGCAACGCAATTTATCGGGCCGACGCCCCCCTGTCAATCAACCGCGGCGCGCCAAATCCGCGGTTGAACGCTTGCAAAATCTGCGCTCCGGTTGTTCCGGCGACGCCGGGCGGATTCCGGCTGGTTGTCTGCATGGCGCCGCGGTCGCCGAAGAGGTCTTCGTCGAATCTCGCCAAACGCGCCCAGGGCTGCGCTTTTGGCGAGATAAAGCGCTCAATCGCGGATTTGGCGGCGCGCCAAAACAAAGCGGGCGAAAGGCTTGCGCCCTTCGCCCGCCGGAGCGGCTCGGCAGCCAGTCTACTTCGTGTACACCATGAAGTTCAGGAATAGGTTGGTCGAATCGAGATTGAAGACCGCCGCGCTGGTGCTGGTCTTGGTGCCGATCTTCTGCGCATCGTAACCGAACAGGTCGAACGACGCGCCCACGTCCATCGAAAACCACTTGGTGAAGAAATGCTCGACGCCGAACTCGATCGGGATGTCGGCGCCCTCGTCCGTCGCGGTTTTTCCTTTTGAGAGGCTGCCGAAGTCGAGGCCGAGACCGCCGCCGATTTCGAAACGCGTCGAGTTCGTCGTGATGAGCGAATAGAGGACGATCAACTGCGGATGGATGATGAGGATGGCGCTCCCGGCGTTCTTGGCGCTCCCGCTCAAAATCGAGTCGTTATTGACCGTCGAAATGGGCGTGGGCGGAGTATTCGGGGTGGCCGCGTATTTGGAGTTGCTGGAATACGAATTCACCTGCAATTCCGGCTCGAAGGCAAGTTTGTCCATCATCCAGTAACGCACGTACAATTGCGCGCCGAGGAACGCCGGCATGCTCTTGTATTCATTCGCATTCGCGTAGTCGCCGATCGGCGAAAAGATGCCGAAACCGACGCCCAAGGTCTTGTTCAGGTCGATCTTTTCATCGGCAGCGGCGTCCGCCGCAAAGACCGTCGAGACGGGGGAGATCATGGCGAACACCGCCACGGCCGCGACCAGGATCGGAAGCAATCGTTTCATAAGCTATTCTCCTTTCGGTTTGAGAGAGAGCGTCACGCCATTAATGCTGTTTTCTTTTGACGTTCTCGCACGAGAAAACGTCGTTGATTTCACATTAATCATCGTCGCGTATTTTTCCATAAGAAAACTGCAAAGCGGGTCGCGGCGGCTGTTGCGCGGGTTTATTCCGTGTTAAAAGGCGGAACGGCAAGACCTGCAACGCGAACAAACGAGGTACGGACCATGAAACCGACGTGGGATATCGATGCTTCCATGCTGCACAACTACGACCGCTTCCAAACCGACTTCTTCAAGCGTTTTGTGCTGCGCCGCGCGCCGCAGCCGCTCCAGTTGAACGCCAAGGTCGCCAAGGATTATCTCTTCCCGACGTTCTACAGCGACGTCACCTGCGCAATGGCCATTTTCCTTTGCCCGTACGAAAACGCCGCGAAGCTCATGCTGCATCCGCGCATCAAGCCGGTGCGCATGCCGCTGGACCGCGCCATCGTCGCCTTTTCCTGCTACGAGTATCGCAATGTGCTGGGGGTCGCGCCGTACAACGAAATCGCGATGACGATTCCGGTCATGGTCGATCCGCTGGTCAATGTGCCCGTCCTGCCAATGCTGCTGCCGGTCTTCAAAGAATTCGGCTATTACGTCTTCTCGATGCCCGTGACGTCGCTCGAGAACCAAATTCGCGGCCGCAAGATCTGGGGCCTGCCCAAAGTGGTGCAGGACATCGATGTGCGCGAGGAGAACGGCGATTGCCGCACCGTCGCCAAGGACGAAGAGGGCGCCGTCTATTTCGACCTGCGCGTGCCGACCGCCGGCAAGCCGACGAAATTCGATGTGAAGTCCAATCTGTATACGCGGCTGGACGACCAACTGCTGCAAAGCGAAACGAATTTCGCCGCGACGTTCAACGTCAACGCTTTTCCGCAACTTCTGTGGCAGAAGGGCGTCAAAGCGAAACGGCCGTTCTTGACGCTCGGCGACTCGCCCGCGGCGCAGCCGTTGCGCAATCTCGCGATCGAGGAGCAGCCGTTCCAGACGCGTTTCGTCAAGGGCATGTCGAGTTGCTTCGATTTGCCGAATCCGAATTTCCGCTCGCCGATCAAATTTTCCTGAGCGAGCCCGGAGGACAACCATGGCTTTTTGGTCTCGCGCTGCCAGTCCCAGTTCGCTGCCTGCGAACCCGAAAATCATCATCTGCGGCGCCGGCGTCATCGGCGGCACGGTCGGCGCCTGGCTGGCCCCGCATTACGACAACCTGTTCCTGGTCGACCGCGGCGAAATCGCGGCGACGCTGCGCCGGCGCGGCATCACCACCTATGCGGGCGACCGCCCCGAGGAAAAGACGACCGTGCCGGTGAAGGTGCTCGACGACCTCGGCGACGCGCCCGACGCCGACATCGTGATCTTCGGCGTGAAAAATTACAGCCTCGACGCGGTCGCCGCCGCCGCCGCGAAAAAGCTAGGCGACCGGCCGATCGCCATCGGCATGCAGAACGGCGCCGAAAACCAACGGATCTTGCCGAAATATTTCTCGAAAGTCGCGTACTGCGTCATCGCCTACAACGCCTGGGCCGACGAACCGGGCGTCATCGGTTACCAAAAAAAGGGCCCGTTGGTGCTCGGCACGCTCCAAGGCGAACTGGCGGCGGAGATGGACGCGCTGGCGGCGATTCTCGGCCGCGGCGTCGAGACCGTCGTCAGCCCGCACATTCAGGACGCGGTGCACAGCAAGCTGGTCATCAACCTCGCCAATTCGTTTACGACGCTGATCGGCCACGGCCAACGCGACATCGCCGATCCGGCCCTGTTTCAAAAAATTCTCAGCGGCATGGCGTACGAAGGCGTCCAGATCGTGCGCGAGGCCGGCTACCACGAGTGCAGTCTCGGCGGCATGCCCGGCTGGCGGCTGATCTGGGCTGCGGCGAATCTGCCGACAGTCATTACCCGGCCCCTGTTCGAAAAAAACGTTCGCAAGATGGTGATGAGCAGCATGGCGCAGGATGTCATCCAATGCCGCAGCGGCGACACCGAATTGACCACGATCAACGGCTATCTGCTGCAGCTCG
>CAZHPN010000069.1:0-27532 GCA_964534375.1 uncultured bacterium | reverse complement strand
GGCTGACCGACCAGTCGTGAGTCTCGCCGGTCGCGCCCGCATACGGGGGTCCTTTCGCGCCCGAGTCCAGCATCAGGTAATCGAGACAGTCCTGATGGGCGTCAGCCTCGGTCAAAGTTTCGCCGGCGCGCACGGCGCCCGGGTCGAGCGACAGCGCCTTGGCGATAGCCGCGACGCCCTCTTCGAAGACCGGGCAGGCCGCGGCGATTTTCGGGTCGGCGTCAACGGAATCGAGTTCGACGGTGATCGCCAGCCGCTCGCCGTTGCAGTCCAGCATTTCGCCGCGCGGCTTGGTCAGGCCGAACGCGGCGCGATAGTTGTTTTCCGCCTCGCGGGTCAGTTCCGCGTGCTTGAGAATCGTGATTTGAAAGGCGCGGACGGCCAGGACCGCAAACCCGAGAATGAAAAAGATCAGCAGCAGGCCGACGCGGACCTGGCGCGTTTCCTCGAGATGGAACGTCTGCGTGGGGCGGGCGGACCGGTTCCACGGGCGCGCTTCGAACCGCGTGCGCGGACGCCGGTTCAGGTAGTGAATTTTTCGGTCAGCGAGATTCACCCAACACCACCAACTGTTCGGTTTTGGGCTTCGCCAGCTTGAGCGTCGCCGCGATCTTCTCGAGCCGTTTCGGATTGTCGAGTTCCTGCCAGCGCAAGCGAACCTCCTCGACGTCCGTTTCCAACGCGTGGGCCTGCTCGTTCAACACGGAAATCTGCCGCCCGAGCTGCACCACCTCGCTGCGCACGTGAATCAACGACACCACGTAACAAACCGCCATGACCAGTGCGCCGACCGCGACGAACACGCCGCTCCAGCCCAGCCACGTGTCCAAGGCCGCGAGCGCCGAGCGACGGAGTTGCCCGCCGCCAGGCCGCTTCCGGCGAGCGGCCCGCGTCCGCGAGAGAACCAGTTCCGCCATCGCTGTCGCCCTTCGTCGCCGATTCTTTTCAGATTCGTTCCGCCGCCCGCAAATGCGCGCTGCGCGCCCGCGGGTTGCGCCGCACTTCCGCCTCGCCGGGCGCGATCGGCTTGCGCGTCAGGACGCGCAGCCGCGGCAGCCGGCCGCACACGCACCGCGGCAACTCCGGCGGACAGATGCAGCCTTTGGCCTCGGCGCGCAGGAAACTCTTCACTTCCCGGTCCTCCAGGCTGTGATACGAAATCACCGCCAGCCGGCCGCCCGGGCGCAGAGCCTCGATCGCCGCGGGCAGGAACTGGACCAACGCGCCCAGTTCGTCGTTGACCGCGATCCGCATGGCCTGAAACGCCAGCGTCGCCGAATCCACGCCGCGCCGCCGCGCCGCGCCGACGGCCCGGTGAACGACCTCGCGCAACGCGACGCCCGTAAACGCGCCGTCGGCCTCGCGATGGGCGACGATCGCGCGGGCGATGCGCCGCCAGCGTGGCTCTTCGCCCCAATTGCGCAAGATGCGGCCCAGTTCGTCCTCCGGCAGCGTCCGCAGCAGCTGCGCGGCGGTCGGCCCTTTTCGCCGATCCATCCGCATGTCGAGTTCGTCTTCGCCCCGGAACGAAAAGCCGCGCTCGGGGGCGTCGATCTGGAAGCTGCCCATCCCGAGATCGGCGCAAATCGCGTCGACCCGGTCGATGGGGAAAGCACGCAACACCGCCGGCAAATTGCGAAAATTCGCCTGGACGAAACGAAGCTGCGGCGCCTCGCCGAGCCGTTCCCGCGCCAGCGCCAACGCCGCTTCATCCTGATCGAGCGCGATCACCGTGCCGCTTTCGCCGACCGCTTTCGCCATTCGCTCCGTGTGTCCGCCCGCGCCGCAAGTCGCGTCGACAACAATTCCGCCCGGCCGCAACGAGAGAATTTCGATCGTTTCATCCGCCAGCGCCGGCAAATGCGCGGGCATCAACTCAGCACCGACGCCAAGGCTTGCTTGGCGGCCGGGAACTGTTTTGCCGTCTCCTGGTGGAATTTCGTCCACAGTTCCGCGTTCCAGAACCGGAACCGATCGAGCGCGCCGACCACGACGACTTCGTGATCGAGCTGCGCCCATTCCCGCAACGGCTGCGGGATCAAAATGCGCCCGGCCGTGTCGAATGCGACCGTCCGCGCCGGGTTCACGTAAAACGTGCCGAAAATTTCGACCTGCTCGTCGAACTGGGGCTGTTTTTCGAACTTGCGCAGGAACTTTTCCCAGACCGGAACCGGCAACGCGTCCAGGCAAGGCGCATTCTTGACCATGAAGCTGGTCAGCACCAACGAATCCTGGCCTTCCTTGGCGAAAAGCTCGCGATATTCCTTGGGTACGCCCGCTCGCCCCTTGCTGTCGACCTTGATCGGGAGTACGCCTTGGAACAACACGCGCCGGCCCTTTCACTCGCTGTTTTTTGGTGGCATCCACACTGTTCGCCATTAATCCCCACTTTTCCCCACGAAGTCAAGCGGAAATTATTTCACGCGCGAAAAAAACGAGAACAGTCGTCTTCTCAGAGTGATGCGGGTTTCGACCCCGCAAATAGACGGCTTGCCGAAGCGACCGTCCATCCCTGGGGCTGCGCCGCGAACAATAATACTTATATCTGATAATAACACCAAGAATCGCGCGCATTGGCCGCCGGGAAGGGGCGAAAATTCACGCGGCGCCGGAGCGTTCGGGCGACGCGGGGCTGTTTTCGCGGCCGGCTGCGGCCCGCCTAGTATTTTCTTTGAAAGTAATCCTCGAGAATCTGACGATGATCGAACGCCAGGGGCAGGGCGAGGGCTTGGGCCGGCGTGAACAGGCCGACGTTTTTGGCGTCATCCTGCGCGTGCGGTTCGCCAACCGCCGTCGCCTCGAAGACGACCGACGTGGTGTGAAACCGCGGGTCGCGCCGCGGGTCGGAGTAGACGTGAATCTGCCGCACCAGGGCGACATCGAGCGACGTCTCTTCCTTCGCCTCGCGGACCGCCGCGGCTTCGACCGTTTCGCCGCGGTCGACGAACCCGCCGGGGATGGCCCAACCCGGCGGCGGATTTTTCCGCTCGATGAGCGCAATGCGGCCGTCGGGCAGGCTAATGATGATATCGACCGTCAGCAGCGGCGTCTCCGGCAAAGGCCTCACCGGCGGCCCTCCTGTATTTTGTGATATCGTTTCGCCCAATTCGGATCGGGCTCCAATTCGAGCGCCCATTGGAGATATTTCGCGGCCAGGACCGCGTCGGTGCGCGCGTACGATTCGCCCATTGCGGCGAGGTTCTCGGCCGCGCTACGGCGCGCCTTCAAGGCGGCCGGGTTGCGCGGGTCGTAGAACAACGCCAACTCGTAACAGGTCACCGCGTTGAACAGCGGCGGCGAACCGTAGTTCTGCGTCGCGTAGAAATGATTGCCCCAACCGGTGAAAAACTCGCTCAGGGTCTCGCCGCCGAGGATGCCGCCGGCGACCAGGCCCAGGAAAACCAGCAGCGCCGCCGCGCCGCCGACGAGGCCGAACAGAAATCCCGTGCGGCGTTTTTCGGCCGGCGCGACCGGGCCGACGGTCGTCAACGCCGCCGCCGGGCTCGCGTCCGAGGCCGACGGCGCGGGCGGCGCCGGCGCCGGCGCCTCGGTGCTTGACTCCTCCGTCGCCGCGATGGCCGCGGATGACGGAAGCGAACCCGTCGTCGAATCGAGAGCCGGGACGGAAACGGAAACGTGGGCCGGCGCGGTCCGGCCCGGCGCCGCGGGCGGCGCCGAACGCTCGACAAACTCGAGCGCCGCGACCAAATCGGCCGCCGTCGCATAGCGGTCGGCCGGGTCTTTGGCGAGGCAGCGGTGCACGACCTCCGCCAGCGGCTCGGACGTCTGCGGGCGCACCGTCCGCAGGGGCGGGGGTTGCTGCCGCAGGTGGGCCGCCATGATGTCCGACAGGCTCGAACCGGAGAACGGCGGCGACCCGGCCAGCGCCTCGTACATCATGACGCCGAGCGCGTAAAAATCGGACCGCGGATCGCTTTTCCCTTCCCATTGCTCCGGCGCCATGTACGGCGCCGTGCCGAGCACTTCGCCCGCGGCGGTCAGGTTGGCGCCGCCGGCGATTTTGGCGATGCCGAAATCCATCAACGTGGCGTTGTCCTGGTCGTCGAGCATGACGTTCACCGACTTGATGTCGCGGTGGATCGCGCCGGCGCGATGGATGTGGTCGATGGCGCGCGCCAATTGGGTTCCGACCCGCGCGACGGTCGCCGACGCCAGCGCCCCGGTGCGGCGCAGGCGCGCCTTGAGCGTCTCGCCGCTCAAGAATTTCATGACGTAAAAAAGACAGCCGTTTTCTTTGCCGATGGCGTACACGGGGACAATGTTCGGGTGCTCCAGTTTGGCGAGAATCTTGATTTCTTCGTGAAACCGCTGCACCAATTTTTCGTCGGTCATCAAATGGGGCGGCAGCACCTTGATCGCCACGCTGCGGTCGAAGTCGAAGTCGGTTTCGCGCGCGCGGTACACGGCGCCCATGCCGCCCATGCCGATCTGCTCGATGATCTCGTATTTGCCCGACAGGATGACGCCCGGTTCGAACATGGCGCGTTCGTTCTCCACGGAAAAAACGCCGCAAGGCAACTGGGTTGCGGCGCGCGGTCCGGTTCGACGTTGGTCGCTCGCATTTTAACGGCGCAACGGTCAAAAGCAAGTTCCGCGCCGGCGGCGCAGCAAGCGCCGGTCCTCGCCGTGGGTCGCCGGCGTCGCGTCAATCCGGCGTTTCGCGGTAGCCGGCGAAGATCACGTGGAGGTTTTGGGACGGGTCGACCGCCAGCCCGAAACCGAGGAAACCGCCGTTGAATCCGGCGATTTTGCTCGTGTTCCACGTCCCGGCGGTCCGGAAGCTGACGTACCCGTCGGCCTCGCTTTCATCGCGGAAGACAGCGACCGGCGAATCGCCGATCAAAGCGATTGCCGCCGACTGATACCCCATTTCCGAGTCCTGGCCGGCGACGATCTCCGTTTGCCAACCGCCCGCCGCGTCGGGATCTTGCACCAAGTACATCAACCCTTGCCCGCTCGGCACGAGAATGTTCGTTCGTCCGGTCAAGTCGATCACGGCGTGCGGCGCTTCGTAAAAATCGATGGCCGGCATGACCGGCCCGCCTTGCCACCCCGCGTCGCCGTGAACGAAGTGCATCAGCGTATAGCCGACGCCTGTTTCGTTGTATTGCAGGCAAATCAGCCGCGCGGCCGGGTCGGATTGGTCTCTGGTGTAAAACACGATATCCGGAAAACTCAGGTTGTCGTTGGTGTCCGCGACCTGCCAGCCGCCGGTCGTCAACACTTGATGCGAAAGGCTCCAATCGCCGAACACCGCGTGCAATTCGCCCAGGGCGTCGAAGCCCAGCGAAACGTTGGCCGGCGGCGACGGTCCGGTTTCTAATGAATCGCGCGTAACCTGGTTGTCGACGACGGTCAGATGCGCGGGCGCGCCTTCGCGCGAATATAAGACGTTCACATCTCCCGCGGCGTCGACGGCGAGCGACGAATTTTGCGTGGTCCACCCGAAGCTGTCGAGCGCCAGATACGGACGCCATTGGCCGTCGGCGAGCTTGTGCGCGAGATACAGCGTTTGCGCGTACACATCGACGCCGGCGACGACGGTTTGCGTCTTGCTCGTGCTGACCACGACGATCGAGCCGTCGGCGAGGGCGGCCATGACCGGCGACAACGTCGCGGGCGTCGGCGCCGCCTCGAAGACGAATTCGTTGGTCTGCCACACGCCGTGCCAAAGGCCCCATTGCTCGTCCGGCGTCGGGCTTGGTTCGTCCGGCGAGGTATCGTCGTCGGACGGCGAGGAATCGTCGGGGCGGGAGCGGGGCGCACCCGGCGTCTGGCAAGCGGCGAGGCCGAGCAAAAGGGCCGCCAGGACCAGGAACGAATTTACACACTTCAGGCTGCCGGGCATGCCGCTCTCCGCCCAGACGTGGAGCGAAAATTATACGATATGGGATTTCATCGGGTCAAACGAAGTCGCCGGGGATTGCCACGGCGAGATATCTCATGGCCTCGCGAACCCGGCGTCAAGTCGCGCCGCGATCAGCAGCAGCGAACCGCCGACCGGGAACCGCACGCCGCGCTTGATGGCGAAACGCTCGCCGGCCAGGACGATCTCGAAGAACCGGTTCAGCAGCGGGTGGATGCGAAACTCGGCGATCGGATCGGCGAGGCTTGCCGGCGGCCGGCGCCTATTTCGCCACAAAAACATGAACGGCAGCAGCGCTGCGACGTACGACGTCACGAAGAGAACGCGAAAACCGGCATCCGCTGCTTTGCGTACGAGGTCGCCGCGGTCGTACCGCCGCCGATGACGGGCCTGGTCGTCGACGGCGCCCCAGAGCCAGCGATGTTGCGGCACGGTGACCAGAATGCCGCCGCCGGGACGCACGGCTTGATGCATTTGACGCAGGATCGCCCGATCGTCATTCACGTGTTCGAGCACGTCGAACGCGCCGACCACGTCGAATTCCTCCGCGAACGGCAGGCGCTGCGCGTCCGCCTGAAAAAAAGTCGCCCGCGGCGCGCGACGTTCGGCGATGGCCAGTCCTCGATCGAGGAGTTCGGCGCCGGAAACGGACAAATCGGGAAAGGCCTCCGCCAGCCCTTTCAGCACGTACCCCGTGCCGCAGCCGATTTCCAAAAAACTCCGTGCGCGCCCGAAATACTTTCGCAGCGCCCAAATCAACAAGGCGTTGCGCGCGCGAAACCAGAAGTAGTTTTCCTCGAGGGCGGCCAGATGCGGAAACTGGTCCGGCGGGAAACTGCCGTCCGCTGCCGCGAGCTCCGGGGCGAAAGAAATACGGCCGGCAACTCGCGCCGGCGTCCAGCCGCAATTGGGGCAGCGCCAATCCGGCGAAGCGAATTGCCGTTCGCATTGCAGGCAAAGTTTCATCGACCGCGCGTTCTCGCTTTCCCCGCGCTCCCGCGGTCGGCTGCCGCGGGTTTCGTTCGGCTGGTTGAGAATCCGCTCTCCATTTGACGGACATCGTAGCCTCGCGCCGATTTGGATTCAAGGAATTGAGCGCGCGCCGAAAAATCAGGGCGGCGCGCTTTCCAGGTTTTGATGGACACTCAACTTCCGCGGATGATAGGATGCGCCGAAAGTGCCAGCTTATCGGGAGAACAGATGGCGCAAAATGCGACCGACCGGCGCGAAAGGCGACTCGCGCTCGTCGCCGTCACCTTGATCCTGGCCGGTTTTTTTCTGCGATTGGCGCTCGCCGCGCAGCCGCCCGAACGGTTGATTCCGCTGTGCCTCGCGGACGACGCTTTTTACTATTTGCGCATCGCCGAAAATATCCTGGCCGGCAACGGCTCGACCTTTGACGGCGTCGCGGCCACCAACGGCTATCACCCGCTGTGGATGCTGGTTTCCATGGCGGCCGTGCGTCTGGCCGGCAGCGCGGTCCCCGCGGCCCGGTTATTGACGCTGGCGCTGGCGGTCATCGGCGCCGGCAACGCTTTCTTGCTCTGGCGATTGGCGCTGCGGGTTTCGGGCCCGGTCGGCGGCGCGTGGGCGGCCGGCTTTTGGGCGCTTTCGCCGTTCGCGATCTTCACCGAGTTGATGGGCGTCGAGGCGCCGCTGATGATTCTCTTCGTGCTGGCGACCTTGCTCGCCTACCTGCCGTTGCGCAGCGGCGACCCACCGCCGAAAAAATGGCTGCCGGTCGGGCTGCTGCTCGGCCTGGCGCTGCTGGCGCGCACCGATGCGATTCTGTTCGCCTTCGCGCTGGCGGTCGACGTCGTGGTCGCGCATTGGTTGCCGGCGCGGCGGAATCTGGAGCGCCTGCGGCGGCGGGTCGTCGGCGCGGTCGCCGCCGCCGGCGTGGCCGTGGCCGTCGTTTCGCCGTGGGTGGTTTTCAGTCTCGCGCGGTTCGGCACGGTGACGCAAGGTTCGTTCACGGCGTTGATCTACACGCAACGGAAGCTGGCGGCATTGACCGGCGATTCGGCATGGTCGATTTTCGTCCAGCAGTTGAACAAGGGCGTTTTCGACTTTTTCTTGCGTTTCACGTCATTGCCGGGCGCGCCGCTGGCAGTCGTTTTTCTCGCGGGATTGGCGGTGGCGGCGCTGACCGGCAAAATGGCGTCCGGAACGCGGGTTTTCGAGGCCCGGGAACGCGGCGCGGCGGCCGCGCTGCTCTGGGGAGCGACGGTTTGGGCTTTTTACGTGTTTTATTTCTGGCAGCAGAAAATGTGGTATTTTCTGCCGGCGCAGATTTTGCTTGCGCTGGCGACGGCGTTGCTGCTCGGCTACTTGGATCGCGTCGCCGTCCAGCGGCGGCTCGCCGGCGCGCTGGCGCTGACGCTGGCCGCGGGCATGGCGGCGGGTTTCGCGCGCACCGGGGCGGGCTTGCTGCGCAATGGCTTTCACGATTGGCAGAAAGTATATTTGGACGGGGCGGCGACGTTGCGGCAGATGGCGGCCGCCGAGCCGGGGCTGCGGGCCGCGGCCTTCAACAGCGGCATCGAGTCGGCGTTTTCCGGATTGCCGGTGATCGATTTGGATGGCGTGGTGAACCCCGACGCGGCGCGCGCCATTCGGGAGAAGAAATTGCTGGCGTACCTCCGCAGCCGCGGCGTGAACGTCGTCGTCGACCATTTGGGGATCATCGCCATGTACGAAGCGTTCGCCGAGCCCGAGTGGCGGAATTCGTTCACGATGGTGCGTCGCTTCCCGACGCCGCCGTCGGCCGACGACGTCGTGATTTTGCGCGTGCGCCCGGTCCCGGCGGCGCCGTGACGCCGCGAACAACTTCGTTTTTGCGGGGGATTTTGTGAGTCCGCAAGTCTTCATCGTCATCGTCGGTTTTTTGTTCGGCATCACGATCGGCTCGTTCCTCAACGTCGTCGTCTGGCGCTTGCCCCGCGGCGAGTCCATTGTCTATCCGGGCAGTCATTGCCCGACCTGCGGCGCGCCGATTCGCTTCTACGACAACATTCCGCTGCTCTCGTATTTGCTCCTCAACGGGAAGTGCCGCCGTTGCCGGGGCCGGATCAGCGGCCGGTATTTTCTGGTCGAGATGGTCAGCGGCGTGCTCCTCGCCGGGAGTTTGCTGCGGTTCGGGCTGCGGGCCGGCCTGGTTTGGTACGTGTTGATGGCCGCGCTGCTGGTCGTCTCCTTGATCGACTTGCAATTCAAAATCATTCCCAACGCGATCAGCCTGCCGGGCATCCCCATCGGACTGCTGCTGAACGTGTTCGTCCTGTCGGAAGGTTGGCGCGAGGGTCTGCTCGACGGCGGTCTGGGCATCCTGCTCGGCGGCGGCGCGTTGCTGGCCGTCGCGGGCGGCTACTACCTCGTGGCCCGGCGCGAGGGCATGGGCATGGGCGACCCGAAATTGTTGGCGATGATTGGGGCGTTCATCGGCTGGAAGGGCGTGGTGTTCACCATGGTGTGCGGCAGTTTCGTCGGCACGCTGGCCGGGCTCGCGATGATCTTGCTGCTCGGCAAGGACCGGCGCGTCGAAATCCCCTTCGGGCCGTTTCTGGCGTTGGGCGCCGTGCTGTGGATTTGGTTCAGTCCGCTGATTTTGCGGTGGTACCTTGGCGGCTAAATCGCAACTTCGCGAGGATTTTTCGCTCGGTCCGTTCACCGGTTTGC
Organism: uncultured bacterium; assembly: GCA_964534375.1. GTDB lineage: Bacteria > Lernaellota > Lernaellaia > Lernaellales > Lernaellaceae > CAZHPN01. The sequence continues at coordinate 17,967 of CAZHPN010000069.1, read as the reverse complement.
GGGCGCGCGTCGTGCTCTTCATCGCCGGCCTGACCGTGGCGATGATCGTCTTGTTCGGCTCCGTGGTGACCAGTCTGCTGCAGCACCATTTGATCGAACAAAAGCGGGCCCAGGGTCGCGCCGCGCTGTTGGCGATTCAGGCGCAACTGGATTTGTCGGAGAACGCCGAATGGCGAACGCGCCCCGGCGGCGACCGCGTGTCGCTCGGCCAGATCGTCCAGGCGATGGTCACGAACCTGGAGTTGCGCAGCCTGATCATCGTGAACAAAGAGGAGGCCATCGTCGCGTCGAGCCGGGGGTCGATGGTCGGTCTCGCGCTGGCGGAACCCGATCTCGTCCGCGCGATGACGGAACGGCTCCTCATCCACCGAATTCTGGGCTTGGAATCGAACGCGCCGGAAGTCATTTTTTCCGGCCCGCTTTATCAGGGAGGCGCCGTATTCGGGGCCGCGCGCTTCAGTCTGCCGCTCGACGACATGATCGACGCACTGGCGAAAACCCGGCACTTCCTGTTCCTGTACGCATTTTTGGACGCGGTGGTGATCATCTTGTTCGGTTCGGTCATTCTTTGGCAGGTGCTGGTGAAGCCGATCGACGCGATGGTGGCGGCGACCGAAGACATGTCCACCGGCGACTACCGCGTCGCCTTGAAGACCAAAGGCGCGGGCGAGATCGGCCGCTTGGGCCGAGCGCTCGGCAAATTGGCGGCGACCTTGCAAGATCGCGACGCCGTCGGCCGGCGGCAAGTCGAACGCTTGGAGCGGATCAACGAAGAACTGAAACTCGCCCATGACCAATTGCTGCATTCGGATCGGCTCGCGTACGTCGGCCGCGTGGCGGCAGGCGTGGCGCACGAAGTCGGCAATCCGCTGGGCGCCATTTACGGCTACGTCGAGATCCTGCGCGACGCCGGTCTGCCCGACGCCGAACGGAAAGTCGTCGATCGGCTCGAAACCGAAATCAAACGCATCGATCGCACCATGCGCGAATTGTTGAATTTCGCCCGCGTCAAGGAAACGCTCGCCGAACCCGTCGATGTGGCGGCGCGGGCCGCCGAGACCGTGTCGCTGATGAAAGGCCAGCGCGGGCTGGACAACCTCGAGATCCGCTTTGCGCCGGCCGAGCGCCTGCCGCGCGTGTTGATGGATCCACAGCATTTCAACCAAATCCTGCTCAACATTCTCCTCAACGCCGCCGACGCGATGAACGGCCGGGGCGTGATCGACATTTTCGCCGAGACCGCCGTCCACAACCGGGCCGATCTCATGGAAGCCCGCCTGCCCGGCGGGCCGGACGAAACCGAGGTTCCCTTTACGGATTTGCGCCGCCGTGGCATCATTTTCTCCGAAATGGGCGAACCGTTCGCGGGCGCGATGACGGTTCGCCTGCACGTGACCGACACGGGCCCGGGGATGTCGTCCGAGGTCTTGGGCCGCATGTTCGACCCGTTTTTTACGACCAAGCCGCAAGGCAAGGGCACAGGCCTGGGCATGGCCGTTTGCCAGCAACTTACCGCGACGGCCGGCGGCATGATCCGCGTCGAAAGTCGGGAAGGGGCGGGAACGTGCGTGACGCTCATTTTCCCCGTACAGGAAGCCAATGACCAAACCGAACGATAACAAGCACGTGCTCTTGGTCGATGACGAAGAAGGCTTGCGATTTTCCCTGACCGTGCTGCTGTCCAAGAAAGGCTTCAAGGTCTCCGCCGCCGAAAACGGCCAGGTCGCGCTGCTCGCGTTGCAGAGTCTGGCCCCCGACTTCGTCCTGTGCGACCTGCGGATGCCGGAAATGGACGGCATGACGTTTCTGCAACGCGCGCTGGCGGCCGGTTTCCGCAAACCGATCATCATGATGAGCGCCTATGCGCAGGTCGAAGAAGCCGTGGCGGCGATGCGCATGGGCGCCTTCGATTACGTCAGCAAACCGTTCAAGAAAGAAGAGATCCTCAAGGTGCTCGGGCGGGCCGCGGAAATTCAGGATCTGCGCGCGGAAAACGCGTCGTTGCGCGAGGCCGCGCGGGCGGCGGCGGATCGCGAACTGCTCACCGACGATCCGCGCATGCACGAGTTGTTGGCGCTGGTTCGCAAGATCGCGGCGTTCAAAACGACCGTGCTGATCGCGGGCGAATCCGGCTCCGGCAAGGAACTGATCGCCCGTTCGATCCACCGCAACAGTCCGCGCGCCGACGCGCCCTTCGTCGCGATCAATTGCGGCGCGATTCCCGAGAACCTGCTGGAAAGCGAATTGTTCGGCCACGCGAAAGGCGCGTTCACCGACGCGGTCGCCGCCAAAGCGGGCCTGCTCACCGCGTCCAGCGGCGGGACGCTGTTTCTCGACGAAATCGGCGAATTGCCGTTGCGTTTGCAAGTGAAAATGTTGCGCGTGCTGCAGGATCAGCGGCTGCGGCCGCTCGGCGCGAACGAGGAAATCGCCGTCGACCTGCGCGTCGTCGCGGCCACGGCGCGGAATCTCGAGGAGTCGGTCGCGCAAGGGCTGTTCCGCGAAGATCTGTTTTACCGCCTGAACGTTTTTCACCTGCGCGTTCCGCCGCTGCGCGACCGCAAGGGCGACCTGCCCTTGTTGACCCGCCATTTCATCAGCAAGTTTACGCGCCAGCACGGTTTGCCGGGCCTGGAAATCGGCCCCGAGGCGTTGCGAATTCTAGAAGCGTATCCCTGGCCGGGCAACGTTCGAGAATTGGAAAACGCGGTGGAACGCGCCGTGCTGGTCGCGGCGGGGCCGGTCATTGCGCCGGAGGATCTGCCGGAACGGGTGCGGCGGCCGTCGGCGCCGTCGGAACCGGCGATCGAGGATCTGTCGATCAAGCGAAATGTGCGGGACTTGGAGCGCCGGTTGATCGTCGCCGCGCTCGAGCGGACATTGGGGAACAAGAGCAAGGCGGCCAAGCTGCTCGACCTTTCCTTTCGCGCGCTGCTGTACAAAATCAAGGAATTCGGTCTGCAGATCGAGTCTGCCGCCAACGGAGACGAACCGCCGGAATAGTGAAAAGTTTTCCTAGTACTGTGAAAAGTTTTCACGGTTGTTCGGTCGGGTGCCCGACGGCCGCTGTTGCAACCAGTTGAAACTGTGGTAAATTACGGTTCCGGAAAAGTGGAAAAATAAGGCATAGGTATTGCACGCACTACCCACGGCGAAAAAGGAGACACGCGCATGGAACCAATGAACGGCCCGGAGAAGACAGAGAAAAAAGAGGGATTCACCCTGGTGGAACTCATGGTGGTCATTGGTCTGATCGCCATTCTGACGGGCATCGGCTGGATGTCGATACTTCATTACCGGGCGTTGATCCGCGTCAACGCTTCGGCGCGCGACATGGCGGGGCACCTGCGGGTGGCGCGGGCGCAAGCCGTCCGCAACGGCCAGCCGGTGCAAGTCGCGTTCGATGGTCCCGATGGCGCGTACACCGTCGTCTCGAATCTGACTCAGACGTACTATCTCCAGGGCGGCATCAAATTCGGCTCTTGCCCAGGGCTCCCCGCCGTGCCCGGGCACCCGTGGCCCGCCAATCCGGCGGGCATCGATATTCCGAATGGCCAGACCAGTGTTCTCTTCTACGGCGATGGCACGGCGTCGGTGTCCGGGGCCGCGTACATCATTCCCTTTGAGGACCTGTCGACGACGGGCATGCGGCCGGATCGCCAACGGGCGGTCGATTGGGAAGCGACCACGGGCCGGATTCGCGATTGGCAGTTTTATGCAAACGCGTCCCAGTGGCGGTAAGCCCCGGGGCGAGACGGACGTGCAACGGTTTGCCAACGGCGACGGCGGCAGCGAGCAAAGGAGCGAGACGGCGTGAAAGCGATCCAGGAGAGCGCGAACCGAAGGCGCGAGGCGGGTTTTTCGCTGCTCGAGGTGTTGATTGCCATCATGATCCTGACGGTGGGAATTCTGGCGCTGGTGCCGATGCTGGCCTTTTCGATCAAGGCCAATTCATTGGGTAAAGACTACGCCTTTGCGAATTTCCTGGCCCAGCAGCGACTGGACCAAATCTACGCGTGGCCGGTCTACCAGGATGTCGTGCTGACCAATCCGACGCAGTACCCGGGCGTCACGGCGAACAACGCCAAGTACTTCGGCACGGAAACCGTCTACGACGACCGCGGCCGCGCGTTTACGCGGGTCAGCGAAGTCGTGCGCAACGGCTACCTGGGTTCTGCCAACAACGTGATTTGGTCCTCCACGTCCACGAATACGAATGAGGGTGCGATCTCGAATCCGACGGATCCGAACAATCCGCAAAACAATAACTGGCAACCGATTTCGGGGGCGTCGCTCAACACCGGAGCCAGCGTCGGGGAATGGGACACCACCAACGGCGGATACCGCGGCGAAGATTTCGAAATGGTTCGCGTCCGCGTATCCTGGTACGACGGGCTGGGCCAGGGCGTCGGCGGCACGGGCAACGCGGTCCAAGGCGCCACCGGCGCGGGCGTTCACGAAATCGAACGGCACATGTTTATCGCGAAATATTAGGGCGAGGGAGAAGGGTGAGTCCCATGCGCGTGCTGCAACGGAATGAAGGTTATGCGATTGTCGCGGCGGTGCTGATGTTGTTCCTGGTGACGGGCCTCGGGATCGTGGCGATGGTGACCAGCGGCACGGAACAAACCATCAACACGAACCTCAACGAAAGTCAGTTGATGTTCTTTTACGCGCAGCAGTCGATCGATCGCGTCATCTCCCACTTGTCGTATCTGGAAGGCGGCCTGTTTACGACCAATAAAGGTCTGGGGTTGAACTTCCGCGGCGTCCCCGATCCGATCAACACCGCGAACAACCCGACCGACTTGCTGTTGCCGACCGTCCAGGTTCTGGCCGACAACAGCGACACGTCGCATTCCTCCCGCCAAGAACTGTATTTCACCACGACGGGCACGAACAACACCATCGGCGTCAACCCCAACATGCACGTCGAGGCCTATCTCGATCCCCAGGATTTGCAGGCGTATTTCGATCGCGGGATTTCGCGGCCGGTGGCGATCACGGCCTTGGTGCGAAACAATTTCACGAAGGTTCAGCGGGTGTTTCGCGCGTACGTGCGGCCGCACTCCATTTGGGATTACGCCTACTTCGCCATGAACCAGACGCCCTGGCAGCGCACGTACCACTCGGCCACGAACGAATTCTGCAACGCGCCGTCGACCACGTGGCGGAACTGTCAAACGGTGCTTCTAAACGAAGACATAGTGAACGGCGACCTTTACATCGGCAATACGGTTTACGAGCCCAACAACACCAACGGCTCCAATGGCACATATTACACGGAGCAATATTTCGACGGCACCAACACCAACCGGCAGACCACCGCCTTGTTCGTCCGCGGCGTTCCGGCGATCTCCGGCGAGGCCCGTTGGCGCGACTTGCGGAATTTCACGAACGCCACCAACCAAACCTACGGCGGCCAAAGCGTCCAGCAGACGGTGCAACCGAACCAACGTTTTCGCAACAGCGTCAAGCCGATCATGCCGCCGCGCCTGGAAACCATCCTCCAACCCCCCACGGGCCAGATGACCACCTACCGCGAAATGGCGGATCTCTACCTGTATCAGCCGACCAGGTTCAATTTCGCCGTCGGCAGCCAGAACTATTCGAATCAAAAAACGGTGTGGAAGATCCTGTTCCGCACTGACATTTGGCCGAATGAGGCCAACAATGGCACGCCGTGCGCGAACGGGGACAATTCCGTGACCCGGGTGACGTCGCGCATTACGCACTCGGTCAATTGCGGTCAAAGCCCGCTGATCAACTGCCCCAATTTCGACAAATATCCCGGCGCGATGATGGTGTATCGCCTGCCGTTCCCGGATCCCGCGAACCCGACGCCGCTCGACAACGATATGTGGCAGGCGGCGATGTACGGCGACAACATGTCGAATCGGAACAACGCGATGAACAAAGCGCTGGTCGGCGCGACCTCCCACAACCTGCCGTCGATCATGGTGAGCGGCCAGGACTTCAACGACCAGCAACTGGACTTCGGCAAGTCGTACTTCGATGCGCGAGCGATCATGACGCGCAACAACAACAGCACCCCGGGGGTCTGCCCGGGCACGGCGGGTTGCCACGGTCCTTACAACCCGTATGACATCTCGCCGAGCTATACGTTCCTGGCGGCCCCGGCCCGGGGCTTTACCCCTCCCAACGTCGACGGCGACGGGTCGAACCAACAGTTCAACGGCATCATTTTTGTGGAAGGCGACGTGTTGGTCAGCGGCATCGTGCGCGGCCAGATCACGATCGTAGCGACGGGCGACATTTATCTCGATCATGAAGTTCAATACGAAACGAATCCGGCCTTCATGCTGGTGCCGATGTACAACGACCTGCGGCAGCCCGATATGCTGGCCCTGATCGCGGGCGGAAATATCATTATTCCGAACAGCTATCCAGGGTCGTACCAGTGGGCCAACCCGGCTCTCTGGCGCCATCAATGGCGCGACGACTGGTCGGATCCCGACAATACGCTGAACAACCTGCCGTACACGCCGGTCGGTCTGCTCGACACGCCGCCGGTTCTCGACGACAAAGGCAACAAAAACCTGAACGCCGTCCTGATCTCCTACGGTTTCCAATGCACCCGGGGCAGCGTCAGCGGCAATCGGTCCAGCACGTTCAATTGCATCTCGCCCGACATGGCCCCGGGCGGCAGCGCCGCGTGGCAGAACATCGCCCAGTTTCGCACGGGCCTCTACGCCCAGGCCCGCACCGTCAACATGAATTGGTACGGCGACTTGTCGTTTCCGCCGTACCCGAACGCCCAGGCCTTCGACCAGTTGGGCGGCAACGGGTCCGGGACCATCACCATCATCGGCGCGGTCGTGCAGAATATCGCCGGCCGATTGGCGTATGACGACGTGTCGTCGACGTGCCGCGCGGGGGGAGGGCCGAATGACACGTCGGGAACCTGCAACAAGATGGGTTTTTCCAGCATCACCTATCAATACGATACGCGCTTGAAATTTCTGCTGCCGCCGTACCCGGGCGAACTCGGCTTGGGCGGTCAAAAGGGGCCGGCCACGACCGCCAACGTCGTGCCCTTCGGATACGCCGCCTGGGAAATCACCGCCTGGCAATTGCTGCCGGACACCGAACCGATTGCTGACAATGTGTGGTAGGAGCGAACTCATGCCTCGGCCGTTTCGTCGTGCGCTGCTGACACTGGGCCAAAACCGTCGCGGTTTTTCGCTGGTGGAACTGTTGATCGCGAGCTTCCTGAGCGCGATCCTCGTCGCCGCGGTTTATGGCGTGTTTACGGCCTACAACCGCACCGTGCGCTTCCAGGAAGACATCGTGGAAACGCAGCAGGCGGGTCGCGGCGCCGTTTCCAAGTTGCGCAACGACGTGATGCTCGCCGGCCGCAACGTCAACGTTCTGGGCGGCGAACCGATATTCATTTACGCCGCGCCGTGGGAATTGGTCTTCAACGGCCAGATCGACAACACGGACGGGATGATGCCGTACTCGTCGACTGGCGGCCCGCAGTACCAGCTCAACTACGGCCCGGGCGCCAAGTATTCGTACCAGCATTTGCGCAATTGGCAAAACAACGCCCAAACCGTCCGCTATTACATGTCGAATCCGCAACCCGGCGGCGATGCGATCAGCCAGGGCATGAATTTCAGTTATTCGCCGTACGAACGCGTGCTCCGCCGCCAGATCAATGCGACCACGCCGGTGCTGAACGATCAGTTGGTCGCCTACGGCGTGCATTTCGACGGCGTCGAAAACGGCACCGAGGTTGGCTATTTCCCCTCCAACAACCCCAGCGATTCGACGCCGCAACGGCTCGTGCCGATGTTCACCTATTGGGGGGCGTGGAACTTCGACGCCACCCAGCCCGACACCTTGTGGGGCAACGTGGCCGGCAACGGCGCCCTGAGCAGCCAGGAAATCGGCAACCTGCTGACCGGCTCGTACAGCTACCAACCGAACTTCGGCGGCGCCTATACCCCGGAAGCCGGGGCCGTCTTCCTGGTCAGTGCGAATTCCAACGACGAAATGGTTTCCGGAACCTGGCAGGATTATAACCTGAACGGCCAGATCGACCGCAACGTTCTGGACTACGCGCTGCACCACATCGAATTGACGATCACCACCATTTCCAAGAACCCGGATCCAAACTACAACAATCCGCGGGCCGTCGGTTATCACTTCCACGAAAGCGAAGTCCGGACGGCCATCGAGCCCCGCAACCTCGTGAAGTCCGGTCCGCCGAATCCCGGCGGTGTGCCGCGCGACCCGTCCAACGTGGTCGCCACCGTCGATTGCTGCGACGCCAACATCAAGCTCACTTGGTTCAAGAGCCCGGACGACGGGGCGTTCAACGACAGCAACACGTACGATCCCTCCAGCGCCAACAACGTGCTGTGGTACGAAATCGATCGGAAGCTTTACAAGGGCGGAGCGGCGGAGCCCGGCGATTACCAGTTCCTCGCGATCGTGCCGGCGCACGGCACCGCGGGGGGGCACGTCCCCGGTACGCCCGATTACACTTACGCCACCAACGACGCCCCGACCTACTCGGTCGTCGTCAACGGCGTTACCACCTTCGCATATTTTTCGCAATGTTTCCGCGTGGAAGCGGTCAGCAGCGACGCCAAGTCGCCGGGCGCCATCAGCACCCCGTGCCCCTTGGTCATCACGGCGTGCATTGGCGGCAACACGCCTTCCGCGCTGACCGGGTTCCCCTCGGCCTGCCGCACGTCGCAGTCCAACCCGACGATGTTCGGCAGCATCACGTTGGAGTGGACTGGGGCGCCGAACGCGAGCGAAGTCGATTCCTACTGGATTTACCGTGGTCTGTACAATACGGAGACGGGTCCCGGCAGTTCGCCGGACACCACCACGGGGACGGTGCCGATCGCCCAGGTCGTCCCGTCGACCGCCTTCGATCTCACCAACGTCATGGTTACCTTCAACGGTGTGATTCGATCGCCGACGACAATTTGGGAGGCGGAGTACGCGACCGTGCAATCGCCGCAAGCCGCACAGTTCAGCTTCTTCAAATGGACCAATGGCGGCGCCACGTATTACATCTGGCGCGACGAAGAGGGCGCAACCGGCAAATCCGCCGGCTCGCCGCCGCCGCTGACCGGCTCGCAATTCGGGATTTGCCAACCGGGCAACGTCACGAATAACGCCTGCACCGAGAACATGTACCACTACGTGGTGAAATCGTACCACGCCAACCCGGAAGACGGCGAACCGGCCGATTGCCTGTCGCAGCCGGCCCATCTGGTGACCCAGTGCGGCGGCTACGTCGTACAAACGTTCGACGCCACCAAGAATAACACGAGCGTACCGCGGCCGCTGTTCTCGCCGCCGCTCTATTTCACGGGCGCGGACACGTCGTCCAACGAACTCGATCCCGGCGACAGTCTGGTGACGAACGAATCGGTGGCCATCTCGTTGCAGTGGAATTCGAGCTTGAGTCAGTTCTGCTCGTCGAACACCTTCATGATTCCGTCGAACTACTTCGTGTACCGGACGTGGGAATGGCCGGGCGCTCTCACGGATCCGTCGACGTATAACATCCCCGATCCCAATTCCGGTCTCTTCATCACCCAGGGCGGTCCTCAGGGAACGCTGATTATGTTCCCAACAGACCTTTCCCTCCAGGTGAATCAGATGACGGCCCAGACGAAACTTTCGTGGACCTGGACGGAAAACGACTCGCAGCTCCAAGCGTACTGGGTCGACCAAAACTTGAGCGCCGGCAACCGAGATACAAACAACGACTGGCAGTTGGTTGCGGGCAATTGGCCCCAACCGTCTCCCAACCAGCCGACCATTCCTCCCGGCACTCCGCCGGGGTCGGGCGGGTCGCTGCCGCCGGCCTACAACGACTACTCCCAGACGCCGAACTACGTGTACATGGTGGCGGCCGCCCTCTATGCCGACGGCAACGGCAACCCCGTTTATTTCCCGAACTCGGGCACGTGGCAGGGATTCGGCGCCTCGTGCAACCAGCGGGTGTTCTATGACTGCAGCTCCGTGTGCTCGGGCTCGCTGGACGCGAACTACTCCGTCGCGCCGATTCCTTCGACGACGGACTTTCTCGAACAGCAATCGGCGAAGGGCGGAACCGCGGTCATCAACGGGAACGCGCAGAGCGGCGCCAACAGCGGCGAATATGTCTACGCCTACGCTTCGGGCGTTATCGCCGACGGCTCGGTGCCGTTCGACAACGGTCTCCTGTCGTATCGGGTTGTCGGCGGGGGCGGCGGTTGGTCGACGGGGAACCTTGGCGGTCTGGTGCCGGGCGGCGACGGGGCGGGAAATTCGGTTTTTGAGGACACAACGACGGTGGGCCGGGTCGGCGAAGAAGACGAATACAGCCTCTGGTACGCGTGCCCGCAACAGGAGTTGGCGTCGACGTCGACGGAATGCGGCATCCGGCTGGTCTTGCTCGGCATCTCGACGCCGGAGTCCTACGGACCGACTTCCATCATTATCGACCGGCCGAATACGCCAGGGGCGTGCGTGCCGAACGGGTCGGCGCCGAACGCGACGCCGGTCAGCTTGCCCAACGGCGTGGCGGAGCCGCCGTGGAACGCGCCCGGATGCAACGCGGCCGGCGTTTCGGCGAACGAATTCGGCTCGGACTGCACGACGGGCGCCTTCGGTTTCTACCTGTACGATCGGCTGCCGAGCCCGCAGACAAGCTACAAGCGCAGCCAGACGCAGGACGCGAGCCTGTACTGGGTGGTCAAGCGTTACTCGCAGCCGGCGTCCAACGTCATCGATTGGAATACCTTCATCAATTCGCCGGCGTACGCGCCGCAAAATAATCCCGTGCAATATATGCTGACGCCGAACACCAAGTGGGCCGGCGGCGCCAGTTCGCAGAATTTCGCTCCTTTCGGCGGCAACAACGTTTGGAACTTGCAGTGCGTGGCGACCAGCGCCGAGGGGCATCCCTTTAGCTACTGCTGGAGTTACCAGTTCGATCCTACGCAGCCGGGCGTCGTTCAGGGCGCCTATCAGCAATTCCTCAACGGCGCCTTTGAAGAAGTGGATACGCATCCGCAAGACCCCCGGCGTTGGCTGTTCAAGGAGTATCTCGACGGCAATTACGCCTACAAGTATGTCGTTCAAGTGCGAACGACCTACGGCAGCCAGTTGCCGTACACCTGCGCCTCGGGCGCGATCGGCCCATCGGCGACGTTCTGCCGCGAATTGGTCGACCCGGGCAATTACCTCGTGGCCAATTTCAGCAGCACGAACACTTGCTATCCGTGGTGGAATAACACGGGCGCGGCCGGCGCCGGCCCATGGGACATGGATTACGGCGGCGCCGGGAGCCTGACCTATTGGCCTCCGACGAACAACGCAATCGGCGACTTTGGCAATCGTGCGGGCGGCGGCAACTACCGCTGGCTCTCCTATCTGTGGACGCCCGACAATATGCAGAACGACAGCTCGTACCCAGGAAGCGGCGCGGCATATTGCGGGAGCAAGGGCTATCCCGTCTGCCCGAACTGCGGCGGCAATCCCGCTGACGGCGTCTGCGGCGTGCCGCTGCAGCTAAACAGCGCACACCCGTACTGGTCGGTTCCGAACAATTGGTTGACCGTGATTCCGAACAACTTCTACCAATCGAACTGGGACACCTCGCCCGGAACCAGCGCGAGTTACTTCTACCCGTTCAATCACAACATCGTCTGGGAGGATTGCTACAGCGATCCGGCGAACGGTCAGGCCGGACATCCGTTATGGCTCGGCCAGGGCATTCCCGGCGTCAACGACGCCGCCCCCGAGCCGTACGGCTTCCTGGACCTCGATCCGAATATGTGCCGGCTGCCGAATCAGCGGGGCGACCGGTATACGTTCCCGAGTGTTTACAAGGCGATCAACATCACCACCCTCGGCGATTTCTTCGCGCTGTCTCCCCACTGCGTCTACACGCTCGGATTGACGTCGTTCTACAACGTGTTTTGCGCCTGCTCCGGCGACGACTGCAATAACTGCCTGTGCGGCGACAACGGATGCCATGACAGCAGCCTCGACGTCTGTTATTACGATGGTCCCTTCGGCGGCGGTTGCAGTCCGGATTGCGGCCCCTGCGACTCCTCGGTCGAACCCCAACCGCTGTGGCCGGGCTACGATGGCATTACGCGGTTCTTCTACGAAGACCGGTTCTACCAGAACTGCTCGGCAGATCTGCTGGCGTTGTTCCCGCGGGCCTTCTTGTGGTCGAACTTCCAGGACCAAAGCGGCAATGCGTACTGCGGCGCCAATACCGCCCAGGTTCAGCAAAACTTCCTGATGCACTGGCACTGGCGCAGCAATATCGTGCAGCGGCGCATGGGTCTGGCCGTCCGCGGTCGGCCGTCGCCGAGCTACGACCTGTCGACCGCCCCGGATACGTGGTTCCTCGAACAGGATATGCGCGACGGCGCCACCGTCGGCTATCGCGTCGGTTACCTCGCGTGGCCCGACTACCAGGTCGAGGCGACGTCGCAGTACAACTGCACGCAGGGCGACTGTCCGGGCGGCAACTTCAACATCGAAACGAACATCTGCAAGTACGGGGACACCGGCGTAACGAAGACGGGCTGCTACGACGACCAGTGGTGGGTCAACCAGGTTCTCGTTTGCACGAACGCCACGACGAACCAGATGTACCTGTATTGGTGGTCCGAGCCCGACTGGTCCGGCGGCAACGGCTGGCAGTACCCGGGCGTCCGCGATTTCCAGAAGCCGACCTGCAGCGACATGAACGGCCAGTGCGGCGATATGTACCAGGCCAACGTCAAACCGCAGTTGGGGTACACGACGACGAACCGGGCGTGGAACAACCTGCAACAATACGTGCCGCCGTTGATCTCCGGGGTGCCGTGCGCGCCGAGCCACGTGCCCAATTGCGCCGGCGAGCAGTGCAACTTCTACAATTCGGACTTGACGCCGGGGATGGCGGATCCGGGCCTCAGCCCGACGTTCCCGACCGGCGTCGGTCGCCTCGGGTTCTGGTCCGATCCGTACGTGAACCCCGAAGACATGCACGGCTCGAATCCCGATCCCCAACAGGGAAACGACGGCTTCTACTTCTCGAACGTTCGCGTGCATCCGTATTGCGGCGAGTGCCCGCCTCCCGGATTGTCCCCGCCCAATTACCCCGACCCGCCGACGCGTCGCCGAGATCGCGACAGCGATGAGCGGCGCGGTCCCGACCAGCCGACCGGCGCGTTTATCGGCAAGCCCTGGCCGCGCGGCGTCGAAATCGCTCGCCCGAAGACAGTGGCGGATCAACTCAAACTGCTGCACCGGCATTCGCCGTCGGCGCTGGCGCACGTGCCAAACGAAGTGAACGATTCGGATAAGGTGCAGCCGCCTACGCGCAAGCCCTACGTGCCCACGCCGGAGAATAAGCGACCGCGCCTGCCGGTGCGGCCGACCAACCCAACGCCGCAGGACGCGAATTCGCCGACCCCGGCGCCGAACAATTCGAATTCGCAGCCTCCCGGGCAGCCGCCGTCGCCGACGCCCGCGCCGACGCCATAGAATTACGGCGCCGAATCGCGGCGATCGCAACCAACCAGCCCGGCGTCCCAAACGCCGGGCTTTCTTTTGCCATCGGCCCGGGCCTGAGGCGCCCCGGCGCCCACTTGCAAAACCGCCGCCGCTTTCTGCTAATATCCGGCTTCCAACGTACTCGGAGGCGACATGGCCGCAATTCGTGTTCCGTATCGGGTGATCTTCGCGGACACCGACGCGATGGGCATCGTCTACCACGCGAATTTCCTGCGCATGGTGGACCTCGGGCGCACGGAATGGTTCCGCAAATACTCGACGCCGCCGCTGGCGATGTTTCTGGAACTGGAATACTGCATCATCATCGTCGAGGCGCATCTCGAGCACAAAAAACCGGCGCGGTTCGACGAACCGCTGACGGTCGAAGTATGGCTCAATCAAAAATGGGTGCGCAGCGCTTCAATCCGGTTCGAATTCCGCATTTACGGCGGCGCCGGCGAAATCTGCGCCCAGGGGTACACGCGCCACGCCTTCACGAATCGCGCGGGCGCGCTGAAGCGCCCGCCGCGGGAGTACATCGAATCGTTGCGCGCGCTGGCCCTCGAGCGGGAGTACAAGGACCATGGGTAAGTGGCTCCTGGCTGCGCTGGCGTTGCTCGGCGGCGCGGGCGTCCTGTGGGCCGGCGCCGATTCCGGCGGCTTCATCGGGCAGCCGCCGCTGGCGCCGGCGGAGGCGGGCCGCTGGCATCCGCACTCGGAAAAAATGTACATGGAGAATTGGATTTTTCATGCAAAAACCGACGACGGCGGTTTTTTTTACGGCGTGATGATGGTCAGCAACGCGGGACTATACGACAACAACCCCGGCTTCAGCGTTTCGTATTACGCGCCGGACGGGAGTGTCTTCGCCAACGAATTGCGCATCGACAACAGCCGCTTTCATGCGGCGACCGACGGCTTCGACGTGCAAATCGGCGGCGCGCGGCTCTGGCGCGAGGGCGGCGCCGTGCGCCTGCTTGTGCAGGAAGGGACTGTGCAGGCCGACCTGACCTTGTCGCCGACCGCGCCGGTTTGGAAGAGCGGGTCCGGCCGCCTGATGGTCGGCCGCGGGCAGGACAGTTGGAACTGGATCATGCCGGCGCCGCGCGGCCGCGTGTCGGGGACGGTGGTCGCCGGCGGCAAAAGCATTAAATTGGCCGGATGGGGATACGCCGACCATTGCTGGTCGAACAGGGCCTATTTCAGTTTCTCGCGGAACTGGCTGTCGCTTTACGTGGCCGGCGCGCGGCGGTCGATCAACTTTCAGCAGGTGGTGCGTGTTAAGAAACTGGGAGGTGAGGCGGCGCGCAGCCTGATGATGGTGACCGACGGCGCCCCGCCGCAAGAGGCGACCGACGTCGAGGTGAAAATCGTCGATTGGCTCGGGGGGCAGAAGTACCGCCATCCGCGGGCGTTCGACATCACGGGCGTCATCGACGGCGCCCAGGTGACGATCGAGGCGCGGAACGGCCGCTACGGCGAAATCATCGACCCGATCGGCTCGTGCTCGCGGCTCGAACAAAAAATCGTGCGCCTGCTGGTGGCCGACCCGATGCTGTACCGCCTGGTGATGGACGCGAAAATCACGGTCGCCAAAGACGGCCGCGTTGACGAAGAGCAGGGGCGGGCCATCGCCGCCATGCTTTATTTCGAGCAATAAAGATGGGCGCGGACTGGCAGCGTCTCGATGAATGGCGGGTTTGCCTGCCGAAATCCGGCGGCATGCGGGTCGACGGGCTCGTGTATGCCGACGCGCGGCTGGAACCCGACATCAAAAACGACGAAGCGGTCAAGCAAGTGCGCAATGTGGCGCATCTGCCGGGCATCGTCCGCGCCAGCCTGGCGATGCCCGATATCCATTGGGGCTACGGCTTTCCGATCGGCGGCGTCGCGGCCTTCGACGCCGACGAGGGCGTCGTCTCGCCCGGCGGCGTCGGCTACGACATCAATTGCGGCGTGCGCCTGGCGACCACCGCCTTGGACAAACCCGACGTCGAACGCGAACTCGACCGCCTTGCCGATGCGCTGTTCGCCCTCGTGCCGGCGGGGCTCGGGCGCGGCGGCGACCGCCAGGTTTCGCGCCACGACATGAACCGCGTGCTCGCGGACGGCGCGGCCTGGGCGGTGCGCGACGGCTGGGGCGACGCGGCCGACCTCGAATTTCTCGAAAGCAACGGCGTCATTCCGGGCGCCGACCCCGACGCGGTCAGCGAGCGCGCCTGCGAACGCGGCAAAGACCAACTCGGCACGTTGGGCAGCGGCAACCATTTCGTCGAAACCGGATACGTCGAAGAGATTTTCGACGCCGAGGCCGCCGCGGCGTGCGGCTTGCGCGTCGGGCAGGTCACCGTGCTCGTGCACAGCGGCAGCCGCCGCCTCGGCCACCAGACCTGCGACGATTTTCTGGCGACGATGGCGCGGTATGTGCGCGACCACAATATCGCGCTGCCCGATCGCCAATTGGCCTGCGCGCACGCGGCGAGCGCGGAAGGCCGGCGCTATTTGTCGGCAATGGCCGCCGCGGCCAATTTCGCCTTCGCGAATCGCCAGATTCTGATGGCGCGGGCGGCGCGCGCGCTGCTGGAGGCGCTGTCGCTGTCGCCGCGCGAACTCGGCCTGCGCACGCTCTACGACGTCGCGCACAACATCGCCAAGTTCGAGACGCACGAAGTCGACGGCAAGCCGCGCCGGCTCGTCGTGCACCGCAAAGGCGCGACGCGGTCGTTCGGCCCCGGCCGGCCGGAGATCCCGGCGCGTTACCGCCACGTCGGCCAGCCGGTGCTGATTCCGGGCGACATGGGCACCGCGAGTTGGGTCTTGGCCGGCACGGAGCGGGCGATGCAGGAATCGTTCGGCTCGTCGTGCCACGGCGCCGGCCGGGTGCTGTCGCGCAAAGCGGCGGTGAAGCGCGCGCGGGGCCGCTCGATCGCCGACGAACTGCGCCGCGCGGGCGTCGTGGTGCGCGCCCACGACCGCAACGGGCTCGCCGAGGAAATGCCCGAGGCCTACAAAGACGTCGACGCCGTGGTGCACGTCGTCGCGGAAGCGGGCCTGGCGCGCCGGGTCGCACGCCTGCGGCCGCTCGCGGTCGTCAAGGGATGAGGTTGTTTCTGCAAAAAGATTTTTTGGGCGCGGCCGACAATGTCGCTTTGAACTTGCCGACTTTCGCGGCTTCTTGCCGCAATTCTTCATCCGGACAACCCCTCGCCGACGCGGAGAGGGGCTGTTCAGCCAGGAATTCGCGGCAAGAAGCCGCGAAATTTGGCGCCTTTCGCAGCGTTGCACCGCGAGCAAGGGCCGCGTCGGTTCATTCCGCAATCCGCAATCCGCAATCGGCAATTTCGCGCCGGCTTTGCCGCCTTGCGATTTTCGTGTGCCTGTTTGCCGCCGCCTGCACGCGCGTGCCCGGCGGACGCGGGCCGTGGCGGGTGGGGCCGTTGCATTTCGGTTTGACGGTGGCGGAAATGGCGCAGGCCTTTCCCGACGCGGATCGGCAACTCGACGCCTACGACACCCCGCTTGGTCAGACGTGGACGATCGTCGGGCCGTTCTCCGGCAAGGCGCCGGCGCCGGAATGGTTGACGGCCGGCGTCGAACGCATTTCGCTGACGTTCTGGAATGAGCGCCTGCTGCGCGTGCGTTTTCACTATGCGACCGCCGACCTCGCGCGGGCGCTGGAACTCAGAAAAGTCTTCGATCGCGGCTATCGCCCCGAGGCCGATCTGTCGCAGGGCGAACGGCTGTTTCTGGAATATCGCGCGCCGGACACGCAGGTGTTTCTATCCGGCGGCGGCGACCAGAATGTGGCGACGGCGTTTGTCGATCGCGAGGCGTATCGTGCGATGGACGTTTCGCGCCGGCGCATGCAGAAAAAGGCCGAGGAGTCGTTTTCGATCGAGGGCCTGCGCCTCGGCGCGAGCCCGTCCGACGCCCGCGCCGTCCTCGGCGGCACGCCGGCCGCGAGCGATTTTTTCGCCGGTCTCGAATCCCTCGCCTGGAACGACGCCGCGAAAAAGCGCGAGTTGATCCTCGGTTTCTCGCCCGAATTGGGTTTGGCCGCCATCGCGCGGCTGCACGCCGAACGGTGGAACCCGCGGCAGGTGCAAGAGAAGATCTGGGAATTGACGCGCGCTTTCGGCCAGGGGCAGGTCAAGCCGGCCGACAACGGCCGCACGTTGACGATCGACGCCGGCGCGATTCACGTCAGCCTGATGGTCACCGACTGCGCGGACCAGGGCTGCATGGTCAGCGAAGGCTGGCTGTGGTCGGGACCGGAATCGCCGTGAAACCTCTCCCTCTGGGAGAGGTCGGCCGCAGGCCGGGTGAGGCCGTCTTCACCTCTCCCTCTGGGAGAGGTCGGCCGCAGGCCGGCATTTCAGCCAGGGTAAACGCATCTAATTTTTCTTCTTGATCGCCCCCTTTCCGCGGTCGGCG
>CAZHPN010000068.1:0-27664 GCA_964534375.1 uncultured bacterium | reverse complement strand
GCCGCAGGCGAAATCAGCCCTCATTTTTTTCCTAACTGGCGAAGTTGGGCTAGCGGCCCGGCCAGCCACGCGATCCATTCGCCGCGGAATTCCCTGAGAAAGCCGTCGGCCTTCGCAAATGAGAACGCCAGCGCAGCCACGGCCGCCACGGCCAGGAGCGGCGACAACTCGAAATAGAGCGCGGTCGCATAGTACGCGTGTCGCCAGGTGATCCATGAGGACCAAAACGAAGCGGTTGGGTAATCGTAATGGCCGTTCACGCTGACGCCGGCGAAAAACGGGATGAGCCTGGCCGCATACGGGAACCACCAGCTCACGGACACCAACGCACCCGTCGCCAGGATCGCCGCCGCATTTGCGGCCAGTTGGGGAACCCGCCGGTCTCGGCGGCGCCGGCACGCTTTATAGAAACACATGACGAACGGCGCCAGGAAATAAAACAGGATTTTGGGGTTCACCAAAAGTCCGATGCCCAGGACGACGCCCAGTTGCAGCGACCGCGAAAACGAACGGAAGCTCGCCGCGCGCAAAAGAAATGCGAAGCAGGCCGCGGACATCGCGGCGGCGGCGTAATGGGGCGCGAAGTTGCGCGAGAGGCCGACGACGCCGGGGTAGAAGCTGACGAGAAAGGCCGCCGCGAAGCCGGCCGCCGGCCCGGCGAGACGCTGCCCGAGCCAGTAAACGGAGAACAACAAAACAGCGGTCCATAACAAATTCGCCGCCGTCAAACCGGAATAGCCGCTGCCCAGAAGGCGCGTCGAGAGCAGTCCGGCCCACTGCGACAAGCGCGACCAATGCGGCCAGTCGAATTGCCCGGTCAGCCAATAGGCGCGCGCGAGTTTCTGCGGCGGGCCGAGCGCCGGGTTGTGAACGAGCGCGCGCAGGCCCCAGCGCAGTTCCAGCATCCCGCGCCAATAGCACAACTGATCGTCCCAGTTCGTCGATTGAAAATTGCGGCTCGCCCAGCGCCAATTGTCGAGGCCGTGAAACGCCAGGAGAAGCAGGATGGCGCCGACCCAGGGCGCGGCATGGCGGGCCAATGGCGCCGGGGATTCGGACGGCGTCGGGGTGAGCAGCGTTTTCATGACCCGCAATCTCGCCGTGCGGTCATCGTCGAGCCTGTGTCAACATTCGTCGACAATTCAGCAGAATGAATTCTCGAATCAAGACCTATCTGTCCCGGCGATCGGTGTCAAGCTACGGCCCCTGCTTGCCGCTGCCCGGTGTGATTAAGCTACAATGGTTCGAAACGCGGCAAAGGATGTCTGGATGGAACTCAACACTTCGCATCGGGAGACGCCGGACTACGATCGCCTGATTGTCGTGCTCGGCGACGTCGAGATGGGAGCGGGCGGGCCGTACGACGATTTCCCGCACAGCGAATTTCTCGCGCGACTGCTCCTGCGCTACCTGGCGGGCGAAACTGCCGACCGCCCGATCGACTTCGTCTTCAACGGCGATACCTTCGATTTGTTGAAAACGCCGTATCTCGGCGAGCATCGGCGGCACATCACCAACGAGGTCGCCCTGGGCAAGATGGCGGCGGTCGCGGCGGCGCATCCGACGTTCTTCGACGCGATTGGGCAACTCGCCGACCATCCGGCCGGCGACAAGACGGTGCATTTCATTATCGGCAATCACGATCCGGAACTGCTGTTTCCGAAGGTGCAGAACTTCGTGCGGGCGCGGTGCGGCGGGGCGGAGCGGATCGCCTTCCCCGGCTTTTCGCTGGCGCTCGGCCCGGTGTACGTGGAGCACGGCAGCCAGTCGGACCCGCTGTTTCGGACCAATCCCGACCGGCCGTTCATCGATTACCGCGGTCAGCGGCTCCTGAACATCAGTTGGGCGTCGGTGGCGCTGCTCGACATCGCGATCCCGTTTCAGCCGCTGCTTTATTTTCACGACCGGCTCAAACCGCGCAGCATCCTGATCGAGTTGATTCCGGAAATTCGCGAACTGTTGACCGGCCAGGCGTGGAAATATTGGACGCGCGATTTCTGGCGCGATTTCATCATGCAGAAAGACCCGCTGCTGCGCCTCAACTGGACGATGGTGAAGGAGGTCGTCCGGCGCTTCACCACCGGCGACACCGACGTGAGCTTCAGTAAGACGTGGCTCGCCGAAGTCGTCGAAAAGAACCCGCAGCACCTTTTTGTCACCGGCCATTTGCACTGGAGCGGCAACGATCTCCATCGCGAAAAACGCGTGCTCCAACTGGGCTGCTTCCGCGACGAGTTCCTCATCGTCGACGGCGGCGCGGCGCTCCGCCCCGCCCTCAAGCCCTACGTGGAAATCTACTTGAAAAACGACCGCGTCGTGCAAATCGTGACGCTCGAAATCGAAGGCCCGCCGCTGCCGCCCGCGGCGTTCCCGCCGTCGATCACCGACGTCGTGCCCAGGCTCCGCGAATTGATCGAAGAAATCGGCGACCAAGACCGCGACGAGGCAGCGCGCAAGAAGCAGGAAGCGGCGGACGCGAAAGAGAAGAAAAACCACGGCGAGGCGTGAGGATTTCTGCGTCGCGGCCGAGCGACAAGGAACGGCAGGCCTATGGGCGGCCGCTGCCCTTGACGATGAAACGCGCCGCGCGTGAAATGCAATGGCATGATTAGCTTTTCTTTGGCGGGTGAAAATATGGTAAACATCCGGCCGATGAAGATTCCCGGGCGCTGGCGCGACGGATTTGTCCTGGATTTTCATACGGTCAGCAGCACCTACTTGGGCGACGACGAATACGGGCATCCGCAGTTCGAAACCAAGCTTTCCGAAGCAGGTGAATTGCTTTATAAGCTAAAATACGGTGCGGAGATTTCGGCGTTGAAGCCGTTGGCCGAGTCCGTGGCGGCGTTCATCGCCTCGTGGAAGCCCGGCGCAGATCTCATTGTGCCCGTGCCGCCGTCGCGATCCCGGCGGATGCAGCCCGTGTTGCTCTTGGCCGAAGCTGTCGCTAATCAACTTGGTTTGCATTATTTCCCGAATTGCGTGACAAAAATTCGCGAGACCCCGGAATTGAAAGACATCTTTGATTACAATGAGCGAATTCGTCTTCTTTCGGGGGCGCATCGGATCGACAAGGCGCCCGTAGCCGGTCGGCGGGTTTTGCTTTTTGACGATCTCTACCGGTCCGGCGCAACGATGAATGCAATCGCCGCCGCCCTTTATGACGAGGGCGGCGCGACGGACGTCGTGGCGCTCGCGGTTACGCGCACGCGGAGCCGGCAATGACCAAGGTCTTTCTGGGCGGTTCCCGGCGCATTCGTTTCCTGGACCCGGATGTGAAGCGACGTTTGGACCGCATCGTCGAAAAACGTCTGTTCGTAATTATCGGCGACGCGAACGGCGCCGACAAAATTGTGCAAAGCTATTTGCACGCGAAAAATTACGATTTGGTCGAAGTGTTTTGCGCGGGCGACTCGTGCCGGAACAACATCGGCGGCTGGCCGACGCGAATGATTTCGGCCCCGGGAAACCGCAAGGATTTCTCGTTTTACGCGACGAAGGACTGCGCAATGGCTGACGAGGCGTCATTCGGCTTCATGCTCCTGGACTGGCAAAGCGTCGGCACGTTGATGAACGTGCGCCGGCTCGTTCGCCGAAGCAAGAAAGTTGTCGCGTACCTCGCGCCGGCACGCATGTTTGTGGAACTCAAGAGCGAGACAGACTGGCCACCGCTTTTCGCGCGGTATCCCGAAGAAATCCGACATTCCGTTCTCCGAAAATCCTCTGCGGAAAAAGACTCGTGCGACGCCGTGACGGCGGATCCGGTTCAACCAAGCCTTCTTTGAGGCGCTATTTCATCAGCTCTTTGCCCACACTCCACGCTTTCGCGAAGCGGTCGCCGAGGCGGTAGTAGCTGCGGTCGCTCATGACGAACAGGAGGGGCTGAATTTTGGCGAAATCCGGCAGGCCGTCGGTGAGGAATTCCTCGTCGCAGTGGGTTTCGACGACCTCGCCGATGAAAATGTCGTGGCGTGGAAAATCGACGGTCTGGATCAGCCGGCACTCCATGTTCAGCGGGCACTGGCGAATCATCGGCGCGGTTTTCAGCTTGCCGTAGAAGGTTTCGAACAGCGCCGCCTTGTTGGCGTCTTTGCCCGACACGAGCCCGCAATAATCGGTTTCCTTCACCATCGCGACGCTCGGCAGATTGACGCTGAACGTCTGGTTTTCCTTGATGCCGGCGTTGCTGTAATGGGTCTTGTTCATGCCCAGCGACACCGAGCCCAGGTCCATGATCCCCACGTGCGCCATCGTGACGAAATTCGGCCTGCCGCCGACATTCGCGCCGATGAGCACCGTCGGCAACGGATACAGGCAATTTTTCGCGCCCAGCGATTTTTTCATGGGATCTCCTTCGGACGCCATCATGCAAAAATGCCGAGCGGGCGACAAGCCGGGCCCGCGGCTTTCGCTGCGGGGCGGCGTAAATTAAGTAGGCCGCCCACTCTTTCGCGGGCGGCCTCCGTTTGGTTCTGCGCGCCGATAGACTTTAGTGCGTAAACGAGTGCGTCGTCTTGTCGTACGTGTCGCAATCGTTCGGCGAGACGGGCTTGAAGTAGGCGATGGCCGGCAGAATCTCCGTCTTCGGATCGCTGGCGATTTTCATTTGGCCCTTCACGACCGGCAGCAATCGATCTTTGACGTATTTGTTGAGCGCGTTTTCGTTTTCCCAAACTTCCAGCACGCTGAGTTCACCCTTCGCGTATGACGCAGCGTGGAAAATCAAACCGGCCGCGGGGTTGGCTTCCCACGCGACGAGTTGCCGCGCCTTCTCGTAATCCGCCAATGTAACGTCCTTCCAAGTCCTTTTTACGATAATTGCCATGTTTCCTATCCTTTCTTCGTTCGTACGGACGGAGGCCGCCAACTTGTTCGCGGACGGCCTCCGCTTCGTTTTACTCGCCGATGGCGTTCAGGCCGTAAACGTATGGGTGGTCTTGTCGTACGCTTCGCAATCGTTGGGCGTAACGGGCTTGAAATAGAAGTTGGCCGGCAGAATCTCCACCTTCGGTTCGCCGGCGATTTTCAACTGGCCCTTCGCGACCGGCAGCAACCGATCCTTGACGAAGGTCTCGTACGCGTTCTTGGACTCCCAAACGTCCAACACGTTGAGGCCGTCCTTGGTCAACCACGAGGTGTGGAAGATCAGACCGATCGCCGGGTTGATGTCCAAGCGGAGAATCTCGTGGGCTTTCTCATAGTCCTTGACGCTCATTTCCTTCCAACTCATTTTCATTACGATTGCCATGGCTTCCTATCCTTTCTTGGTTAGCACGGCTGATTCACTCTGTAATCATTCCAAGTCGCCGGAGTCAATCGACTTCGGGTTTTTCGCGCCGCGCCGATCGGGCAAGCGTTCGACTTTCGCCGTCGGGCGGTGCTAAGGTTGGCGCCGTTCGACCGCAAGAAGTCGCCGAATGCGCGACGGAGGAAAAGCCGTGACTGACAAAAACGCGCCAGCGCAAATTCTCGACATGGACGCGACGGCCGTGCTCGCGGCCTATCGCGCCGGAACGCTGACGCCGAGCGAAGCGGTCGAGGTCTGCATCGCGCAGCAGCAGCGCGCTAATCCGCAGCTCAACGCGATCACCGACGAGCGTTACGCCGCCGCGCGCGCCGAGGCCGCGAAATGCGACGCGCTGCTCGCCGCCGGGAAAATGGACGGCGCACTGTTCGGCGTGCCGATGAGCATCAAGGAAGCGTTCGATGTGCCCGGCCTGCGTTCGACCGGCGGGCTGCGGCGCAACAAGGACAACGTCGTGCAGACGCAGGCGCCGACGGCGGCGAAGCTGCGCGAGGCCGGCGCGATCATCTTGAACAAGACCAACACGCCCGAACTGTGTTTCTGCCAGGAGACCGACAACCTGCTCTTCGGGCGCTCGAACAATCCGTGGAACCTCGAACGCACCACGGGCGGCTCCAGCGGCGGCGAGGCGGCGCTGCTGGCCGTCGGCGGCGCGGCGGCGGGCTACGGTTCGGATATCGGCGGGTCGATTCGCATCCCCTCGCACTTCAACGGCGTGGTCGGCTTCAAACCCGGCGCGCATCGCTTCCTCTTCGGCGGGCATTATCCGTATTACGGGACGCCGAATCAGGACAACATGCTCGGCTACGGGCCGATCGTGAAAAGCGTGCGCGACGCCGCGCTGCTGTATTCGGTCGCGTTTCCCGAGTTCGCGCCGCCGACCGATTGGTCGCTGCCGGCGGAATTGAAAGTGGTGACGTACGGTTCGTTCCACAAGACGGTCTGCTCGCCGGAAACGACCGCGACGCTGGAAAAGGCGCAGCAGGCGCTCGCGGCGCACGGCGCCACGCTCGACCGCGATGCGCCGCCGTACGCAAAAGACGCGCCGGTCATCTGGCAAATGGTGATGAGCGAGGACCGCGCCAAACGCTATATGGAGGTCGCCTATCCGGGCCGATCGCTCGCCTACATCATCTATGATAACCTGCGCGCGCGGCTGGGCCTGCCGTCGGTCAACCACTGGTGGCTGTCGTGGGCGTTTGTCGGCACGAACCTCTTTCCGCCGAACGAAAAGCAGAGCCGTTGGGTGCTGGCGGAAATCGCCCGGGACAAGCAAGCGATCGACGACTTGCTCGGCGACAGCGGCGTGTTCGTGACGCCCGCGTATCCGACGCCCGCCAAGAAACACGGCGAGGTTTACGCCGAGATCATGCACATCGCCAAAACCTTCCGCTGGGTGCTGCCGTTTATCACGCTGGCGAACGCCTTCGGCCTGCCGGCGATCGTCGTGCCCTGCGGCCGCTCCGCCGACGGCCTGCCGATCGGCCTGCAGGTGGCCGGGCGCGTCGGCCGCGAGCAACTGGTCTTCCGCGTGGCGAAGTTTCTCGAAGAACAGTTCGGCGGGTGGCAGCGCTGCACGAGCTACGATTGACCGCGGCCTTCGGCCACGACCGGAATGGGTCACACTTGAACCCCCTGGAAACAAAGGATTCTTGAAGCCGTTTTTTTGTGCGGAAAAATCTTTTGATTTTTCCGCAGGATCGAGAAAGGCCGATTTCGGAGGCCAGCTTTTTCTATGCCACCGCCGCGTGGCTTGAATCACCTTTGGAAAAACAGACTCGGTGGTGGCGGCCACTGACGCGTCCAGACCATGCCGTCGTAGTGCAAAATCATTGCACTGATTTGGTCGTCGTTGCCGACGGCATAGACATCTGACGACGACGCGCCCCAGACGCCTTGAAATGAGCCACGTTCAAACCCGGACATGGGCGACCACACGACGCCATTGTAATGCGCGATCACCTCTCGGCCGACGGCGAATACCTCGGTAGGCGATTCAACCCAAACCGCAGCGAACGTGCCGGCCGGAGCGTCAACGGGCGACCAACCGGATCCGTTGTAATGTTCGACGGCGTCGCCGACTGCATACACATCGGTGAGCGACGAGCCAGAGACGCCGGAATAAACGTGGGCCGACCCGGTATTCGGCATCCGGGACCAAGAAATGCCGTCGAAGTGGAAGACGGCGCCGGAATTACAACCGCTGTCGCCGACCTCGCATCCGACAGCAAACACATTGCCGCCCGACGCGCCCCAGACGCCGAATAGCATGTCCGACTGAAAATCGCCCGCCGACGTTGCCCATGATGAACCGTCGTAATGGAGGATGAACGGCAACGGCACGTACGAGGGTTGGTAGCCCACAGCGAATATATCCGTCGGTGCGTCGCCCCAGATACCCGTTAAGGGACCGGTTCCGATGACGCCGGGCATCGCCGACCAAGCGGAGCCGTCGAAACGTTCCACAAGCGCGCTGCCGGTCGAGTCCGCGCCCACGGCGAATACATCAGTGTGGGAAAACCCCCAGACGGAATTTAGATTTTCCACTGCCGAAGCACTCGCGATTGCGGACCAGGCCGCGCCGTCGTAATGGAGGACGATCGGAGACGGCACGGAAGAAAGTAATGCGCCGACGGCGAAGACATCCGAGGGTGACGCGCCCCACACCCCGTAGAGACTACTGCTCGTGTCGTCGTCGACCGGCGAAGCGTCGTCGTTATCGTTGTCGTCGTCGTCATCATCATCGTCATCGTCGTCATCGACCGGCGGCGAAAGGTCGTCGTTGTCATTGTCATCGTCATCAGGCGACCCATCGTCGTCGATGGAGTCGTTGTCGTCATCGGCCGTGGGGCTCTGGTCGTCGTCGCCAGCGTGGCCGTGCGGCGCGCACGCGCCGGCGAACAACCCGACGAGGAGCAGGCTCAGAATAACTGCCATCGTGCGCTGCATGTTCTCCTCCTCAACCAAACTATCGCCGGCGCGCGCCGGCGGTCCCCGTTATCGGAGTCCTGACCCGCCGCGCACCGCGAAAGCAGGCGCCGTCACCGGACCCGCCGGCGACGGCAACCACTGAGTGGTGGTCGTGCCGTCGCCATTTTGCGTGACGAATTCATAGGGGAATTGTCCCGGAAAATCAAGCCAAAGCCATTTTAACATATTCCACGTGGCGTTCAGATTGCCGCCATGGTCGGCGCCCACATTGGTGAACATCGCGATGTTGTCGTAAATGGCCTCCGCCGGCCAGTGGGTCGGGTCAACGGTCAAATTCGGACAGGCGGTCATTGAAATAGTTATGGCGCTGCCGGCCGCGGCGGGTCAACCGCCGCGGTTTAGCGCCGCATGCGGAAAACGCTGCTGCCGGGTTGCCGGGAAACGCGCCAGGGTGCGGTTCTACGCCTTTCCCGCTGCGGTCTGCTGCCGCTCGGCGCGCTGCTCGGGCGTCAGCAAGCAGCCCTCTTCGCACGATTCGCTGCAGACGCCGTCGCACGGTTCGATGTGCACCAGCACGTTCGTTTCCGGCAGCTTCTCGCGGATGCAGGTCTCTAATTTTTCGGTGATGCGGTGCGAATCGACGACGCTCATCGCCGGATCGACCAACAGGTGAAATTCGACGAAACGCTGCGGGCCGGATTTGCGCGTGCGCAGCTTGTGGTAGCCGCAACTGCCGCCGGCGAAACGGTCGATGCACGTGCGGATATCGGCCTCTTCCGCGGGCGGCAGGCTGAAGTCCACCAGGTCGCGGCCGGCCTGCACCGTCAGTTTGACCGCGGCGCGCAGAATCAGCGCCGCGACGAAGAGTGCGGCGATCGGGTCGATGAGGTGCAGCGCGGCGCGCGGGAAAAACCAGCGGCCGACCGTGATTGCCGCCAGGCCGGCCATCACGCCGGCGGACGTGTAAACGTCGGTGCGCAAGTGCGAGGCGTCGGCCACCAGGGCCACCGATTCCGTTTCCTGGCCCGCGCTGAGCAGGTAGCGGGACACGCGCCAGTTGGCCGCCGCGGAAATCAGCATCACGACTACGCCCCAAAACGGCGCGCCGAGCGGCTGCGGGTGGCGAATTTTTTGAACGGCCTCGACGATAATCCAAATCGCCGCCCCGAGAATCAGCGCCGCTTCGAGCGTGCCGGAGACGTTCTCGAATTTGCCGTGGCCGTATGGGTGGTTCTCGTCAGCCGGCAGGGCGGCGGATTTCACCGCGGTCAACGTGACCACCGCCGCAAGCAAGTCGATGCCTGAATGGACCGCCTCGGATAGCACCGACACGGAGCCGGTCAGGAAACCGACGCACAGCTTCAGCGCCATCAGCGAACTGTTCGAGCCGACCGAAACCCACGCGGCCAGCGCTTTGCGGCGATCGACGCTCACAGGTGACACGCCCCCAAAGAAACCATAAGCAGAACTGATGCGGACTCAAAAAATATATAGGCACCGTTAGGGCCGATGTCAACAAGGGTAGATTATTGAGATTCGGTAACTATTTCGGTCGGCATCCCTCGAACGGGGCGTCGCGGGACGTCATTCCCACGGATTGATCGCTTCCGCTACGCCGGTCGCCAGCTTCGAATTGAAATACGTCACGACCTGGCGCTGAACCGCGGCGAAAACCGGGTTCGACGGATCGCCGAGCAGGCTCCCGTGGACCGCCGTCGGGTATTGAAATGCCGTGGTTCCGGCGTGCGGCGCGGCGATCGTTTGCAGGCCCGTCACCGAGTACACCAGCGGCTCCATCAGCGGAATGCCGGCGGAGCCCAGCAGCAGATACGTCGACGGCGGCGGCACGGCCCAATCGAAGGCGTTGATCTCGATCAGCGCCTCCGGCGGCCCGGAGCCGCCCGGCAGACTCTGCCCGTAAAGCGGCGCGTAGCCGAGCATGACGCCGGATTCGAGAATCGGAAAGTAGACGTCCATGAACTCCAGCGTGCGGTCGTCGGCCGGCAACCCGGCGTGGTCCTGAATTTCCTTCAGAATGAACAACGCGATTTCGCCGAAGGGGCTGTTGAGAATCAAACTGTGGAAATCGGCGAACGGCGCATGCAGCGCGCTGACCTGGAACGTCGGATCGAGCGCGGTCGTGATGCCGCCCGTCATCGCGCCCAGGCTGTGGCCGAGAAACAAAACGTTGCCGACGTCGAGGTCGGGCTTGCCGTCGCCGCCCGGCGGCCAGACGTCCATCTTCGCCAGGTTGGCCAGCCCCCGCACCAGCGCCATCTGGTCGGCCGCGGCCTGCCGGCTGTTGTCGCGCCACGCGAGCGGATTGAAAAAGTTCATGTAACCCCAGCCGTTCAGGAACGCCGGCAGCGGATTGCGCGAGCCGTGCGCCGGGAGGTCGATGCCGACCACGGCGTAACCGGCCGTGCACAGCCACGGCACGACGCCGCTCATTTCGCTCTTGTCCGCTTGGAATCCGTGTTGGAACACGACGACGGGCATCGGCTCTTGTGCGTTTTCCGGCAAGGGCATGGCGATCCACGTCGCCAACTTTTCGTCGCCGAAGGTCATGAGCGCGCCGCTCGCATCGCGTTGCAGCGCGCCGTCGGCGTTGCGCCAGCTTTGCGCGTGCAACGTCGCGACGAGCAATTCGCTGACGCCCTGCCAGTCGGCGGGCGGCGGCTGCACCTCGTCGATCTCCAGCGCCGGCGCGTCATGCGTGTCGAGATAGGTGCGAATGTCTTCCATATCGGTGCGCAAATCCTGCGTCGTGAACACCGTCGCCGCGCTGACGGCCAACCGGTCGATGCCGTGCGCGGCGAGCCGGTCGAACAAGTCGCCGAGCGCCTCGGCGGCGTGCGCTTCGGCGTCGGTGGCGGGCTGGCCGCGGCGAATGCGATCGAACGTCGCCGACGCGGCGTAGCAGCGGCCGTCGGCGGTGCGCGTACGATCGGTGAGCACGAATGCGTAGCGCGTCGTCTGGTCGAGCGGCGTGTGCGGCGCCAGTTCCAGCAGTTTGTCGCCGGGCGTCCAACTGGGGACGATGGCCACCGGCGCGTCATCGGCGGCGACGTCGCCCAGACGAATCAGCAGCGCGCCGTCGTCGAACGTCGGTTTCTCGTGCAAGGAGAACGTGTCGAGATTCGGCGGATCGCTGAGCGTGAACCAACCCGTCGGCATCGTGCCGAAACCGTTCAACGTGTTCAGGCCCCAACGCAGGCATTGGACCGCCTTTACGGGC
Source organism: uncultured bacterium (assembly GCA_964534375.1). Classification (GTDB taxonomy): domain Bacteria; phylum Lernaellota; class Lernaellaia; order Lernaellales; family Lernaellaceae; genus CAZHPN01. Next base: position 16,190 of record CAZHPN010000068.1, on the reverse strand, counting down.
AGGAAGTAGTCGAGCATGCGGGTGGTTTCGCCGACCAGGCGCAAGTGCAGGCCGGTCGGCGTCGACGGATCCGCGACGGCGAAGAAATTGTTCGGGTACGGGATGTCGACCGCCCCGGCGTCGAGCGAATAGACGGCCGTCGCCGTCGACTCGCATGGCGAATATGGCGAGGAATCGTCGTCGTTGTCGTCGTTGTCATCGTTGTCGTCGTCGGCCGCGGCCGGGATCGCCGCCGCGGCGCCGCGGTCCGTTGCCGCGCAGCCGGCAACCAACAGGCACACGAACACGGATACGGTCAGAAATGAGGGGGAGCGCATGGTGTGTTTCTCGCAGTTGTCTCACGACTTTCGGCGCGGACTTTCGCAGGTCTGACCGGGAAATGCAAGTTGGCGAAAGGTCAGGCGATTTTCAGTAGTCTTCCGCGACGCATGGCGAGGGCGAGGCCGGCGCCGGGCCGTAAGACTCCGCGATAGCAATTACGAGCAGGTCAACGGTCGTGAATGGGTTCCGCCCGCTCCATTTCAATTCGTCGTCATACCTGGCCCGCAGCTTTTCGGCCCGGGCAATCGCACGATTTTCACGGTCGCGAAAATATTCCTCGTACAAGCCTGCCTGGCTCTCGCGGTACCCCTCGATGCATTGCCGCATGGCTCTCTTGGCTGCTTGCTGATTCAGATGGGCAGTCTGGTCGCGAAAATGCAGTAGGTACCACAACTCGAAACACGGGTTCGAAAACGCGACGTTGAAGTCGTTGTCGCGGGCCATTTGGATGGCGTTTTCGACGCCGGCGACATCGTCACGATCGAAGACGACCCAGATTTCGTCAAACGGCTCATCGATGCTTTCTGCGGCGATTTTTTCGCGTTTGGCGCGTTGGACGACCGATCGAGGATCGCCGCATCGGCCGATCACGATGCAAAATTCGCGCTGTACGTGGAAATAACGACGAACGTCATCGAAATAATTCGGTTCGGTTTTCTCTCCCTCGCAAACGATCAACATGTTGCGTCTTGGGAAACGCCCGATGTTGTTCCGGGGTCGTGAAATACTGTCTCGCGTTGGGCGGCGTTTGCGCGTCGTCATGGCGTCTCCCTAAGGATCCAACTCGTCGATGAAAGGCACGCCGCCGTATCGCCCTAACAAATAGTTGGCCCGCAGATCTTCGGTATTCCGGATGCGAAGGTCCCACAACGAATAAAGACGCGTCGCGCCGTTTTCTTTGTGGGTCAGCCAAATCTGGTCGCGACGGAATAATTCTTCGCCGCGCCTTCTCGAACCATCCGCCGCGATTGCCGATTCTTCATCGGGCCGGTCGGTTCTCGTACCTTGGCCGCGGCGGGAAAGTCTCTTGCCCAGCAAACCCGCGTCATGCGTGGCAAATACCAACTGTGCAGTGTGCGGGTTGGTTTTCGGGTCGTGGAAGAGATTGATGATCCATCGCGTGATCAGCGGGTGAAGCCGCGTGTCCAACTCGTCGGCGACGAGCGTGAAGCCCGACTCCAAAGAAACGTACAATGGAAATAAAAGGGAAAAGAACCTCTGCGTTCCATGAGATTCTTGCTCAAGCCGAAAAAGGACTGGTTTTGCGGTTCCGTCGGGGGCGACACCTTGGTGAATGGTGACGACCGTTTTGGTTTTCACCGGATAAACGCTGGTGGAATCCCCAAACGCAGCGAATTCGTCGAACTTGATCTCGAAATCCGCAATTCCCGGATCAACATGCCTAAGCCATTTCAACATTGCATTGTGAATTCCAAGGTTTTCTTGCGCCAGGATCAGTGTAAAATAATACCCGGTATTATCTTCTGGGAATAATCCCAGAAATTTTATGTTGCCGCCAATCCATTCGACGATGCGGCCCGCAAGTTCGTTGTTCAGTTGCGCCGCGACGGACAAAAACAAAGCGTTCGGTCGCGTCAGGTCCTGAAGGGTTTTCCATTCCCCAATCCACCCCGAGCCCTTTTCAAAAGCGTATGTCTTTTCCCCAGGATCCCAGCGTCTCTCAAAGACTTTTCGCGGCTGTCCTTTCGGATAATCACGCAGTCTTTCGTGGTGGATTCTCTCGCCATCGGCGACAAATCGGTATTCATGCCGGATGTTTTCACGGAGAAAGACAATCTCGAACGACGAAGGCATTGCTGCGCAACGTGCGTCCAACCGGAACACGTCAATGGGAATTTTCTCACCAGACTGACCTTCCTTCGCGGAATCCCTGACGAAATTGCAGAAAAAACTTATCGCCTCGATCAGATTCGATTTGCCGGATGCATTTGCGCCGTAGATTGCCGCTGTTTTCAGCAGCCGATGTTTCGGCTTGCCGACGTCGACAATCACGTTTTGATTCGTGCCTTCATCCTCGCCCGTGGCGTTCGAGGCCAACATGCTGAGTGTGACGCGGTCCTTAATAGATTTGAAATTCTCGACGCTGAATTCGATTAGCATGGCCGAAGCGACCTCCGTCGCGAAAGTTCATGAAAATTACTGATTTGCATTTCCCGCCGTTGAATCGATTCAATATATAACGTTGTCTTGCATAAAGTCAAGCAATATTGAACAGTGTTTCAGAAGTCCGTAAAGCAGGGGTCACGCGGTTCTGTCCCGCCGCCATCGTTCGCGAAGGTATTCGGCCAACCCGAGAACGAGGCCGATGACGCTGTAGAAGTACGTCACCACGTACATGAGGAAGAATTTCACCGAGAACCAAAAACCGCACAGGCGCGCGACGTACCACAGCACGCGGGCGTTCAGCGCCGCGCAGACGACTAGTGCGACCAGTGCGGCCGCGGCCAGCGCCGGCGGATTCAGCGCGGCGAGCACGATTCCGGCCGCCGCGGCCAACGCCAGCACGGCGCCGGAGAGCACGTTCGCGAGCTTGAGGTTGAGGTCGAGCTTGAAGACCCGTTCCCGCGCCATCAACTTCGCCCACGGCGCCGCACGGTCGAGCAGGTCGGAGCGAATCAGGCTGCGCAGGGTGTACCGTTTGGCGTGCGAGACGCGCAGGCTCGGATCGAGCCGGATCTTCGCCCCGGTCTTGTTCAGACGATAGCCGAGGTCGATGTCTTCGACGCTCGCCGCGGCGTAGCTTTCGTCGAAACCGCCGACGCGGGCGAAGGCCTCGCGGCGGATGGCGCCGCAGCCGCACCAAAAGGTGGAGGCCTCGCGGCGGCTCGTCAGATGCGTCGTGTGGTGCACCAGGTTCTTGTAGACCGACGTGAAATTCTCCGCCTCGGGGAAGATCGTGTACGCGCCGAACAGGGCGTCGAGTTCCGGATCGTCGGCGAATGCCGCGGCGACCCGCGCCGGCAAGCCCGGCGGGGCGATCACATCGGCGTCGAGAAAGAAAAAAATACCGCCTTGCGCGATCGATGCCGCGAGGTTGCGCGCCGTCGCGGCGCCCGACCGGCGGATCATCTGCACCAAGCGCACGTCGAATTGCGCGGCGATCTGCGCCGAATCGTCGGTGCTGCGGTCGTCGACGCAAATCACCTCGCCGCCCGGCGGCAACTCGCGCACAATCGCGTCCAGGCAGCGGGCGAGCGTTTCGTGCGCGTTGTAAAACGGCACGATGACCGTGATTTTGGGCGTGTCGCTCATGGGAACCCGACTGCATGTATACCGGCCCGTCGCCCGCCGGTCAAACGAAAACCGGCGCCGGCCGGACGCGCGAACGTTACGTGCCGTAACGCAACGTTACCCGATTTCCGGCCGGTTTTTCGTGCACCGCCGGCGGGTCCGGCAACCGGTTGATTCAATAGGCGAATTAATTTCGCGTTTGGCGCCGATTTTGAATCATTCGAAAGCGGACGCGTAGCTCGGCGCGTCCAGCGGCGGTCGGACGGTGGGCGTCGACGGAGCCGCACGGGCCACGCGAGCGGCGGGCGGAACCGGGAGGACGCGCTCGCCGGATGAAAAGGCAAGCAAATGCCGGCGCGAGACGAACTGCCAAATTACTACGATATCTTGGGGATCCCGGAGTACGCGAGCGCGTTGAAGATCAAGGAGGCCTACGTCGCGCTTGATCAAAAATGCCGATACGAGTGGGATGCCGACGACCCGACCGACAACTGCCGCGAGGAAATGGGCGCGATCGAAGAGGCGTATCTCGTCCTGTCCGACGCCGCCAAGCGCCGGCAATACGACGAGTTGCGGCTGACGGACCAAGCGACGATTCATGCGCTCAAAGCCAAGGCGGCGTTCCAAATGCCCACGGACTTTCGGGCGCGCGAGGCGATCTATCGCCAGGGCTTGGAACACTTGCGCAACGGCCGGAACGCAGACGCCGCCGTGTGCCTTCGCAAGGTGATGCAGCACGAGAAGAACAACCCCTTCCTTTTGAAGCTGACGGCCAAGGCTTATCTTGCCGCCGGCCAATCGCGCCTCGCGACGCAGGTGATCGAAAAGGTCATCGAATTGGAGCCCGACGATTGGGACGGCTACTTGATGCTCGGCAAGCTGCGCGAACAACAGAAGAAACTGCTCGCCGCGCGGCGCTGTTTTCGGCTGGCCTATCGCCTCAATTCGCGAAACCCGCTGGTGGTCGCCGAGTTCGAACGCGGTTCGCTGGTGCTGGAAAAAATCGTCATCGGCCTCCGCTCCGCTCTCCGCCACCTGGCGCCCGATCCGAATGCGAGGTCGCTGCGCCTGTCCGACGGCCTCATCCGCGGCGAAATGTTGGCGACTCTCAAAGCCAATCGAAAGGTGCGCTGTTTCTTCGCCGGCTTCCTGCCCGACCAACACGCACGGTCGTTCCGCCTCGAAGACGGGTTGATCACGCGGCGCATGGTTGCCCGCGCAGCGGCCGTCGCCCGCGAGAAGCTGACGCCGCGGCCGAGCCGCTACACGTTTCGCTACACCGGCGTGGCGTAGCGGCGCACGGGCGGACGTAGGCGCCGCGTCGGTTCAGCCGCCGCAGCCAGTGGTAGTGGTGTGGCTCGTGCCTTCGCCGTGGTGCGGCGCGTCGGGCGTGCTGTCCTCGTCGTTGTCGTCATTGTCGTCGTTGTCGTCGTCATCCCCGGTCGGCCCCTGGTCGGTGTAGACCGGCAGAATCGTCAACATGCCGATCTCGCCCGCGCCCCACTTGATTTGGAAGAAGCCGTTCTCGCCCCAAGCGGCGCCCCACGAGTTCTTGCAGATCCAATATTCCTGGTCGGAATCGTAGCCGATGATCGTGACCGCGTGCATGCCCTGCGGCGCGCCGATGACCGTTTGATAAATGCCGCCGGTGTACGAATAGAAATCTTTGTAGATGATCATGCTCGTGCCGACGGGCCCGTGTTGCAGCGCCTCGATGATTTCCTGCGGCGTCGGGAATACGCCTTGCAGACCGGGGCCGACGAGCGCCCAACTGTCGATCTTGTAGATCCGCTTTTGCCAATCGGCGCACCGATTGTCGCACGGGATGGTGTCGATGGCCAAATACGGCAAGCAGGCGCCGTCGAACAGGCCGTCGTCGCGCGCATAATCGAACGACGAGGTGGTAAAGCCGCCGGTGCAGCCGTTGCGGCAGCCGGGCAATTGGCAGCAACTGAGCAAATCCTGCTCGGACAAATTGAGCTTCGGATCGGATAGGTTTTCGGCGATGGCGATGTGGCTCTCGATCGGACCGGTGGTCGCGAACGCCCAGCACGCGCCGCAGTTCCCCTGGTCCTTGATCGGCGTGATGTAATTCTTGCCGTTGTAGTTCCGCCAATCCAGAGTCGCCGGCAGGTCTTTCAAGCCCAGCGGTTGGAAATAGTTCTCGGTTCCGTCCAGCAGCGGATACCCGGCGTCGTTGGGGCCCCAGCCGCCGGCGGCAAATCGATCCCACGCTTCGTTTTCGCCGGCGGTCCAATTCGCGCCGGCCGCGGCGATCGCGTCCTGGATTTCACGGATGGTTTGCGCCTCGACGGCGGCGGCCCAACACGATGCCGTGAACACGGCGAGAAGCAACAGCGCAAAGCGACGCATGGCGGACTCCTCGAGAACGTTCGAACGTGCAAGCCATTATAGAAACAATTGGCGCGCGGGCCAAGGCGACCTCAACCCGCGGCACGGCGAACCTCGAATTAGGGGGGCCAAAATCAAATCAGCCGCACGCCGTGATGCCGGTCGCAGGCGAAACCCCACCTCACCTCGCGCCGGCGGCGCGAAGCGGCGAATCTGCGACCATGTCCCGCGTCAGCTATAAAAGGAACAGGACAAAATGTCATGCGCCCGGCCCTGCTGGTCGGGACGCAAATCCACCGGGACGCCGCTGGCGCTCAGTTCGCGATAGATCACGAACCGCGCGCACTCTTCCGTCTTTCCAAGACAATACGCGTTAAGCACCGTTTCCCATGAAATGAGCGGCAAGCCAATCGTGTTCTGATAGTACGGGCACTTGGTCTTGTACGGACACTCGCACAACATTGACGTTGCCTCAACGTTGGCCATCATTGTACTGAAGCTGCTTCCCTGTCACGCAATAATCTTTCATTAATAGTCGAAGAAGTATATGTTTACCTTAAGCGGTTTTTTTCAAAAAAACATGTGTCTGAGGTGATCGGCGTTCGAGCGCCAACGCCGCGCCGAACGGCCGGTTGGTCGCGCCGTTGCTTGAAACCAATGCGGCCCGTGGTTAGGTTTTCGGGCCGAGAAGGAGGAGTTCGAAATGGTTGCGCCGCATTCGCTGTTCTTCTGGGATCCGACGATGATCCTGCTGATTCCCGCTTTGATTCTCGGTATTTGGGCGCAGGCGAAGATACGCAGCGCCTTCTCGAAATACAGCAAAATTCGCGCCGCCTCGGGCATGACCGGGGCGCAGGCCGCTCGTTACCTGCTCGATCGCGCCGGGCTGTCCAACATCGCCGTCGAGCCGATCGCGGGCCAGCTTACCGACCATTACGACCCGCGCGGCAAGGTCCTGCGCCTGTCGGAAGGCGTGTACAGTTCGCCCAGTCTCGCCGCGCTCGGCGTCGCCGCCCATGAGGCCGGCCATGCCCTGCAAGACAAAGACGGCTATTGGCCGATGAGCGTCCGGTCCTCTCTGGTTCCGGTGGCGAACCTCGGCTCGGGGATGCTCTGGCCGTTGCTCCTCGGGGGGTTTCTGTTTCATATCCCGGTCTTGGTTTCCATCGGCATATTGCTCTACAGCTTCGCGGTGTTGTTTCAGGTCGTGACGTTGCCGGTCGAATTCAACGCTTCGTCGCGCGCGCTCGCCGTGCTCGAAGGCAGCGGCGCGTTGCATCCGGACGAGATTGGCGGCGCACGCAAGGTTCTGTCGGCGGCGGCCATGACCTATGTCGCGGCAACGCTGGCGGCGATTCTGACATTGATCCGCCTGCTGATTCTGCGCGATCGCCAATAAGCGCGGCGCCGGGCGGCTTTTGGACGTAGCCACAAGAGGATTTCACCATGCCCGACACAGTCCGTTGTCCCTCGTGCGGCGCCGCCAACCGGGCGCCGTTGGATCGCTTGCGCGCCGGCCAGGCGCGCTGCGGCAAGTGCCAAGCCGTGTTGACCGCGCCGGACCGGCCGATCGACACCAACAACAAGCTCTTTCCAGTCGACGTCCTGGAAGGCGAGTTGCCGACGCTGGTCGACTTCTGGGCCCCCTGGTGCGGCCCGTGCAAGGCGATGGCGCCGGTGCTGGCCCAGTTCGCGGCCAAACACGCGGGCGCCGTCAAGGTCGTCAAACTCAACACCGAGGAGTTTCCGGAGACGGCCGCGCCGTTCGACGTTCGGTCCATTCCGTGCATGTTCCTTTTCAAGAACGGCCAGCCGGTGAAGCAGGTGCTCGGCGCGATGCCGCTCGCCCGCCTCGAAGCCGAACTGGCCGGGTTCCTGTGAGGCCGGTCCGCCTCGTTTGTTGACAGGGCGCCGGGCGGTTGCTAGAAAAGACCGGCGCAAATCAGGCGTGGGGAAAGGCGTGACATGCACGGCATCTGGCCCGTCGAGTATTCGGTTTGGCTCGGGGTGACGGCCGCTCTCGCGCTCGGCACGTTGGGCTCCATTATCAAGTTGCTCTTCCTCGGCGACGCCGGCAAAAGCGCGGTGGAAGCGATGGACACCGTCAACGCCCAGTGCGCCTCGTGCGGCTGGCGCGGCGATGTGCCCCGCATCCGCCGGCGCTGCCCGATGTGCGGCGGCAACACCTTCGCCTAGCAAGGATGCGGCATGAGTTCCGGCGGCGAAATCAGCCATCGGCCGTGGGGCTGGTTCGAGGTTCTGCTCGACGAGCCGACGTATAAGGTGAAACGGCTCGCCGTGAATCCCGGACACCGGCTGAGCCTGCAATATCATCGCCGCCGCGCCGAGCACTGGTTCGTCGTCGTGGGCCAGGGCGTCGTCACGCGCGGCGTTGACGAAATTCCCGTCGCCGCCGGCCAGGCGCTCGACATCCCAGTCGAGGCGCCGCATCGCCTGCGCAACACGGGCGCCGAGATGCTGATCGTCATCGAAATCCAGCGCGGCGACTACTTCGGCGAAGACGACATCGTGCGGCTCGCGGACGACTACGACCGGAACCGATAAGTCCGCCGTTCCTCGAGGCGCCCGGCGACCCGGCCTACTCGGCGGCAATCTCCAAATTATCGAATTGCGCGTAGAAGTAGCCGCCGGCGCCCGGATGCCCGCCCAGGCCGAATCCGGCGACACCGGTCGCGTAGGTGGCATCGGTCGCCGTTGCCAGCGCGGCGCCGTCGGCCGAGGCGGTGATTTGATCGCCCTTCATCGACAACGCGAGCGTGCGCCAGGCGCCGGCCGGCCAGGCGGCGGCGGTTCCCGAAGCGAGGACCGTGGCATTGTCCAAATCGACACGGCGAATCTCCCACGTTCCGTCGGTTGCGAGCGAGAATTCATATCCCGTGTGCTGCGGCAGATAAAACGGCACCTGCGCGGCGTAGCGGCCGAGCAGGCGGATCGTGCCGTCGGTTTCGGGCATGGCGTCGACCGTGACGGTGTAATCGGCAAGGTTGCCGTCGCCGACGAGCGTGAACGGCGTATCGATCATCTGCAGGCCGCCCCAGAAAACCGGCAACTCCGGCGTGGTCTGGCGCACGCACTGGCCCGTGCGCCCGGTGCACGGCGCGACCTCGAACGAGCCCTCCTGCGTCACCAGCCAGCGCGCCTCGCGGCCGAGCGTGTCGCTCTCGAAGTCGTTTTCGTACGGCAGCGGGAACGGCGCCGGCGCGGGCCCGGCGGCGGTTCCCTTGCCCTGCCCGCCGACGGTCGAGAGCGTGTACAGACGATTCGGCTGCAACAACAGGCGCACGACCCCGCCGCTCGGCGTCGCATCGCACGAGTGAAGAAAATAGTCGTCGTTGTTCGAGGATGACGTGTCCGACGCCCACAGGTGCAGCGTTTTCTGCGGCGCGGCGCCGTCCAGCACCAATTCGACGTACTGGTCGCCGATCGCCGTCGTGGTTTCGATGACGACCGCCAAATCCGCCCCGTCCGGCGAGATCAGCGTCGTGTAGCTGCCGAATCGGCGGTAGCCTTGCAGATAGCCGACCGCGCCGTCGAGATAGCGCCAGCCCGGCTGCGTGAATTGGGTGAGGTGCGCCCACACCCAGATTTGCTGATCGATCGTGTACGCGCCGGACCACGGCTGGTTCGCCTGCAGCACGCCCGCGCCGGCCATGGCGGCCCCGTCCGAGTCCGCGGCGACCAGCGGCCAGTTGATGTGCGCCGTCAACCGGGCGTCGATGTAGCCGCGATTGATGTTGCGCGCCCAGACCGCCGCGCTGCCGCCGTCTTCGCTCGCCCACAGCGGCTTGCCCAGGCCGATCGCCGCGGCCGACGACGTGCAGCCCGTGTCGTTGCACGGATAATGCACGCCGATGACGTCGATCGCCGCCGCGAAGCCCGGATCGAGCGCGAGCAAATCCGGGAAGAGCCAGCCGAAGTCGCCGTGCGTGTCCGCCCCCACGATCTTGGTCGGCAGCCCACGCTTCTTGATCTCCGCGGCGAGGCGGATGAACCAGCGGCGGTTCCACAGGCCCTCATTCCAACCGCCGAGGTAGTCGGCCGTGAAGCCGTGCGTCTGGCCGCAGTCGATCCAAGCCAGCAGATAATCCATATATTCGGGCGACCAGCAGAACGGCGCGAGAATCCAACTCGGCGAGGTCCAGGCCAGCCCGTAAACCTTGATATTCGGGTTGCGCTTCTTCGCCTCCTCGATCAACCACCATTCGTAACTGCGGTCGCAATTCAGATCGTCGGCGGTGTGCATGTGGCTGGCGTCGGCGCCGCTGGAGCTGTTGGCGTCGCCGCCGATCTCGACCTTGAGAATCTGCAGCGCCGCCCCGTAGCCGGGCTTGAACAGGTAGTCGAGAATCTGGCTGCGCTGCGGCTCGGGATAATCGATCAAATAGCGGGAATTGCCGGCGCTGGAGATCGCGCCGAGGCCATCGAACACGCGGCCCTTGTCGGATGGATCGATGTGAATCGTGAACATCGGCGAGCCCGCCCGCTGGTCGCATTGCGGGTACGTGTCGTCATCGGCGGGCGGCGACGCATCGTTATTGTCGTCGTCGTCGTCGTCGCCGCCGGCGCTCGCCGAACTGCTTGCCCCGTGGCCGCACGCAACCGCCGCGACGCTCGCCAGAATCAACAGCACGCAAAGCCAGAAACGCATCACGTCGCCTTTCGCCGCCGGTCCGTTTTCTTCCGCCCAGAGGCGGAAAATGATCGCCTCCCTCGCCGTCGCCGTCAAGCAGAGCGAAATTGGCTTTGTTTCGTAATTTTACTGAATTTGACCGCCGTCGGACCGCCATATACCGGCCTTCGCGGTAGGGAAAACGGCGTTCGACGCCCTTCGCGAGTATTAAATACTATCAAAATAACAACGCGGAAAGCCCGGACGCGACAACCGCCTTCTTATGTGCCGGCGCCGGCAGGCATTATCATTGGGGCAGGCTCGGGGACCTGCCCCTACACGGCCGGCACGTCTGGCCCTGGGAGCGACTTTTTTCGATTTGCCCGCGCCTTGCCGGGAGCGCCGACGCCCTCGTCGGCGTTTATGATTTCGACGCCGACGGGGGCGTCGGCGCTCCCAGGGCCGGTCTGAAGACCGGCGCTCCGGCCGGCCCCGTAAATTACCGCGCCGCGGGCGCGGCCCCATTCTCCCTCGCCCTTTGGGAGAGGGCCGGGGTGAGGGCCATTCGCCAGGATTCGGGATTCGGGATTCGGGCTTCGGGGTCGGCTCTGCTTGGCTCTGCACGTCTCCGCGTGAGACTTTCTACCCGCCATTCGCCATTCGCCATTCGCCATTTGCGATCCCGGACCCCGGAACCCGGCGGTTCATGTTGCGTCCATCGGCGAACAACGCGCGGGATTCGCGATTCGCAATTCGCAATTCGAAATTCGGCTCCGACCCGCCCCGCGCCTTGCCGGGAGCGCCGACGCCCTCGTCGGCGTTTATGATTTCGGCGCCGACGGGGGCGTCGGCGCTCCCAGGGCCGGTCTGAAGACCGGCGCTCCGGCCGGCCCCGAAAATTACCCGCGCCGCAGGCGCGGTCCGGCGTAGGGGCACAGCGCGCTGTGCCCTCATCGGCCGCGCACCGCGGGGCCGACGCCCCGGGAGCGCGGGGCTTGACGTGACCAAGCCTTGGCGAAGTCGGGAAGCCTTGGCGAAGGCGGAACCCCGCGCCCTTGCGCCGCGATGCGGACGCTGATATTAAATCATTGACAATCCGGGATGCGAAACATGTTAAACAAGCGAGGCGAGGTGCGATTGTTTGACGAATCCGACACGGGAGGCCGAATTAAGCATTTTGTCCCCCCTGAAGCCTCCGAACGGTTGCTTCAACGTCCGCTCTGGCCCCGGAAAGCGGGACGACGGCCGAAGTGAGGAGGGAAATAGGTGTTGTGTTCCGGAATTTCACCGTACAGTTTGCAAACGCGATGATTTGCGTTCGGAGATGACGCCATGACAGGAAAAATCGGCGAACCAAGTGGCAAAAAAACAAAAGGCCAGCAGCACGAGCCTGCGAGACTGCGTGTGAGCGCGAGGATGAGGCAACGAATTCCCGAAGTGTCAAGTCTTTACACCATCCTGCCCCCGAGGAGTTCGTCAAGCGGGCGGGAGTTTGCCCGAGTCGTCAATTTGCTCCTTTTTCACACCCGACGCAGGGAAGAAGGATCGATTACCCTTTTCGACGACCGTGCAGGCGACGTTCAAGGACTTGATGCGTATGAAGAGAAACCGGATGGCATCGTCGGCTATCAGCACAAATTTTTTCCGTGTCCTTTGAGCGCGGCGCATCGCGCTGAGATAAAAGAATCGCTAATTCGCGCCGCCGGCAAGTCAAAAGACTCTCCTGAGCACGAAAGAATACCACCAAAGGACAGGCTACGATTAAAAAAATGGATTCTTGTTACTCCTGAGGATTTCGTCGAACCGTCGGGTCGGAAAGACGCCGGCGACGTTTCATGGTTTAAAAAACTTAGAGACGACGTCGGCTGCGACTTCGATATTGAACATTGGGGTCACACGCACCTTCAAGGCCTCTTTCTTCAGATCCCTTCGATCGGGCTCTACTATTATCCCGAACTGTATCCAAATGGCGTCGAACGAAAGAAAACGATAAATGGTATACGCGCTCAATATGATAAAGCGATAGTCGAAGAGCACGGTCGTATCGAATTCGTCGGGATGTCAGTTTATAAAGAAGAGTCGACGCATGCTGTCCCTATAGAACAAATCTATATCCCGCTTTCGGCAATTGCAAACGATGCCGATGAAAATGACCCCAATACGCCTCGCCGCGATCCGGTCGATTTTCTTGCGCTCGGGTCTTGCCATGTCATTCTTGGGGATCCCGGCTCTGGGAAAACGACTCTTTTGAAGTTTCTAGCCCTGCTGGGGAGATCAAAAGCGCTTCAACGGCGTTCGTGGAAGCCGGACAGAGCGTCGCGGTTTCAATTCATATCCGATGAACGCCTTCCTGTGTTTGTGACCCTACGCCGGTATGCCGACGCGATCAAATCAGACGATAATCTTTCTCTAATAGAGTATATGCGCGCCAACATAGAGGCGGACCTATCGATCGGTGGGGTTCCCATTGAGTTTATCGAATATTACCTCGAATCGGGAAATGCGATTCTACTTTTTGATGGCGTTGACGAATTACCGTCGCCCACTTTCAAAATACAAATACGTAACCGCATTCGCAATCTTGCGGCAACATATCCGGGGACTTCAATTATTGTTACGTCACGGGTTTACGGCTATCAAGGGCCGTTCAGCTTCGACAAAAGCGATTTTGTTCATCACAAATTGGCAAAACTTCGTGACGAAGAAATCGCACAATTCGTAAAAGATTGGTACAATGTGAGGTTCGAAAGCCCGCGTGAACGAGAAGAATATCTTGATAGCTTGCTGGCGATATTGCGCAACGATCAGCATGTCGCGATCCGCGATTTGGCACGTAACCCTCTTCTTTTGACAATCATGGTTCTCGTGCATCGGATTGATGCAGTACTTCCGGACGAGCGTCATGTGTTATATCAAAAATGTACGGAAACTCTTTTAAATACGTGGCATACCTCAAAATTCCACGAGAAGGATCGCCTTCACCGGGCCAAAGTTGATCAGCATAATATGCATAGAATGCAAGCAATCGCGTATTGGATGCACCATGAAATGGGGGGCGAGGAGTCGGGGCGACAGGCAGTGGTTACATATAAGGCGCTGAAGGCTGTGTTATCCGAACATATATCAGAAGAAAAGCCACCCGATCCGGATTACTCCCCGGACATACTTGCAACGGATTTTATTGAGTTTGTTCAAGATCGCGCTGGCCTCCTCGTGGAGATCGGCGACAGACAGTTTAGTTTCATTCATTTGACGTTCCAAGAATATTTGACCGCAGCCAGAATCAAAACGCTTGCGGAGTTGAATGGCGTTAGCGACGCGTGGGGAGCCGAAATAGAAAACCATTGCGCGGATCCGCGTTGGAGAGAGGTGCTTCGGTTGCTTGTTGCGGGATATGCTGACGAAGCGCAGTTGTTCCTTGTCGAAAAAATTCTTGCTTGCGCCGGGGCTGACGCAAATGTTGCTCAGGTTCTTGGCGGACTGCTGTTGGATGGCGTCGCGTCTGCCGTCGTGCATAAAACGCTTGTGATCCGGACATTGGTTCTTGCATGCACGGGCCTGGATGACTCCGGACTTTTGCACGACACGCTGGCGATGCTCAGAGCGTGTCGCGAAAAAACGGACGGGAATTGGGAGGCTTTCAAAGGCGCCGCACGATCGTTGTCTAGAGGGTTGAAAACGGAGAAAGAATTGACGTGTCTTCGTCTGGTAATTCTTGCGGCGGGGATGGATTTGCCGGAGACCTGGAAACTTTGCCGACGAGGACCGATACGCGAGCGAGCGCAGCTGTCTTTTTTCGCCGGGCAAGCATTGAACTCAACAGAAGCGACTGAACTTGAGCCGGATTTTAATCTTCTTTGGGCCACGATTAGGCACGCCATAACAACATCGCCGGGTATGAATCGGTTGGCGGCATCTTTGCTGTCGTTTCCGTCGTGGGATGATCTGGTGGCTTCGAAGACCTGGTTTGAGACACTGGTATACCTGCAATCAACTATTGCCGGCCCGACTACCTTGTCGGGGCCATTTACTCATTTTGTATGTCATCTGCTCCTTTTTTCGCCGAACAAGTCCGCCGTTCGCTTTGCAGCGGCAGTCTTGCTTACGAGAATGTCTGAGGGAGAACTTACGAAGGTGGTTGAGGGCCGCAGTCGTATCCTGTGGAAAATTTTTCAGCTACGCGCCATTCAGGCGACCGGGAGGTTGACTTCGCGGGAGGACGTTTTGGCCCTATCAAGAAAGTTGGGACGGAATCCGGTTACCGTACGGGACCCCGGCGATTCAAAAGTTATTCGAATTTCGATGAGTCAGGCCGAACAGCTAGAGGCTGATCACGCGATGCCACTTGATCTTGCTCTCTCTTCGGGGCGGCACTCAGACAAGACGTTGAGGCATGTTCTCAGATCCCCCTCCATGTACGATCGCCTATGGGCGGAAAACCCAGATATCAATTGGGCCGCTCTGATTGCCGACCCGGTGAAGGCCAGAATCATTAACCAATTTGTAATTTCGATTTTCGATCTAAGGCCGTTGCCTCTTTGGGACGAGGCTTTGGGTACTTTGTTTTTGCCGACTGTGCCACGCCGAGCACCGCTGGCCGACCCTGCGCGGTGGCATAAAACGGTTTCGGCGTTCGCCGACGGCGAACCGTCCAGGGCTGATATTTATTCGGCCAGTTGGCAGGTGCTTTTTGACGGGATGCTTTTTGTCATTGGATTTTATGGCCCAAATGAAGACGGCTTGCGCAAGCAGCTGAAATATTCTGACGAACACGTTGAGGAACACCGAATCGCCGCGGCGGAACTGAAAAAGAACTTCTCCGCAATAGCCGAGAGCACCCGTCAACGCCACGAAGCCCCCTTACAAATTGCACATTGTTTTAGGGACATTTGCTACGGCGATGAAACAGGCGTGGCGATATTCGAGGCGATGATTGAGTCAGGAAATCCAGATATCCTAGAGATTTTTAAAGTCTGCGGATGGCCCGTACGCAATCCGAAGAAAAAAAGGAAAAAACAAAGGCCGAGACTAGGAAAGTTGGCACAAAAAAGGAACGCGTAAGGCGATGAAACACTTTTGGGGGAGCCGTTCGGGACATTCAACCGTTTTTGTCCGTTTTCCGCGCGCGGCCTTTGCGGGTTCGTGACCCCGAACGTCAAAGCAAATCGTGCGATCCAACCCCCATTTTTCTCCCATCGTCTTCTTCCCCGGCGGATCGGCCGCGGGCCGCGCGGAGCGGTGAACAGCGAACAGCGAACAGTCGTCGGTTGCGTTGGTTCGCACCGTTGGCGCCCGTATCGCGCACCGATGGCGCGCGGAATGAATGAAAAACAATGCGCCGTATCGTACCTGGGCCTGCGGCCTTCGGCCTCCGACCCAGGCTGTTATATTTCGCGCCGTTGGCGCTTGCGGTCCGCGCCTGCGGCGCGTGAATCGCGCCCGGAAGGGCGCTCTTACAGTGGAAGGGGCGCAGGGCGAATCCGAAAAAATCGCGTTCGAGCGGACGCAGACGGGCAGACAAGACGCGCCGAAGGCGCGGGGGGCGGCGGTCGGGGTCCGGGGTCCGGGTTCCGGGT
This sequence comes from uncultured bacterium, assembly GCA_964534375.1. GTDB lineage: Bacteria > Lernaellota > Lernaellaia > Lernaellales > Lernaellaceae > CAZHPN01. Next base: position 59 of record CAZHPN010000068.1, on the reverse strand, counting down.
TCCGGGTTCCGGGGGCCGGGGTCCAGGTTCCGGGTTCCGGGGCCGGGGGCCGGGGTCCG